>JAYVCL010000116.1:0-5860 GCA_043749975.1 Burkholderiales bacterium
GTACAGCTTGGCGTCGCGCCACAGCCGACCCAGCGGGTAGTCGTTGATGTAGCCGTTGCCGCCGAAAACCTGAATGCCCTCGCCGGCCATCCAGGTGGCCTTTTCGGCGCACCACAAAATGACCGAGGCGCAGTCTTTGCGCACCTGGCGCACGTGCTCCTCGCCCGGCAACGCTGCCAGCAGGTCGAGGTTCTTGCCCACCGTGTAGCAAAACGCGCGGCCCGCCTGCAAGGTGGTGTACATGTCGGCCACCTTGCCCTGGATCAATTGAAACTCGCCGATGCTCTGGCCGAATTGCTTGCGGTCGTGGATGTAGGGCACCACGTTGTCCATCAACGCCTGCATGATGCCGATGGGGCCGGCGGCCAGCACGGCGCGCTCGTAGTCGAGGCCGCTCATCAGCACCTTGGCACCACCATTCAACGCGCCCAGCACGTTTTCGGCCGGCACTTCGACGTTGTTGAACACCAGCTCGCCGGTGTGGCTGCCGCGCATGCCCAGCTTGTCGAGCTTCTGCGCCACCGAGAACCCCTTCATGCCCTTCTCGATCAGGAACGCTGTGACGCCGCGCGCACCCAACTCGGGTTCGGTCTTGGCGTAGACGACCAGGGTGTGCGCGTCGGGCCCATTGGTGATCCACATCTTGCTGCCGTTGAGCACATAAACGCCGCCGCGCTCCTCGGCCTTCAGCTTCATGCCGATCACGTCGGAGCCGGCCCCGCTTTCACTCATCGCCAGCGCGCCCACATGCTCGCCGCTGATCAGTTTGGGCAGGTATTTTTGACGTTGCGCGGACGTGCCGTTGCGCTTGATCTGGTTCACGCACAGGTTGCTGTGCGCGCCGTAGCTCAGGCCCACCGACGCGCTCGCGCGGCTGATTTCTTCCATCGCGATCATGTGGGCCAGGTAGCCCATGCCGGCACCACCGTATTCGTCGCTCACCGTCACACCCAGCACGCCGAGTGCGCCCATTTTTTGCCACAAGTCCATCGGGAACTGGTCGTTGCGGTCGATTTCCTGCGCCCGTGGGGCAATCTCGGCTTGCGCGAAATCACGCACCGCGTCGCGCAGCGCGTCGATGTCGTCGCCCAATTGGAAGTTCAGGCCGGGCAGGTTCATGGGGAGTCCTCTGAAAATCGAAGCAGCCTGGAAATCGTCAGGCGGCTTTCGGGTTGCGTGCGAGCAGGCGGCGCGCTTCTTTTTCTTGCGCGCGCACTTCGTCGAGCGTGGCGTGCAGGTCGATCAGACGCTGTTCGAGTTGCTCGCGATGCGTGCCCAGCACGCGCAAAAACTGGTTCAATTGCGGTTGCGTATCACGCGGCGATTCGTACATGTCGACTAGCTCTTTCACCTCGGCCAGGGTGAGCCCGAGCCGCTTGCCGCGCAACGTGAGCTTCAGGCGCGTGCGGTCGCGTGCGCTGTAGACGCGGTTGCGGCCGCTGCGCGCGGGCTGCAGCAAACCCGAGTCTTCGTAGAAGCGAATGGCGCGCGTGGTCAGGTCGAATTCGCGCGCCAGTTCGCTGATGGTGAACGTGGGCGGCGCAGACGCGTTCAGCTTGGGCGACGCATCGGCGACAGCAGTGGCGGGCATGGGGTCTTACACTCGGCTGATTGACGTATACGTAAAGTGTAGCGAAGCCATGAGCAAACCGATGAACGAGCAAGAAATGCAGTTGAGCTACCCGCTGGGTGACGAACTTCCGGCTCTTGGCACCACGCTGGAAGTCGCTCCGGGCGTGCGCTGGCTGCGCATGAACCTGCCGTTCGCGCTGGACCACATCAACCTGTGGCTGCTGCGCGATGAGACGAGCGGCCCGGACGGCAAGCGGCAAGGCTGGACCATCGTCGATTGCGGCATTACCAACGACGCCACCCGCAGCGCCTGGGAACAGGTGTTCGCGAACGAACTCGGCGGGCTGCCGGTGCTGCGCGTCATCGTCACCCACATGCACCCCGACCACATGGGCCTGGCGCACTGGTTGACCGAACACTGGTCGACTGCCGAGCACGACTGCCGCCTGTGGATCAGCGCCACCGACTACAACGTGGCGCGGCTGGCCAGCGGCTCTACCGCCGGCATCGGCGGCAAGGCCACGGCCGACTTCATGGCCCAACACGGCTTGTCGGACGAAGCCTCGCTGCAGCAAATTCGCGAGCGCACCAACTACTACGCCAACATGGTGCCCATGGTGCCCGAGCGCTACCGTCGCCTGATGAACGGCACCGTACTGCACATCAACGGCCATGAATGGACGTGTCACGCCGGCCACGGCCACGCGCCCGAGCACATGGCCTTGCACTGCGACGCGCTCGGCGTGTTGATCGCGGGCGACATGGTGTTGCCGCGCATCTCCACCAACGTCAGCGTGATGGACCTGGAGCCCGAGGCCGACCCTTTGATGCAGTACCTCGACTCGATCGAGCGCATGCGCGTGATTCCGGCCGACACCTTGGTGCTGCCCTCGCACGGGCGGCCATTCCGCGGCCTGCACACCCGCATCGACCAGTTGAAGTCGCACCACGACGAGCGCTTCGCCGATGTGCTGGCGGCGTGTGCGCAGGCCCCGCAAAGTGCGGCCGATCTGCTGATGGTGCTGTTCAAGCGCAAGCTCGATCTGCACCAGACCACGTTCGCGATGGGCGAGTCGATCGCCCACCTGAATGCGCTGTGGCTGGCGGGCCGGCTGGTGCGGCGCGCGGACGCGAATGGGGTGCTGCGCTTCACGACGGCGTGATGGCGGCAAAAGCCGCCAGCGTACCCAGCATCTCAGCCGCTCGGTCTCCACCTGCGGCGCGCCAGAGTGGTTTCCAATGCACGCATGAAAGAGCCCGCTGAAGCGGGCTCTTTCAAACAAGACCCTGATCGTCGAAGTCAGAATTTGTGGCTGATTCCGGCTTGTTTCATGATGTCGTTGGCTGTGTACCGCGACTTGCAATTGAACGGAACCGTCTGGTTGTGTCGGCCGTTCGACCAAATTTCATGTGACCCTTTGCTTGGGCCATGGAGCGTGTACCCATGCTTCTTGAGCTGCTCGATGACCTGCTTGTAGAAGCCGATCACGCGGCGCAGGAGACTGGGTCTGAGATACGGATCTCGGTTTTCGCACGTGCCGGCATGTGAAGTGCGAGCTCAAGCAACTTGGCAGCCGCACCGTGAACTTCGCTGCGCAACTCCTCGAGCGTTTGCGCTTCGACGGTCAAGCCGCGGAGGTCGGGACTGGTCCCAACGTAGACGCCTGCCTCTTCGTCTTTCATGACGTTGACCCTGACGTTGATGCGGAACCCGGCGCGAGCCGCGAGTTTCCAGCCTGGCAGGCCGGCTCTGTAGTTCATCGACTGTCTCCCGGGTTGAAAACCAGAACGGATTGTGTGATGCGTAAATCAGTTACTGCAATAGAAATCGACGTTCACCCGGCATCTGATTGTGCCGAGGATCAGAGACTTGCCGCTCTGCGCTCTCATTTGTCGTACCCGGCCAGCAACCATTACTGAAACGCCACCTCGGCAAAGCTCCTCAACTTGCGGCTGTGCAACTGGTCGACACCCGCTTCGCGCAACAGTTCCAGCGCCCGCATGCCGATGCGCAGGTGTTGGTCGACGCGCTCGCGGTAAAAGGTGTTGGCCATGCCGGGCAGCTTGATCTCGCCGTGAAGCGGCTTGTCGCTGACGCACAGCAAGGTGCCGTAGGGCACCCGAAACCGAAAGCCGTTGGCGGCGATGGTGGCGCTTTCCATGTCGAGCGCGATCGCACGGCTCTGGCTGAAGCGACGCTCGGGCGTTCGCTGCGGCAGCAGCTCCCAGTTGCGGTTGTCGGTGCTGGCCACGGTGCCGGTGCGCATGATGTGCTTCAGGTCGTAGCCCTTCAACTGGGTGATGTCGGCCACGGCTGCTTCGAGCGCCACCTGGATTTCAGCCAGCGGCGGAATCGGCACCCACAGCGGCAGGTCTTCATCGAGCACGTGGTCTTCACGCACATAACCGTGCGCCAGCACGTAGTCGCCGAGCTGCTGCGTGGTGCGCAGGCCGGCGCAGTGGCCCAGCATGATCCAGGCGTGCGGACGCAGCACGGCCACGTGGTCGGTGATGGTCTTGGCGTTGGCCGGGCCGACGCCGATGTTGACCATGGTGATGCCCGCGCCGTCGTCGCGCACCAGGTGGTAGGCCGGCATTTGCGGCAGCCGCGGCGGCGCCGATCCAACCGCGTGCCCGGGCTGCGCGGCCAGACCGACGCGGCACGTGACCACGTTGCCGGGTTCGATGAAGGCGCTGTACTCGCTGCCGCCGTCAGCCATCGCCGCGTGGCCCAGGCGCACGAATTCGTCGATGTAGAACTGGTAGTTGGTGAACAGCACGAAGTTCTGAAAATGCTCGGGCGCTGTGCCGGTGTAGTGGCGCAGCCGGTGCAGCGAATAGTCGACCCGCGGCGCGGTGAACAGCGACAAGGGCTGGGCCGCACCGGGCGCGGGCTCATGGGTGCCGTTGGCAATGCCGTCGTCCATCGCCGACAGGTCGGGCAGATCGAACTGGTCGCGCATCAGCAAGCGGCGGGCGGCGTCGAGAGAACCTTCGAGGTGGTCGTTCTCGGCGAGCGAGAAATGGGCCGGAATCGGCTGCGCGCTGGTGCCCACCTCGATCGCCACATGGTGGTTGCGCAGCAGCAGCTTGAACTGCGCCAGGTAGTAGTCGGCGAACAGGTCGGGCCGGGTCAGCGTGGTCTCATAGGTGCCCGGGCCGCTGACGAAGCCGTAGCTCAGGCGCGAGTCGGCGCGCGCCACCGTGTCGGTTCGCACGCGCACGAAGGGGTAGCAGGCGCGCACATGGCCGACGGGGGTGTCGCCGGCCACGAAGCGTTGCAAAGCGTCGCGCAGGTGGGCAATGCTCGAGGCATAGATGGCCTGCACCTGGGCCAGCGCGGCGTTCGCATCGTCGTAGCTGGCGGGGGCGATGTAGTGGGGAACGAATGACATCGGGCTCCTTTGAGAACGGCTTCATTCTCGCTGCCCTGTGTGACCCCTTCCCGAGGCACGCCCCATGGGGTCGAGCTCACACCAGCAGCGTGTACGGCAGAATTTCCGGCGGGTTGGCAAACATCGGGGTGGCAGCCGCCACGGCCGCCGCAAGATGTGGCGAACCCATGTGCGAATCGAACGCCGCCTGGTCGGTCCAGGCCTCGACGGTTTGAAAAACATGCGGCGTTGCGGCCTGCTGGTACAGCACATACGAGATGCAACCCGGCTCTTGGCGCGACTGCCCCACCAGTTTGGTGAGGATGTCGCGGGCCGCTCCGGCGGAGTCAGGTTTGACGGTGATGCGAGCGAGGATGTGCAGCATTTGATTTCCTTGGGTTGACGTGGTGGACCCGCATCATCCCGCCGCTGCAGGCGGCGCGACAGAGGGGCTGCCCGACGTGTCGGAATGGAACAAAGTCACCGATGCAAACCGGCAAGATCAGCGTCTAAAAACAGATGAAATCGCGGTCAGGTTCAACCATCGCGGGATTTTTGGCGATGAGTCGCGCGTTATCCTGAATCGTGGAGCTTTGCATGAAAGTCATATGAAAGTCATCGTTCTGGGCAGCGGCGTCATCGGTGTCACGTCGGCCTACCAGCTCGCGCTGGCAGGGCACGGGGTCACCGTCGTCGACCGGCAACCTGCGCCGGGGCTGGAAACCAGTTACGCCAACGCGGGCGAGGTGTCGCCGGGCTACTCGGCACCGTGGGCAGGGCCGGGCGTACCGCTGAAAGCCATCCGGTGGCTGTTGATGCAGCACCGCCCGCTGGTGATTCGCCCGCACCTCGACCTGAACCTGATCCGCTGGTGCCTGGCCATGCTGCGCAACTGCACGGCCGCCCGCTACGAG
>JAYVCL010000117.1:0-5353 GCA_043749975.1 Burkholderiales bacterium
AGGTCGTCTGGGGCTGATCGAGATCAACACCAACGCCGGTGGGGCGATGCTCAATGCGCTGCTGGCGCGGGCCCAGCGGGCCTGCTGCGCGGCGGTGGATCGGATGGTGCCCACGCTGGCCACCGTGGCAGCCTTCGAGCAGCGCATCGTCGACATGTTTCGCCATGAATGGCATCTGTCGGGCCCGGCCAGAAACAAGGCTCCATTGGCCAACATCGCCATCGTCGACACGGCACCCGAGGAGCAGTACCTCTACCCCGAGTTTGTGCTGTTCCAGGCGTTGTTCGAGCGGCATGGCCTGCGCGCGGTCATCGCCGACCCGGCCGCGCTCGAATGGCGCGACGGCGTGCTGTGGCACGCTGACCTGGCCATCGATCTGGTCTACAACCGCTTGACCGACTTCTACCTGGAGCAGCCGGGCAGCGCCGCGCTGCGCGAAGCCTGGCTGCAGCAAGCCGTCGTGCTGACACCGCATCCGCAGGCCCACGCGCTGTACGCCGACAAACGACACCTCGCGCTGTTCAGCGATGCGGCGCGGCTGCAGGCCTTGGGCGTGCCCGAAGCCACGCAGCAAGTCCTGCTCGCGCACGTGCCTCGCACCGAGGTGGTCGACGCCGCCGATGCACAGCGCTTGTGGGACGCGCGTCGCAGCTTGTTTTTCAAGCCCGTCGCGGGCTTCGGCAGCCGCGCGGCCTATCGCGGGGACAAGCTGACGAAGCGCGTCTGGCAGGACATCCTGGCTGGAGACTACGTCGCCCAGGCCATCGTCGCGCCAGGGGAGCGAATGGTGGACGACCCGGACGCGATGAAGCTTGAACAGTCCACCAAGGCCATGAAGTTCGACCTGCGCGCCTACACCTACGACGGTGCGGTGCAGTGGGTGGCGGCTCGGCTGTATCAGGGGCAGACCACCAACTTCCGCACGCCGGGTGGCGGCTTTGCGCCGGTGTACAGCACGTCCGATGCGTCGGGTCAGAGCCTGCAGGCCTGCGTCGGCGACAGCACAGCGGTCGCAGGGCACGCCTCCTACGTGTTCCTGCTCGACGAGGATGGTGTCCACGCGGTCCCGCATGCGTTGTATGTCGCGTTGGCTCGCGGCCAGGCGTCGGCCCCGGCTCTGGCCGGCCAGACCTTGCGTTTGGCCGACTGGTATGTCCGTCTGAAGAACGACGAGCCCGAAACCGTGGTCAACGAGACCTACAGCCGCGTCAGCTTCGACGCGCAAGGGCATGTCGATCGGGCGACCGCACCGGCTGCCCTTCCCCACCACCCTGACGTGAAAACCGCGCCCGAAGATGCCGGCTGGCCCAGCGTCGCGGAGCGCCAGCGGATGCGCGAGTTGCTGTTCGGCGCGACCGATGCTCCCGATTCGCTGTTGTCGGCCGTTGCAACGAGCAGCACGCCATCGCACTGCTCGAACAGGTCGCCAGGCACCAGCGAGCCGCCTTGTCGATGAACGCCCCCGGTCGGTCTCGGCGATTGCATGTGCGGCATCTGCGGTGAACTGAGATTCGACGGCGCATCGCCCGACCTGCAGGCGATCGAGCGCATGTCCGAACAACTGGCCCGCCGCGGGCCGGACCACGCCGGCACGTTCGCCGACGGGCCGCTGGCCTTCGGCCACCGGCGACTGGCGATCATCGACCTGTCACCGAGTGCCGACCAGCCGATGGTGGACACCGCGCTGCAACTGACCCTGGTGTTCAACGGCACCATCTACAACTACCGCGAGCTGCGCACTGAGCTGATCGCGATGGGCTATGCCTTCTTCTCCGAAGGCGACAGCGAAGTGATCCTGAAGGCCTATCACGCCTGGGGTGAGCGGTGCGTGCAGCGCTTCTACGGCATGTTCGCCTTTGCCATCTGGGACACACGCGACACAGGCGATGGGCACCGCGCCAGCCTGTTCCTGGCGCGCGACCGTTTCGGCATCAAGCCGCTGTACCTGGCGCAGGATGCAGGGCGGCTGCGCTTCGCGTCGAGCTTGCCGGCGCTGCTGGCGGGTGGCGGCGTCGACACCCGCATCGACCCCGTCGCGCTGCACCACCACTTCACGCTGCACACCGTGGTACCGGCACCGCGCACGGTGCTGAGCGGCGTGCGCAAACTGCCGCCCGCAACAACGATGACCGTGCGTGTGGACGGGTCGATCACGCACACGGTGTTCTGGACCCTGGACGCCACACGGCCGCCACAGCCCCTGACCGAGGCCGAGTGGCTGGATGCGACCCGCAAGGTGCTGGTGCGCGCGCTCGACCGCCATCGGCTGGCCGCCGACGTGCCGGTAGGTGTGCTGCTGTCGGGTGGGCTGGATTCGAGCCTGCTGGTCGGCTTGCTGGCCGATCACGTGGACGACTTGCTGACGTTCTCGATCGGCTTCGAGGGCATCGCGGGGGTCAGTGTGGGCGCAGAGAAGGCCGACGAGTTCGAGTTCTCGGACCTGATTGCGGCGCAATTCAAGACCCGCCACCAGAAGTTCCTGATCCCCGACAGCGAGGTATTGGCGCGGCTGCCCGAGGCCGTGGCGGCCATGACCGAGCCGATGATGAGCCACGACGTGATCGCGTTCTATCTGCTCAGTGAGCGGGTGTCGAAAGAGGTGAAGGTGGTGCTGGCGGGACAAGGTGCCGATGAGGTGTTCGGCGGCTACTTCTGGTACCCGTTGATGGACGCTGAAGTCGGCCCGGCGGTCGAGCGTTTCAGTCGCCACTATTTCGACCGTGATCATGCCGAGTACCTGGAGATGATCGCGCCGGCGTGGCACGTTCCCGATGTGACGACCGACCTGGTCGCTCGCGAACTGGCCAAGCCGCAGGCCGACTCGTTTCTCGATGAAGTCTGGCGCTTCGACGCCACCACCTTGATCGTCGATGATCCGGTCAAGCGCGTGGACAACATGCCGATGGCCTGGGGCCTGGAAGTGCGGGTGCCCTTCCTCGACCATGAACTGGTCGAACTCGCCGCCAGCATGCCGCCCGAACTGAAGCTCAAAGAAGGCGGCAAGTACCCGCTCAAGGCGATCTCGCGCGGCGTGATCCCGGACGCGGTGATCGACCGCCCAAAGGGTTACTTCCCGGTGCCGGCCTTGAAGCACGTGCGCGGGCCGTTCCTGGAACTGATGCGCGGCATCCTCCAGTCGGAAGCCTGCATCCGGCGCGGCCTGTACCAGCGCGGCTACGTTGACAAACTGCTGGCGAATCCAGAGGCGTACTTCACGCGCATCCGGGGCAGCAAGCTGTGGCACCTGGCACTGCTCGAATGGTGGCTGGAGGTGCATGTGGACGGGGTGCTGAACAACGCAGCCGCAGCCAGCGTTTGAACAGGAACCCCATGGCCCGCAGCACCCACCCTGAACGCCATCGCACCGATCGCATCGGCTGGTTGCGTGCCGCGGTGCTCGGTGCCAACGACGGCATCGTGTCGACCGCCAGCCTGGTGGTCGGGGTCGCCGCTGCCGGTGCCAGCCAGCACAACATCCTGGTGACCGGTGTGGCGGGTCTGGTGGCGGGAGCGATGGCTATGGCTGCGGGCGAATGCGTGCCGGTGCACAGGCGTGCTGTTCGGTGCTGTGGCATGACGATCGGACAAGAATCATGACCCTCACCACCCGCAGGCAGTTCGTTTCTTGCGCACCGGCAATCCTCGGTGGCTCAGCGACCCTGTCCGCTTGCTCACGGGGCACCGACGCCGAGGGATACGAGGCTGCCGCAGCACGAACATGGCGCCATGGCGGGCTGGACGGATTCGATGGCGCGGCGCTCGACAAGGAGCTCGTTCGCTACGCAACGCTGGCCCCCTCCAGTCACAACACCCAGTGCTGGAAATTTGCCGTCGAAGACAAGGCCATCTCGATCCTGCCCGACTTGTCGCGGCGTACTCCGGCGGTCGATCCAGACGACCATCATCTGTTTGTCTCGCTCGGATGTGCCACCGAAAACCTGGTGCAGGCGGCGCTGGCCCATGGCCTCGCGGGCGAGGCCCGCTTCGATGCTGCGAGCGATGCTGTCCGCGTGGCACTGGCACCCACCCGAGCCCGGGCCTCGTCACTGTTCAAGGCCATTCCTCAGCGGCAGTGCACACGAGGCGAGTACGACTCGAAGCCGCTGTCGAACGAGGAGTTGAGCCTGATTGAGCGTGCCGGCACGGCCGACGGCGTGCGGGTGTTGTTGCTCACTGAACGCAGCGCGATGGAACAGGTGCTCGACCATGTGATTCAAGGCAACACCGCCCAGATGGCCGACCCGGCGTTCGTCAAGGAACTCAAGGCCTGGATTCGTTTCAATGGCGCCGATGCGGTTCGCACCAGAGACGGCCTGTACGGCGTGTCGTCGGGCAACCCGTCGATCCCGACCTGGATCGGCGATCTGGCCTTTGGCTTGTTCTTCACGCCGAAGAGCGAAAACGACAAATACGCGCGACAGATTCGCAGTTCTGCGGGCATTGCGGTGTTCGTCGGCAACGCTGCCGACAAGGCGCACTGGGTCGAAGTGGGTCGCTGCTACGAGCGCTTTGCGTTACAGGCCACGGCGCTGGGCATCCGCAACGCGATGCTGAACCAGCCGGTCGAGGTGCCATCGGTTCGGCCGCCCTTCGCCGCTGCGATTGGACTCGCCGGTCAGCGTCCCGACCTGGTGGTGCGCTTCGGTCGCGGGCCGGCCTTGCCACCCTCTCTACGCCGGCCGGTGCAAGCGGTGCTGGTGTGACCACACGCGGCCCTGAACAATGGAACTCGAATGACGTTGCTGCTGTGGATCGGTCTGGTCGCGTGCGTGCTGGCAGTCGCTGCGATCGTCCTCACTGCGTTTGGGTCGAAACGGTGGGCCGACCGCATGGCGACCTTGGCCCGCGGGCTCGAAGCAGCCCGAAACGACGGGACGGTCAAGCCGTCCGTCCCGAATGACACGACGCACTACGACGCGCACGAACTCCAAGGCCTGCCCGCGCCGGTGCAACGCTACTTCCGTGCGGTGCTGAAGGATGGCCAGCCGATTGTTTCCGCCGTCACCATCGAGATGGCCGGCACCATCAACATGTCGGCCACGGCCGAGCAGTGGAAGCCGTTCACCTCAATGCAACGGGTCGTCACGCGTCGAGCGGGCTTCATGTGGGACGCCCAGATATCGATGCTGCCGGGCATCAAGGTTCACGTGGTCGACAGCTACATCGCCGGCAAGGGCCTGGTGCAAGCGGCGATGCTGGGCTTGTTCACGGTGGCGGATATTGGCGGTGGGGGTGAGATGGCGCGCGGTGAATTGATGCGCTTCTTCGCCGAGACGCCGTGGTACCCAACCGCGTTGCTGCCCAGCCAGGGCGTGCAATGGGCGACGGTGGACGACACGTCTGCAAAAGCCAG
>JAYVCL010000118.1:0-15156 GCA_043749975.1 Burkholderiales bacterium
TGCTCCAGCCGCAGGCCCAGCACCTTCTCCATCAGGGTGGCCGAAATCTGCACGTCGATGCGGGCGCTGGCCTCGTCCACGAAGTGGCTGCGCAACAAGCGCATGAACAGGTCGGCACCCAGCACCAGCAGCACGCCGATGGCCAACGCCCACAGCGTCTCGACCGCGTTGTTCGGAACCACGCGGTCGTACACGTTCATCGAAAACATCGGGAATGCCAGCGCGAAAACGTTGATCAGCAACGCCGCCCACAGCACATCGCGGTAGACAAAGCGCTGCCCCAGCACGGCGCTCCAGAACCAGTGGTTCGAGCGCGCGGCGCGAACCTCGGGCGTGCGCGAATCGAAGCGAAAATGCGGCCGCACGAACAATACCAAGCCGGTGTAGCGCGCGGCAAGTTCCTCGGTCGTCAACGCGACCGAACCTTGCCCGGTCTCGGGCAGCAGCAAGCGCGCGTTGCGGCGCTCGGCGTCCCAACCCAGCAGCACGCAGGCGTGGTTGTCTTTCAGGATCAGGATGGCGGGCAGGGCGGCTGTGTCGACCTCGGGCAGCGACAGCCGCAGCAGCTTGGTCGACATGCCTGAGCGCGACGCCGCCCGCTCGGCCAGTTCCAGCGTCATGCAGGCGCGACCACCCGGCGCGGGGCTGGCCAGCGGCAGGCCTGCTGACAGCGAGGCACGCGAGGCCGCATGGCCATGCAGGCGGCACACCTCCACCAGGCAGTCGAGCAGCGGGTCGGGGTGGATCAGGTCTTCGCGCAACCAGGGCGCGGCCAGGCTCGCGACCGGGGGCGCGGGGGGGATGGCAGCGATGGGGGTGACGCCAGTGGCAGTCATGGGGCGTGTGTTTTCGTGGTGTAGCGGGCGGCTGTCAGATCCGCATATTTCTGTCGATCCGCACGGCAGTCGGCAGCGGAACCTTCCTGCTACGTGATATCGGCACAGTGGACATCGAACTGACCCCGCTTTCGGTCATCGAAGTACCGCAACAGGGTTTCACGCACCGTGCGAAAGGCCAGTTCATCCCAAGGCACATCGACTTCAGTGAACAATTTTGCCTCGATCGACTCGGGCCCCGGCGCAAAGTCGGTGTCCAGCAACCGAGCCCGGTAGAACAGGTGCAACTGGCCCACCCGCACCACGTTCAGCACCGTGTACAGGCCTTGCATCTCGACCCGCGCGCCGGCTTCTTCGACGGTCTCGCGCAACGCGCCTTCGGCGGCTGTCTCACCCAGCTCCATGAAGCCGGCCGGCAGGGTCCAGAAACCATAGCGAGGCTCGATGTTGCGCCGGCACAGCAGCACCTGGTCGCGCCACACCGGCAAGGTGCCGACCACGTTCAGCGGGTTCTCGTAGTGCACGTTGGCGCAAACGGTGCAGACAGCGCGTTCGCGGTTGTCGTCGGCCGGGACCAGGTACCGAACTGCGGCGCCGCAGGCCTTGCAATGCTTGAAACTGCGCGCTTGAAACATGGCCGCGAGTGTAGCCCGCTGCACCGTGTGAACCGCTTGCTGCATGGCATCATGGCCGGCATCGATGACCCACCGTTGGAGACGTTTCAATGCACCTCGTGATCCCCCCCGCCAGCCCCGTCGTTGCGGTCGTTTCCGCAGTGCTTTGTGATGTGTGCACGAGGTGAGCGGCATGCAGCTCTACAGCTACTTTCGCTCGTCGGCCTCATACCGGGTGCGCATCGCGCTGGCGCTCAAAGGCCTGAGCTACGACTACGTGCCGGTGCACCTGCTGAAGAAGGAGCAGGCCCTGCCGCCGTTCAGCGAACTGTCGGCGACGCAACTGGTGCCGCTGCTGAAAGACGGCGACGCCACGATCAGCCAGTCGCTGGCCATCATCGAATACCTGGAAGAAACGCACCCCGAACCGGCGCTGCTGCCGGCGCTGTCGCCGGCCAACGCGTTGGCGCGTGCGCGCATCCGCTCGCTGGCGCTCGACATCGCTTGCGAGATTCACCCGCTCAACAACCTGCGCGTGCTGCGCTACCTGGTGCACGACCTCAAGCTGAGCGAAGACGACAAGAACCGCTGGTACCGGCACTGGGTCGAGACCGGCCTCGAAGCCGTCGAGCGACAACTGTGCGGCCACCCCGACACCGGCCGCTTCTGTCACGGCGACACCCCCACGCTGGCCGACATCACCCTGGTGCCGCAAATCTTCAATGCGCAGCGCCTCGAATGCCGGCTCGACCACCTGCCCACGCTGATGCGCATTCACGCCGCCTGCATGACGCTGGATGCATTCACGCAGACGCAGCCCTCGGCCTGTCCCGACGCAAGTTGAGTTCCATCGTCAAGCCACCCCTTGATTGGTTGGAGCCCGCGTGGCACGCGCCGGGTGTTGGCGCGCGGATGACCACGCGGCGCGGCGGCTTCAGCGCTGCGCCGTTCGACAGCATGAACATCCGCCCGGGCCTGGGTGACGACCCATTGGCGGTGCAACGCAATCGAGAGCTGCTGGCCCAAGCCATCGGGGCCATGCCGGTCTACCTGAACCAGGTGCACGGTGCCCGCGTGGTGCGGCTGACGCAGGCCGACGCGGCCACCGCCGCGCCGGTGCACAGCGCCGATGCGTGTGTGACCACCGAACGAGCCGTCGCCTGCACCGCCCAGGTGGCCGACTGTTTGCCGGTGCTGTTCGCGGCGCCTGGCGCGGTGGCGGCGGCGCATGCCGGTTGGCGCGGCCTGGCAGGCGGCGTGATCGAGGCCACGCTGGCAGCCTTGTGCGAAGCCGCAGCCTGCACGCCCGGTGACGTGCAGGCCTGGCTCGGCGCCTGCATCGGCCCGCGGCAGTTCGAGGTCGGGGCGGATGTGTTGGCGGCTTTCGGCGCAGCGGCTGCCGACGCCGATCCAGCCCGCTTCACACGGCGTGTTCAGCCCGGTGCAGCCAAGTGGCTGGCCAACCTGCCGCAACTGGCGCGCGAACGCCTGCAAGCGGCTGGCGTAACGGCGGTGTCCGGCGGCACGTGGTGCACGGTCGAAGACGCCTCAAGGTTCTTTTCGTACCGGCGCGACGGCCTCACTGGCCGCATGGTGGCTGTCGTCTGGCTCGACGCCTGACCCTTCGCTAAGTTGCATGGCCTCGGCTCGGCGGCGGGCGCGGTTTCGGGCCGGCGTGCGCAACAGGTACATCACGATGCCCAGCGGCAAGACGCCGTACAGCGCAAACGTGAACAGCGCACCCAGCAGGCTGCCGTTGTGGCTGGTGGCTTCGGCCACGGCCATCATCAGCACCACGTAAATCCAGGCGATTGCAACCAGGTACATCACGTAAGCTTCAAAGCGTAAAAAAACGGAAGGCTCACCTGACTGTGAGTGAATCGAGGAGACCTATGAAGACCAAGCCCATTGCCCTGCCCAGCGCAGACGACGCGGTTCGCGCCATCGCATCCAGCGCCAGCGAAATCTGGAACACGCTGTCCAGCGTCAGCCTGCCTGCGCTGACCCAGTTGCAAGGCGACTACCTGAAGCAGGCGACCGAACTGTGGAACCAGTCGCTGCACCGGCTGCCCACACTGCCCATCCCCGGCATGCCGGCATCGGCACCCGCGCCGGTACCTCCGATCGCAGACCGGCGTTTTTCCGCACCCGCGTGGACGGCCGACCCCAACGCTGCATACACCGCGCAGATGTACCTGCTGAACTCACGCACCCTGATGCAGATGGCCGACCAGGTGCAGGGTGAAGAAAAGACGCGCCAGCGGATTCGCTTTGCGGTTCAGCAGTGGATCGACATGGCCTCGCCCAGTAACTTCCTCGCCCTCAATCCGGAAGTCCAGCAAAAGGCGTTGGAGACCAAGGGAGAAAGCCTGACCCTGGGTCTGCAGCACCTCTGGCACGACGTCCGCCAGGGCCACATGTCGCAGACCGACGAAAGCCTGTTCGAGGTCGGCCGCAACGTGGCCACCTCCGAAGGCAGCGTGGTGTTCGAGAACGAACTGTTCCAGTTGCTCGAATACAAGCCGCTCACGCCCAAGGTGTTCGAGCGGCCGATGCTGTTCGTGCCGCCGTGCATCAACAAGTTCTACATCCTCGACCTGCAACCCGAGAACTCGCTGATTCGCCACACCGTGGCGCAGGGCCACCGCGTGTTCGTGCTGAGCTGGCGCAATGCCGACGAAAGCATCGCCCAGTACACCTGGGACCAATACATCGAAGACGCCGTCATCAAGGCCATCTCGGTGGTGCAGGACATCACCGGCGCCAAGACCTTGAACATGCTGGGCTTCTGCGTCGGCGGCACGATTCTGGGTACCGCACTGGCCGTGCTCGCCGCGCGTGGCGAGCAGCCGGCGGCCAGCGTCACCTTGCTGACCACGCTGCTCGACTTCGAGAACACCGGCGTGCTCGACATCTTCATCGACGAGGCGATGGTGAAGAAGCGCGAAGACGCGCTCGGCCCTGACAGCCCAAACGGCGGCAACTTGCTGAAAGGCCAGGAGCTGGCCACCACGTTCAGCTTCTTGCGCCCGAACGACCTGGTCTGGAACTACCTGGTCGGCAACTACCTGAAGGGCGAAACCCCGCCGCCGTTCGACCTGCTGTACTGGAACAGCGACAGCACCAACCTGCCGGGCCCGATGTATTGCTGGTATCTGCGCAACACCTATCTGGAAAACAACCTGAAAGAACCCGGCAAGCTCACGGTTTGTGGTGAAAAAGTCGACCTCGGTTCGATCACCGCCCCGGCCTACATCTATGCCTCGCGCGAGGACCACATCGTTCCGTGGGAAGGTGCCTACCGCAGCACCCAACTGTTGAAAGGCCCGAGCGCAACGCGATCCAAGTCGGTGCGGTTCGTGCTCGGGGCCTCGGGCCACATCGCCGGAGTCATCAACCCGCCGGCCAAGAAAAAGCGCAGCCACTGGATCGGCGGCAGCGCCTTACCGCCCGAGGCCGCCACCTGGTTCGACAAGGCCACCGAGCACCCCGGCAGTTGGTGGACCGACTGGTGTGCATGGCTGGCCAGCCACGCCGGCAAGCAAATCGCCGCACCGAAGGCACCTGGCAACCGCGAGCACAAAATCATCGAGCCTGCGCCGGGTCGCTACGTCAAGCAAAAAGCCACCTGAACTTCTGTTTCACCCCAACGTTTCACCCCAACCGACAGGAAACCCAAATGACCGACATCGTGATCGTTGCTGCCACCCGCACCGCCGTGGGCAAATTCGGTGGCAGCCTGGCCAAGACCCCCGCCACCGACCTCGGAGCGGCCGTCATCATCGAGCTGCTCAAACGCGCCAAGCTGAACGGCGACCAGATCGGCGAAGTCATCATGGGCCAGGTGCTGACGGCCGGTGTCGGCCAGAACCCTGCGCGCCAATCGGTCATCAAAAGCGGCCTGCCGCAAACCGTGCCGGCGATGACCATCAACGTGGTCTGCGGCTCGGGCCTGAAGGCGGTGATGCTGGGCGCACAAGCCATTCGCGACGGCGACTCCGAGATCGTGATTGCCGGCGGGCAAGAGAGCATGAGCCTGGCCCCGCATGTGCTGCCCGGCTCGCGTGACGGCCAGCGCATGGGCGACTGGAAGCTGGTCGATTCGATGATCGTCGACGGGCTGTGGGACGTGTACAACCAGTACCACATGGGCACCACGGCCGAGAACGTGGCCAAGAAGTACGCCGTCAGCCGTGAGGCGCAAGACGCGCTGGCACTGGGCTCGCAACAGAAGGCCGCTGCCGCGCAAGACGCCGGCCGATTCAAGGACGAAATCGTGCCTTTCAGCATCGCGCAGAAGAAGGGCGACCCGATCGTCTTCGCGGCCGACGAGTTCATCAACCGCAAAAGCAATGCCGACGTGCTGTCCGGCTTGCGCCCCGCCTTCGACAAGTCTGGCAGCGTGACGGCCGGCAATGCCTCGGGCCTGAACGACGGTGCCGCCGGCGTGGTGCTGATGAGTGCCAAGCGGGCCGAGCAACTGGGCCTGAAGGTGCTGGGCCGCATCGCCAGCTACGCCAGCGCCGGCCTCGACCCAGCCTACATGGGCATGGGCCCGGTGCCAGCCGCGCGCAAGGCACTCGAGCGCGCCGGCTGGAAGCCCGCTGACCTGGACCTGCTTGAAATCAACGAGGCCTTTGCCGCCCAGGCCTGCGCGGTGAACGCCGAGATGGGCTGGGACACGAGCAAGGTGAACGTCAACGGCGGCGCGATCGCCATCGGCCACCCGATCGGCGCGTCGGGTTGCCGTATTTTGGTCACGCTGCTGCACGAAATGCAGCGCCGTGATGCGCGCAAGGGCATTGCATCGCTGTGCATCGGCGGTGGCATGGGAGTTGCGCTGACCATCGAGCGCTGAAGTCGCACACCACAACAGGAGCAGCAACATGAGCAAGAAAGTCGCGTACGTCACAGGCGGCATGGGAGGCATCGGCACCACCATGTGCCAGCGCTTGCACCAAGACGGATTCACCGTGATCGCAGGTTGCGGCCCGAGCCGTGATTTCGCCAAGTGGCTGGGCGAGCAGACCGCGCTCGGCTTCACGTTTTACGCCTCGGTGGGCAACGTGGGCGATTGGGATTCGACCGTGGCCGCGTTCGAGAAAGTCAAGGCCGAGCACGGCACGGTCGACGTGCTGGTCAACAACGCCGGCATCACGCGTGACGGCATGTTTCGCAAGATGAGCCGGGGCGATTGGGATGCCGTCATCGAGACCAACCTGACCAGCCTGTTCAACGTGACCAAGCAGGTCATCGAGGGCATGCTCGACAAGGGTTGGGGCCGCATCGTCAACATCAGTTCGGTGAACGGCGAAAAGGGCCAATTCGGCCAAACCAACTACTCGGCCGCCAAGGCCGGCATGCACGGCTTCACGATGGCGCTGGCGCAAGAAGTGGCCAACAAAGGCGTCACGGTGAACACCGTGAGCCCCGGCTACATCGCCACTGACATGGTCAAGGCGATCAGGCAGGACGTGCTCGACAAGATCATTGCCGGCATCCCCGTCAAGCGCCTGGGCACGCCAGCCGATATCGCGTCGATCGTGTCGTGGGTAGCGTCCGACGAGTCGGGCTTTGCAACCGGCGCAGACTTCTCAGTCAACGGCGGGCTGCACATGGGGTAGCCGCCAAAGCGAAGGGCGAGGGGCCCCGTATACGGGGATCGACCAGCGTAGGCGGCGGCGAGTGAAGCGGGCTCAATGCCCGCTTCGCGAGAATTTCTCACCACGACGCGGCCCATACGGGGATCGACCAGCGTCGGCGGCGGCGAGTGAAGCGGGCTCAATGCCCGCTTCGCGAGAATTTGTCACGACGCCCCCGTATACGGGGATCGACCAGCGTCGGCGGCGGCGAGTGAAGCGGGCTCGATGCCCGCTTCGCGAGAATTCCACTTCACGGAGTCGACCACGGCGCAACCGCCGCTCAATCCCCCTCCGCCCGACGCTCCACGAACCGCGCCTTGAACCACACGTCGAGCATGTTCTTCTCATAGTGCAGCGGGTCCGAACCGCGGGCACCGACGAAGCCATGCGAGTAATTCATGTCGGCGAGTGACTCTTCGCCGCTGAGCAGTGGCTTGCCGCTCACCTCGAGCGTGTAGCGCAGGCTGATGCGCGGCCAGTCGGCCCCGCCCCTGACGATGCGCAGGTCGCGGCCGGCCTGGCGCGAGGGCCGCACCGTGCCAGCCAGGTCGACGTCCAGAATCTCGAGCTTGAGCACTTGATGGGCGGGCAGGTGGCGCTGGCCGAGCGCCTCCAGATGGCGGGCCAGCGCACGCAGGTCGGCACCCTCGTCCCACCGCGTGGCACCCGCATCCGAGAAGCCGGGTGCGTTGACGAACGAGACGGTGACGGTGCCGGCGTGCGCAGCGCAAGCCGCCACCGCCGTGATGCACGAGATGAGCAAAGCGCGAGCGCAGGGTTTCATGGTGATCTCCAAAGCCGTTGAATCGGGCACCCCGGCATGCCGCCTCGGGATTCCGTTGCGATTGGAGTGCACGCGGCGGCCAGAATTCCCTTCGGGCCTCGAGTGAAGGCTTGTGAAGGCTTGTGCGGGCCGCTTTTGGTATGGCGTTGTCAGGCCCTGAGCAAGCTCGCCGCCACCTCGCGCAGCGTGCCGGCATCTCCGTTCGGCGGCTCGACCCGCAGCGCCGAATGGAACAGCGCAAAGTTGCGCTCGATCGACGCCAGATACACCGGGTCATAGTGGTCCACCAACAACTCGCGCACCACGCCCTCGATGCGGCCGGACCGTGCCGCCTCTTGCCAGCCGTTCACCACGTCGTTGCCGCGCAGTGCACGCAGTGCATCCAGGCGCTCGCAAAACGCGGGCACGTCTTTCACGAAAAAGTCGTAGTCCTGCATCAGCAAATCGACGCGCGCTGGCACGGGCAACTCCAGGCGCACGCAGGGGGATGCGCGCATGCGCTCGATCAAGGCTTGCGGCACGCGCAGCTCGCCGACTTTCTTGCTCTCGCTTTCGATCCACACCGTGCGCGACGGGTCGCAGCGGCGCAGTGCGTCCCACACGCGCGTGTCGAACTGCTTCTGGCTCGGCTGCGGGCTGCCGGGCACCAGGCCGAGCACCGAGCCGCGGTGATTCGCCAGCGCTTCCAGGTCCAGCACCTGCGCGCCTTGGGACCTCAGTTCGGTCAACAGGCGGCTCTTGCCCGAGCCGGTCTTGCCGCAAATCACGCGGTAGCTGAAGCGGTTCGGAAGTTCATCCAGCGCAGCCAACACGGCGCGGCGAAATTCCGCGTAGCCGCCTTCGAGCAAGTGCACCTTGAACCCGATCTGGTCCAGCACCAGCGCCAGTGCGCCGCTGCGCTTGCCGCCGCGCCAGCAATAGACCAGCGGCTTCCAGTCCTTCGGTTTGTTGGCCAGTTCACGCTCGATGTGGCCGGCGATGTTGCGTGCCACCAGGGCCGCGCCGCGCTTCTTGGCGGTGAAGGGCGAGACCTGCTTGTACTCGGTGCCCACCAGCGCCCGCTCGTCGTCGCTCAGGCTGGGCCAGTTGACGGCACCGGGCAGGCGGTCGAGCGCGAACTCGCTTTGCGTGCGTGCGTCGATGAGGGTGTCGAATTCGTGCAGCCGTGTGAGCGCCTCGGTGGCGGTGACGGTCACAAGCATGAAAGATCGCGCATGGAGTGTGGGAACCTGGCCAACCCGGAAACCCGGGGCTGCGCATGAGGATACCTGCGTGCGCCGACCGACCCGGGCTGCTCAGAGGCTGCCGCGGCGCATGCGCATGTATGAAGCTGTCAGCCGCAGGACGTCCAGGGGTGGAAGGTATTCGGCCCGAATCGTCGCGTCGGGGCCGATCAGCAGCAGGGAACCGTGGTTGTGTTGGGTCGCGCCATCGGTGCCGGCCCGCATGTCGTCCGCCAGCTGCCGCAATGCCTCGGGCGTGCCTGTGATGCCGATGAAGCGTGTGTCGTAGGCCGACAGATACTGGCGCAGCCGCGCCGGCGTGTCGCGCTTCGGGTCGAGCGAAATGAACACGACCTGCGTGGTCTTCATCGCGTCGGCGCGCTCGATGCGCTGACACAACGCAGCCAGCGCCTCCAGTGCCGCACCGCACTGCGTTGCGCAGTCGCTGGTATCGCCGAACAGCACGAAGGTCCAGCGTCCGCGCAGGTGCGCCTCGGTGAAGGCACGGCCGTGTTGATCGGTCAACGTGAATGGGGCGACCGCCCAGCCGTCCAGATCGTGATTGACCGCCTGCTGTGTGCCGTGACGAGCAAGCGCCGGCAGCGCGAACCCGATCACGCACATCGATACAGCGAGCCGGCGTCGCATCATGAACTCAAGGTGGCAATGCCGCGTGTGCTGCGGCTGCGGCGCGCCTCGGACCTTCCTCGATCCGGCCGGTGTCGTCGGCGCGGCGCTGGGCGCGCCATGATCGCGCCACCACCAACAGGCTGGATCCCGCCATCAGCGCGGCGGCCAGCGCAGGCCGCAGCAGCCCGCCAGCTGCCAGCGCCAGCGCCACTGCGTTGTAGCCGAACGCCCACAGCAGGTTGGCGCGCACCGAGCGGCGCACCCGATCCGCCTCGCGCAGCAGCCACGTCAGGCTGGCCAGACCGCCGCGCGGCAGCACGACGTCGGCGCTTTCGCGAGCCAGGTCGGTGGCGCCGCCGACCGCAATGCCAACTGCCGCTGACGCCAGCACCGGGCCGTCGTTCAGCCCGTCGCCGACCATTGCGACGGGCCCGTGCGTGGCGCTCCACTCGCTGAGCAACTTGACCTTGTCTTCCGGCAGCAGGCGAGCCTGCCAGCGCATGATGCCGAGCCGAACCGCGAGGCGCTCGACCGCGCCACTGCCGTCACCGCTGAGCAGCAGCGTGTTGAGTCCTCGCCGATGCAGTGCCGCGATCACGTCCGCGGCTTCAGGCACGGGTGCGGCGACGAAAGAGAGTCGGGCGCGCACTGCGCCGCGCCAACCGACGAACGTGCTGGTGCAGCCGTCATCAGCGGCACCCGCCAGGCCGGCGGTGACCGACCAGCCGAGGCTGGCCATGAAGTCTGCCGACCCGATCGCGCAGCGCTCGCCGTCGATGCAACCCGTGAGCCCGGCACCGGCGCGTGCCTGCAGGTCGGTGGCACTCGCCAATGCGGGTTCGTCCACCATCGCCAGCACCGCGCGGGAAATCGGGTGATCGGAGCCGAGCGCCAGCATCCGCGCACGCGACAGCACCTCGGATTCGGTCGCGCCGTCGAGCTGCAACCCGACGAAGCGCAGGTCGTTGTGCGTCAAGGTGCCGGTCTTGTCGAAGGCAACACCGCGCAGCCGCGCCAGCCGTTCGAGCACGCCGCCACTGCGAATCAGGATGCCGCGTTGCGCAGCCTGGCCGATCGCCAGCGCGCTGGCCAGCGGCGCGGCCAGGCCGAGCGAGCAGGGGCAGGCCACGACCAGTACCGCCAACCCGGCCAGCAATGCGGCGTCGCCGCCGCTGCGTCCGTACCAGAACCACGCCGTGGCGGCCGCGAGCAGCAGCACACCGGGAATGAAGATGGCGGCGACGCGATCAATGCCGTCACCGGCCAGCGTTTTGCTCGCCAGTGCGTCTCGCACCATCCGGCCAATTTGCACCCAGCGGGTGTGCAGGCCCGGGGCGATTGCACGCACCAACAGCAGGCCGTTACCGTTCATGCTGCCGGCAACCACGCCGACGCCGGGCGCTTTTGGCCGTGGTTCAGGCTGCCCGGTGAGCACCGATTCATCGCACTCGGAGCGGCCTTCAACAACAACACCATCGACGGCAATGCGCTCGCCCGGCAACACGCGTACAAGGTCACCCGGCTGCACCTCGGCGATCGGACGCAGCGTCACCACGCCGTCAAGCACCAAGCGCACCTGCGCACGCTCTGCCGCCAGCATCGGTGCCAGCGAACGTGCGGCGCGCGCGCGGCCCTGTGCTTCCAGATAACGGCCGAGCGTGAACAGCATCAGCACCATCGTCGCCGTGTCGAAATAGACCAGCGACGAGCCGCGCAACAGCTGCCACGTCGAATAGCCGTAGGCCGCCAGCACGCCGATCGTCACCAGCGTGTCGGTGACCAGGCGGCCCTCGCGCAGCGCGCCCCAGGCCGAGCCGAAGAACGGCCCGCCGATCAGCACCAGCAACGGCGTCGTCAACGCCCACAGCAACCAGTGCACCGGTTGCAGCACCCAGGCGTCGGCGCCACTGAACGCGTCGGCATACAGCAGCAGGCTGAACAGCATGATGTTCATCGCCAGGAACGCGCCGACCCCGAGGCGTACCAGCCAGGCTGCGGCTTCGGGCTCCTCGCCGGCACCATGGTTGAACTGGAACGCCAGGCAGCAGCCGTAGCAGCAGAACCAGTGTTCTTCGCCGTGCACTTCCTGGTGCCGGCCGATACGCCCGACCGGCAGGGCGCAGTGGCTGCAACTCGGCTGCGCAGCCATTGTCAGTGGCCCATCAGGGTGTGTGCGCTCATCGGCAGTACGCCGCGTGCCAGGGTGATCAGCCCGAGCAACACGATGAAGCCGCCGGCGGTGCGCACACCGAGCACGCGCCAGTCGGTGCGCGGCAGCGGCCTCGTGGCCGGAAGAAAACTCGCATGGATGGGCTGTGCACGCGGCACTGCATCTGCACGGCGAAGCCACAGGCCCACGCCGCCCATCGCCAGCATGGCCGGGAACGTGCCCAGGCCGAACGCCACCATGATCGACAGCCCCTGCAGCGGCCCGCCGCTGGCAGCGGCCTGGGCCGCAAATGCATAGACCAGCGGGCAGGGCAGCATGCCGTTCAGGACACCCAGGGCGAGCGGCGCAGACCGCCCCGGTGCCCGCACCAGCTTGCGCAGGGCCTGCGCCAGCATGTTCACGCCAGGACCGTGCGTGCGCGCCGTTTTGAATACGCCGAGGAACTGCAAGCCGATGTACATCATCAGCAGCCCCGACACGACCGCGAGCGAACGCTGCGCCGCGCTGGCCAAACTGGTGTCGGCAGTCAACCCGGCCAGCAACAATCCGGCGGAGCCGGCGAGCGCGCCAATGAAGGCGTAGCTGGTGAGCCGGCCGAAGTTGTAGATGCCGTGCCTCAGCACACTGGCGGCCGGGCCGCGCGCATCGCCGCCGATGGCGCAAGCAAAGCCGCCGCACATGCCGATGCAATGCATGCTGCCGGCGGCTCCGGCGAGGAAGACGAGCAGGTAGGGGGTCATCAGCGCTCTGCCCTCCCGATGGGCGCGACGAAAGCTACTTCTTGAACGCCAGGTAGGCGACCCAGGCGAAGAAGCCGACCGTCATCACGATGAAGATCCAGAACGCGAGTGCTTCGTAGGTGGTCACGGCTGCCCCTTCAACCCAGCGCGACGCCGACCACGTTGAGCGCGATTTCGCTGAACAGGAAGACGAGGTTCAGTATCGCCAAGGCGATAAGCAGTCGAGGTCTCATGTCATGCCCTCAGAGTGTCAGATCGAGGCCGGGCCCGAGGCCGCCCCAATAGACATAGCCATAGTAGATCGCCCACACGAACAGCACGGTGTAGACAACGAGGAGCCAGCCATTGATGCGGCCGTGCCGGGCCTTCACGTGGCCACCGCCGTATTCCTCGGTCTGCATGTGGTGCGGTTCGTCGTGCGCTTCGCCGCGCGCCGCAGCAGCGGCAGGATCGGTTTCATTCATCGTCGTTCACCTCGGCCCGATAGGCCCTGTATTTAACGGCTTCGATGTCGTCGAACGACCCCGCCAGTACGCCCCATATGAACAGGCAGACGGCACCCAGGCTCATGAAGAACGCTACGAAAAACTGCAGCAGGGTGAGTTCAGCCATTGGGGTTTCCTCAGCGCACGGACGCTGCGGCCGGAGCCGCCAGCTTGATGGGTGGTTTTCTCACATCGGCAAACTCGAAGCCATGTTTTTTTGCCCACGCCGCACCGGCGTAGGAAGTCTCCGGCTCTTGCGTCTGCAGCTTGTAGGCGTAATGCGATTCCGTGGCCTGCAGGCTCGGCTCGTTGATGGCATCGCGATCAGCCTGCGACATCTTGATGGTTTCTCCCGTGAGCGGATCCTTGAACGCCGACAACGACAGCACGTAGTACGACAAGGCCCAGCGGTCATCCACCGAAAGCGAATCGGCGAACGAAGGCATCGGCGTGCCCGACAGACCGGTCGTCATGGTGCGGAAGATGTCCTTGGCGGTGGGGCCCGACTTGAACTGCCCGGTGGTCAGGTTGGCCGGCGGGATCGGGTGCTTCAAGTCGTCTTTGAGCCCTGCAGCTTTTTCGCCATCGCCCTTGCCATCCTGACCATGGCACTCCCAGCACTTGGCGGCTTGCCAGACTTCCTTGCCGCGCCCCACGAGCGCGGCCGAGGGTTTCGGCGGTTCGCCGATGAAAATCGGTGCCTTGGGGGGCTCCTCGACGAAGAACAGGTAGGGCTTCTTCGGGTCGCTGCGATCAGCGGCAAGCTCGTACTTGATGTACTGAATCACGGCCAGTGAATCCTTTTGCTGCAATTCGTGCCAACTCGGCATGGAGGTGCCGCGCACGCCGCGCGTGATCGTGCGCAGCAGGTCGCCGTCATCTGGGAGCGACCCGGAAGGCGTGAGCCGGAACTTGAACACGCCGAGCGTGAAGTTGCGCGGCCGATCCCGCTGCATGAAGGCCACCGCCGGTCCGTTGCCGTCGCCCTTGACACCGTGGCAACCGAGGCAGCGGCGTCCATAAACGTTCTTGCCGTAGCTGATCCATTCCTCGGAGCGCGGCGTCGATACCTGCGAAGCCTCCATCAATTGCGGCTCGAAGCGGTCGCGCCATTTGCCCCGGTTCGTGCCGAGCTTTTGCAGGTAGGCGATCAACCCACGCAAGTCTTCGCTCGCGGCCAGCAGGCGCACGCTGTCGCCGGTGAACTCCTTGTTGGGTGCAAAGATGATCGGGTTCTTGCCTCGTTCGGGAACGTACAGCAAGCCTTCGGTATTGGGCGTCAGCGTGATCGCCTCGGTACTTCCGAAGTTGAACAAGCGCTCGGTCGCCGGCGTCTTTTCGATCGTGCGCGCGCCGTCAGCGCCGGTCACGACCTTGGCTGTGTACGGCCCGTCGAACAGCGCCGAAAAGCGCGGCATGATCGAGTCGGGCGAGAGCATGCGTGGGTCCCAGAAATGCGCCAAGTGCCAGGCGTCGCTGTACTTCAAGCCGACGCGGGACAAGTCCGGGCCGATGCGTCGGGTCGAGAACATGTGCGGCATGTCGAAAGCGTATTCGCCGGCCTGCGTCACGGGCCCCCAACGCCGCGTTTCGCCGGTCACCGGGCGGATGTACTGGGAGTGGCAGTACCAGCAACCTTCGCGGGTGTAGACGGCGCGGCCGGCCTTCTCGAGCGGGGTGTAGTCGCTGGCGCGGTGCTCGACCCACTTCAGTTCACCGATGTCGGTGCGCACCACCTTCGTCACTTTGTCGGTGCGCGACTGCGGCTCCAGCATCGGCAACACGCCCTGCACGAACGCGGCCAGCGAGATGCAGCCGAACCCGGCGACGAGCGCATAAAAGCGCAGCCCATAACGTTGGCCACTCATGATGTCGCGCCCCCTGCAGCAGCGGGCCGCAAGCCTGCGGCCAACGGCGCTGCCTGCACTTCACCAGCGGTCACGGTGCGCATCAGGTTGTAGACCAGCAAGGTCATGCCGATGTCCATCGAGATGCCTGCCAAGGTTCGCACCAGCCAGTAGGGCCGGATCGA
>JAYVCL010000119.1:0-11403 GCA_043749975.1 Burkholderiales bacterium
GATGGGGGTCGACGCCGGCATCGAATATGCGAAGGGCGGCAAGAAGGCCAAGGGCTACACCGACACCGGCGTGACCTTGATCACCGACAAGCCGATGAAGGGGGTGGACAGCAAGGACACCAAGGTCGGGACGGATTTGTGCTGGGGGAACAAGTAGGCTGACCCCGCCGGCCCTCACCCCAACCCTCCCCCGGCAGGGGAGGGCGCAAAACCGCCAACGCCCTTACTTGTTGCCCCAGCACAGGTCCGTGCCGACCTTGGTGTCCTTGCTGTCGACGCCCTTCATCGGCTTGTCGCTGATCAAGGTCACGCCGGTGTCGGTGTAGCCCTTCACCTTCTTGCCGTCTTTCGCAAACGCCACACCCGCATCGACGCCCATGCTGGCCATCTTCAGCGGGTACTGCTGCGAGGTGGCGGCGATCACGCCGGCCTTCACGTTCTTGATGCCGGCGCAGCCGCCGTCCACCGAGACGATGACCACGCCCTTCTCCTTGCCCGCCGCCTTCAGCGCCTGGTAGGCGCCTGCTGCAGCGGGCTCGTTGATGGTGTAGACGAGGTTGATGTCGGGGTTCTTTTGCAGGCAGTTTTCCATCGCCGTCTGACCCTTGGCCGGGTCGCCGAAGCTGTCGGCCATGCAGACGATCTCGGCGCTCTTGGACAGCTCGTTGCTCTTCGCGTCGGCGGCTTGCAGGCCGAAGCCCGACATGAAACCGTTGTGCCGCTGCGCGCCCACCGGGTGGCCGGGGAACAGGTCGAGCGTGGCGATCTTGGCCGGCTTGCCGGCCATGGCCACTTTCGCGTACTGGCCGATCAACACGCCGGCCTTGTAGTTGTCGGTGGCGAACAGCGCGTCGGTGGCGTCGGCCGGGTCGGTCGGGCTGTCGAGTGCGATGAACATCACGCCTTGCGCCTGGGCCTTCTTGATCGACGGAATGATGGCCTTCGAATCGCTGGGCGTGATCAGGATCGTCTTGGCGCCGGCGGCCATCATGTTCTCGATCGCGGTCACCTGGCCGGCGTTGTCGCCATCGGCCTTGCCTGCCGCCGCGATCAGCTTCGCGCCCTTGGCGGCGGCGGCAGCTTGTGCGCCTTCCTTCATCTTCACGAAGAAGGGGTTGGTGTCGGTCTTGGTGATGAGGCCGATCACGGGTTGGTCGGCTGCACTGGCAAGGTTCGAAGCCAGGCTGGCGGCGAGCGTGGCGGCCACGGTGGCGGCCAGAGCGACGGCGGTCAAGAGGGGTGTCTTCAGCATGATGAGTGTCTCCATGATTCGAGGAGCGGTCGGCGTGCAGACCGCAATGGTGGGGTGTGGGGCGTTGCTCGCTGCTGCCGGCGCGAATTGAAAGCGGGTGCGCAACAGCGTGATGGCAATTTTGGGCGACGCCAATTAATAAATCAAGTTGATTTATTAATGGAAAACCCGGGTGTTCAAGCGGAACTCGTCGCGACATGCTCGGGCCCAATCAACGATGGGAGACCGCTGTGATCGTGGTGTGTGGCGAGGCCTTGATGGATGTGTTTGCCGCCGGTGAAACCGCCACCGGCCTGAGTCTGGACGCACGCGTGGGCGGCTCGCCGTTCAACGTCGCCGTCGGACTGGCGCGGCTGGCGCAGCCGGTCGTGTTTTTCTCGGCCGTCTCGACCGGTTTTCTGGGCGAGCGCCTGATGCGCACCCTGCTGGACGAAGGTGTGGACACCGCTGCGGTGGCGCGCACCCCGGCGCCCACCACGCTCAGCCTGGTCGGCCTGGATGCGCTGGGCGTGCCTTCGTATTCGTTCTACGGCGAGGGCGGGGCCGACCGCTTGCTGCACCTGGCCGACCTGGCTTGCGTGCCACCCGACATCCGAGCCGTGAGCATCGGCTCGTATGCCACCGTGGTCGAGCCGATTGCCTCGACCTTGCGCGCGCTGGTCGAGCGTGAACGCGCCAGGAGAAGCGACGGCGCGCTGATCGCGTTCGACCCGAACATCCGTCTCAACGTGCAGCCCGACCTGCAACGCTGGCGCGAGCAACTCGCGTGGATGTTGCCGCGCACCGACCTGCTCAAGGTCAGCGAAGAAGACCTCGACCTGTTGCAACCGGGCACGCCGCCGGATGCCTTTGCGGACAGTGCGCTGGCGCAAGGCGTCGGCTGCGTGGTCGTCACCCGCGGTGCCCTTGGCGCGATCGGCTGGACCGCCGACGCACGCGTCGAAGTGCCACCGGTGCAGGTGGCCGTGATCGACACCGTGGGTGCCGGCGACACCTTCCAGGCGGCGCTGCTCGCCTGGCTGGCCGAGCACGGCGCACTGGCCGCCAAGGCGCTGGCGGCGCTCTCGCAAGGCGAATTGCGCGACGCGCTGGGGTTCGCGGCGCAGGCCGCCGCGATCACCTGCTCGCGGCGCGGTGCCGACATGCCTCGGCGCAGCGAGTTGCCCGCCATCACGCCCTGACGCCGCGCCGCCGGCCCGACGCGCGGTCAAGGCACGGTCTTTGAAGGGATAGCTTTCCAAGGCAAGGATTCGCGCTCTGTGCGCTGTGATACAAAGGGGACCGTTTTCGCAGCAGTCGGACCGAAGACGAAATCAGAAACGACCGCGCGACCTGGCTCGCGCGGAACTGCAGGAACCTTCGCATGTGCAGCCACCGGGTTCAGTTCTACGACAGCGACGCTTTTCTGCTGCGCACCGTGCTCGATTTTGTCGAGCCTTCACGCCGGACCGGCGACGCCGTGCTCATCATCGCGACCCCCGACCATCGGGGCGCTTTGCAAGCCGCGCTGGGCTGCGGCGTGGCGGCGGTGCAGCCCGACGGACGCGACCACTGCGTCTTCCTCGACGCCGGTGAAATGCTCGCCACCTTCATGGTCGACGCCATGCCGGACGAACAGCGCTTCACCGAGGTGGTCGGCGGCCTGCTGAGCCAGCTTTCGGACAACGGCCAGCGGCGCGTCAGCGCGTTCGGCGAAATGGTTGCCGTGCTGTACGCCCAAGACAACGCTGCAGCCGCGGTTCGCCTGGAGCAGCTCTGGGAGACGCTGGCACAGCAGCACCGGCTCGACCTGCTGTGCGCTTATCCGCTCAGCGCCTTTCCGGACGACGGGCACCGCCAGGCGTTCGAATGCATCTGTGCTGCGCACTCGCATGTCAACCTGATCGAGCAGATCGACGCGGCCAGCGAGCGCGACCAGTTGCACCGCAGCGTCGCGCTGTTGCAGCAACGCGCCAATTCGCTCGAAAGCGAGTTGCGTCGGCGGCATGATTTCGAGGACGCGCTGGCGTCGCAGTACACCCGCATTGCGATGTTGACCTCGGCCCAGGCCGAACTCGAAAGCCTGGCCGGCCAGGATGCGCTCACCGGCCTGGCGAACCGCCGCATCTTCACCGACCGCCTGGCGCACGCCATCGAGCGGGCGGCACGCACAGACAGCCCGCTGGCGCTGATCTACATCGACCTCGACGAGTTCAAGGCGCTGAACGACAACCACGGCCACGACGCCGGTGACGAGTTGCTGCAGCAAGTGGCCGCACGGTTGAAGCTGTGCGTGCGCACCGCCGACACGGTGTGCCGTTGGGGCGGCGACGAGTTCGCCGTCATCGCCGAGGCAGCCGACGCGGCGCAAGCCGGCGTGCTAGTGCAGCGCATCGTCGTCGCATTGGCCGAGCCGTTCGTGCTGCGCGATGCGTCGAGCATCGATGTTTCGGCCAGCGTCGGGCTGGCTCAGTACCCCGGCGACGCTGCCGACGCTCAGGCCTTGCTGCACAACGCCGACGCGGCCATGTACCGCGCCAAGCGGGCTGGCAAGGCCGGCCATGTCGAGACTGCGACCCGCCCTGCAGCGCTCGACGCCAAAGCCGATGAACCGGCCCGCAAAGCGCCACGCGGCAACGGCACGGGCGACGACGTCGGCTTGCTGACGGTGGAAGCGGCGGCCGGCAAGCTGCGGCTGAGCCGGCCGCACGTGCTCAAACTGATCGCCGAGCAGCGTTTCAACCACGTCGTCACGCAGCACGGCGGCACGCCGTTGATTCCGTTGCACGAGGTGACCCGCGTCGAGCTGGAAATTCGCGGTTGAGCGCGCCCCCGAGGGGGTGAGAAACACTTGGGGCGGCCCCGGCATCTTTCTACGGCATGCGCAAGTTGAATGCCGGCGGCGATTTCATGTCAACTCGCCAACACCTTGGCAATCGCCGCAGCCACTGCGTCCAGGTTGCGGCTGTTCAACGCGGCGATGCAGATGCGGCCCGAGTCGAGGCCGTAAATGCCGAACTCGCTGCGCAGGCGCTGCATCTGCGGCGTGCTCAGGCCCGAATAGCTGAACATGCCCTGCTGGCGCGTGATGAATGACAGGTCTTGCGTCACGCCGGCCGCCTTCAACTTGTCGACCAGCGCGCCGCGCATCTGCTTGATGCGCAGCCGCATCGCGGTCAGTTCGCCTTCCCACAGGCTGCGCAGTGCCGGCGTGGTCAGCACCGTGGCCACCACCTGCGCGCCTTGTGTCGGCGGGCTGGAATAGTTGGTGCGGATCACGATCTTCAACTGGCTCAACACGCGCGCCGCTTCGTCCTTGCTGGCGCACACGACGCTGAGCGCGCCGACGCGTTCGCCGTACAGCGAGAAGCTCTTCGAGAACGAGGTCGAGACGAAGAAGCTCATGCCGGCAGCGAGAAACTGCTGGATCACCGCGCCGTCCTGCTCGATGCCCTCACCGAAGCCCTGGTAGGCCATGTCGAGGAAGGGCACCAGCGATTTCGCCTTCAGCACCGTCACCACCTGTGCCCACTGCCCGGGCGTGAGGTCGCAGCCGGTGGGGTTGTGGCAGCAGGCGTGCAGCGAGACGATGCTGCCCGCCGCTGCGCCACTCAGCGCGGCCAGCATGGCCTCGAAGCGGATGCCGCGCCCCTGCGCGTCGTAGTACGGATAGGCGTCGACCGCAAAGCCGGCGCTGCTGAACAGCGCACGGTGGTTTTCCCAACTCGGGTCGCTGATGAACACGCTCGCGGTCGGGCTCATCTTCTTCAAGAAGTCGGCACCCAGCTTGAGCCCGCCGGTGCCGCCCACGGCCTGCACCGTGACCACGCGGCCCGAGGTCACGGCCTCGCTGTGGGCACCGAAGACCAGGCCTTGCACCGCTTCGTCGTAGGCCTTGATCCCGTCGATCGGCAGGTAGCCGTGCGCCTTGGCTGCCTCGAGCATTTGCCGCTCGGCCTGCGCCACGCATTGCAGCAATGGCAGCTTGCCCGAGTCGTCGTTGTAGACCCCGACACCGAGGTTCACCTTGGCGGGATTGGGGTCGGCGTTGAACTGCTCGGTCAGGCCCAGGATCGGGTCGCGCGGGGCCATCTCGATGGCGGTGAAGAGTGACATGGCGGCTTTCTGTGGCGGATGGGTGGCGGGGACGCTGTTCATTTTAGTGAACCCGCATCGCCGCTTCAACCGACAACGACGCCGACGCCGACACCGACGCCGTAGAGCCCGCGCGTTTGCGCCATCAGCCGTGTCAATCCGAGCAAGGTGTCGATCTCGGCGGTGGGCGCGCCGACGGCCTGGCCGATCTCGCGCACCACCGTCACCAGTGCGTCCAGCTCGATCGCGCGGCCCGCCTGCACGTCTTGCAGCATCGAGGTCTTGAAGGCGCCCAGCTTGCGGGTCACCGCATGGCGGTCTTCACCGCTTTGTGCGATCGGGCAGCCGATGCGGGCACCGATTTCTTTCGCCTCGGCCATGGCGCGCAAGATGAAAGCGCGCACCAGCGGGTCGTCCAGAATGCGGTCGCAGGTGGCACCCGTCAACGCCGACACCGGGTTCATCGTCATGTTGCCCCAGAGCTTGAACCAGATGTCTTTCTGGATGCAGGCCGAGACCTCGATTTCGAAGCCGGGACCGCGCAGCAAGCCTGCCAGCGCGTCGAGCCGCTTCGAGACACCGCCGGCCGGCTCGCCCAGGATCAGCCTGTGGCCGAAGCCGTGGCGCACCAGGCCGGGCTCGGGCATCGAACAGGTGGCGTGCACCACGCCGCCGATCACGTGTTGCGCGGGAATACCGCGGGCGATGCTGCCGTCGGCGTCCACCGCCTTCAATGGCATGCCGGCATGGACCCCGCCGAAGTCGTTGAAGAACCACCACGGCACGCCGTTCATCGCGGTCAGCACGACCGTGTCGGGCCCCAGCAGCGGCGCCATTCCTCGCGCCACGCCGGCCAGTGTCTGCGCCTTCACCGCCACCACCACGAGGTCTTGCACACCCAGCGCAGCCGGGTTTTCGGCCACCACAACCGGCGCGGTGACGAGGCGGTCGCCCAGTTGCAGCCGCCAGCCGTGCATGCGCAGCGCCTGCGCGACGGCCCCGCGCGCGATGGCCGACACCGCCACGCCGGACGCAGCCAGCCGCGTGCCGATGAACCCGCCGATGGCACCCGCGCCGTAGATGCAGATCTTCATGTGGGGCTCCGTCGGGTCGAGTCGTGTCGAGTCGTTGACTCGCGCGGCCCGACTGTGCCAGACTGTCCAGCCGATGAATGCAAACCTGCATTCGCCAATTTTTGTCGCAGGAGGTGCCGCCATGAATCCATCCGCCATTGCCTCTTCGTCGGCCGCTGCCTGACCTGCGCTTCGCCCGCCTCGGGTTGCTTCTTTCTGCCGTATTGACCCAGCTTCCTGGCTGTGGCGGCAGTCACTGCGAGAACCCCTCTCGCACGCTCTGAGGTCTGACTCCCCGCGTGATCGTGCTCAGCACGCGGCTGACGGTTCATCCCCACGCTTGCCCTGCATGCTTCGTGCGCGCCGGGTTCATCGGCGCGCGGTGCCCTGCGCCGCGCGCAGCGAGAAACGAAAGTCAGACCCCACCATGACCATGACCATTCCCGAGATTGAATTTGAGCGCCTGCGCAGCCTGGGACTCACGCCCGCGCTGGCGAACCGCGCCGCCGCCGCCCTGGCCGATTTCGCGCCGGCAAGCGGCGCACCCGTTGATCTTCGACTGCTCAGGCTGATCGAAGTGAACCGTGAAACCGTTCGCCTGCACGACGCCGAGGACGAGCTCACTGCGCGCGTGATGCCGCGCCTGTCACGCAGGCTGGCCGATGACGAGACCGGGCTCGCTGTTGGCGACTGGGTGCTCGCCGCCGCCGATGCCCATGGCCAGACCTGGGTTCACGCGCGCGTGCCGCCACTCTCGCACATCAACCGGCGCGATGCCGATGGGCGGCGTCACCCGGTCGTCAGCAACGTCGACACCGCTTTGTTGGTGATGGGCCTGGACGACGATTTCAACCCGCGCCGCCTGGAACGCTACCTGGCGCTGGTTCATGCGACCGGCGAGTACGCGCCCGGCAGCACGGCCGGCGACGCTGCAGCCGTGCGGCCGGTGGTCGTGTTGACGAAGGCCGACGTGGCGGCGCGCACGCCCGGCTTGATCGCAGCGCGCATCGAGGCGCTGCGGGGCCGCGTGCCGGCGCGCATCGACCTGGTCGCGATCGACGGCACCGACGCGTACACGGTGCAGCAACTCCAGCCCTACCTCGGCGCGGGCCAGACCCTGGTCGTGCTCGGCTCGTCGGGCGCGGGCAAATCCACGCTGACCAACACGCTGCTCGGCGCGCCGGTGCAAGACACCGGCGCGGTGCGCGAAAGCGACAGCCGCGGCAAGCACACGACCACCTCGCGTTCGCTGCACCGCCTGCCCTCAGGCGCATGCGTGATCGACACCCCGGGGCTGCGCGCGCTGCGCCCCGATGCCGACGAAGCCAGCTTGGCGGCCAGCTTCGGCGACATCGAAGCACTGGCGGGGCGGTGCCGCTTCCGCGATTGCAGGCACCACGACGAACCCGGCTGCGCGGTGCGTGAAGGCGTGGCCGCAGACCGCCTGAGCAACTACCACAAGCTGCTGCGCGAGGCCCGCCGCGACACGATGGGCGTGCTCGAGCGTCAGCGGCAGTTGACGGTGTGGAAGACGCGCGACAGGGCGTCACGCGAGCGCAACAGAATCAAGCGCAACGAGGCTTGAGGTCGGTGGTCATACAATCCCAAATCTTTGCGCCAGGCACGTTGCCAGGCGCATCAAAAGGAAACTCAAGTGTTCATTTCAGAAGCATTCGCACAGGCCGCACCCGCCGCCACCGGCGCGTCCGATTCGCCGTTCGGCAGCATCGCCAGCATGCTGCCCATCTTGCTGATGTTCGTGGTGCTGTATTTCGTGATGATCCGGCCGCAGATGAAGCGCCAAAAAGAGCACAAGGCCATGATCGACGCCATCGCCAAGGGCGACGAAGTGGTGATCGGCGGCGGCATGCTGGGTCGCATCTCCAAGATGGGCGAAAGCTACCTGCATGTCGAAATCGCCAACGGCGTGGAGATTCAGGTGCAGCGCTCATCGGTGGTCCAGGTGCTCCCCAAGGGCAGCTTCAAGTAAGCACACACCGGGTGCTGGCGGCCACGCCGACGCACTTCCGGCGTTGAGCGGATTCCGCGCCCCGGCGGCTGGCGCATCCCACGCACCGCGCAATCCGGACACACCGCGAGAAAGTCAACATGAACCGCTATCCATTCTGGAAATACGTCGTCCTCGCGGTCGCGTTGGTGATCGGGCTGCTGTTCACCTTGCCCAACTTTTTTGGCGAAGCGCCAGCGGTGCAAATCAGCAGCGGCAAGGCCACGCTGAAGCTCGACAGCTCGCTCACCACGCGGGTTGAACAGGTGCTGACCGCGGCCGGATTGAAGGCCGATTTCGTGCAGTTCGAAGGCACCTCGGTGAAGGCCCGCTTTGGCGACACCGACCTGCAGATCAAGGCGAAGGACGCGATCTCCAAATCGCTCAACCCCGACGCAGCCAACCCGAGCTACATCGTGGCGCTGAACCTTTTGTCGCGCTCGCCGCAATGGCTCACCTCGCTGCACGCCTTGCCGATGTACCTGGGGCTCGACCTGCGCGGCGGGGTGCACTTTTTGATGCAGGTCGACATGAAGTCGGCGCTGACCAAGAAGGCCGAAGCGCTGACCGGCGACATTCGAACCCTGCTGCGCGACAAGAACCTGCGCCACGCCGGCATCACCCGCGACGGCAACAACGTCGACGTGCGGTTTCGGGATCGCGAAACGCTGACTGCGGCGCGCACCCTGCTGGCCGACCAGTTGCCCGATCTGCTGTGGACCGAGACGCCGGACGGCAGCGATTTCAAGCTCGGCGGCTCACTCAAGCCCGAAGCTGCGGCGCGGGTGCAAGAAGGCGCGATCAAGCAAAACATCACCACCTTGCACAACCGGGTGAATGAACTCGGCGTGGCGGAACCGGTGATTCAGAAGCAGGGCCTGGACCGCGTGGTGGTGCAGTTGCCCGGTGTGCAAGACACCGCGAAGGCGAAGGACATCATCGGCCGCACCGCCACGCTGGAAGTGCGCCTGCTCGACGAAAGCACCGAGGCGGCAGCCGCCGTCGGTGGCAGCGGCCCAGTGCCGTTCGGGGCCGAGCGCTTCGAGGAGCGCGGCGGCGCGCCCATCATCGTGAAGCGCCAGGTGGTGTTGACCGGCGAGAACCTCATCGACGCCCAGCCCGGCTTCGACGGCCAGACCCATGAGCCCACCGTCAACCTCACGCTGGACGCCAAGGGCTCGCGCATTTTCAAAGACGTGACGCGCGAGAACATCGGCAAGCGGATGGCGATCATCCTGTTCGAGAAGGGCAAGGGCGAGGTGGTGACAGCGCCGGTGATCCGCAGCGAAATCGGTGCCGGGCGGGTGCAGATTTCTGGCCGCATGACCACCGCCGAAGCCAGCGACACCTCACTGCTGTTGCGCTCGGGCTCGCTCGCCGCGCCGATGGAGATCATCGAAGAACGCACCATTGGGCCCAGCCTGGGGGCCGACAACATCGCCAAGGGCTTCAACAGCGTGAAGTACGGCTTCGCCGCCATCGCCATCTTCATGTGCGCGTACTACATGTTGTTCGGCGTGTTTTCGACCTTGGCGCTGGCCTTCAATTTGCTGCTGCTGGTGGCCGTGTTGTCGATGCTGCAGGCCACGCTCACGCTGCCGGGCATCGCGGCCATCGCGCTGGCGCTGGGCATGGCGATCGACGCCAACGTGCTGATCAACGAACGGGTGCGCGAGGAACTGCGCAACGGCGCGGCACCGCAAACGGCCATCCACACCGGCTACGAGCGCGCCTTCGCGACCATCCTCGACTCCAACATCACCACGCTGATCGCAGGCGTGTCGCTGCTGGCTTTCGGCTCGGGCGCGGTGCGCGGCTTCGCCATCGTGCATGTGCTGGGCATCCTGACTTCGATGTTCTCGGCCGTGGTGTTCTCGCGCGGCCTGGTGAACCTTTGGTATGGCCGCCAGAAGAAGCTCAAGGGCGTGTCGATCGGGCAGGTCTGGAAGCCCGGTGCCACGGCGCCCGGCCAGACCTGACGTCGCAGCCAAGAACAAAAAGGAAGCCAGATGGAATTTTTCAGGATCAGGCGCGACATTCCGTTCATGCGCTATGCGGTGGTGCTCAACGTCATATCGGCGCTGACCTTCGCGGCGGCGGTGTTCTTCATCGCCACCCGCGGCCTGCATTTTTCGGTCGAGTTCACCGGCGGCACCCTGGTCGAAGTGGCCTATCCGCAAACTGCCGACCTGGGCCGTGTGCGCGAGACCGTTGACACCATGAAGCTGGGCGACATCCAGGTGCAGAACTTCGGCAGCTCGCGCGACGTGCTGATCCGGCTGCCTGCGCGCGGCGACCTGAAGCAGGCCGACGCCTTGAGCCGGCGCGTCTTCGACGAGCTGTGCAAGGCCGAGCGCGGCAGCGTCACCACCCAGCAACTGACCACCGACAAGGGCGAAGCCATCAGCAAGCCGGTGTGCGGCACGCTCGGCTCCGAACTGGTGAAGCTTCAGCGCAGCGAGTTCGTCGGCCCGTCGGTGGGCTCGGAGCTGGCGCGCGACGGCGCTTTGGCACTGGCGGTCACGGTGGTCGGCATCATGCTTTACCTGGCCTTCCGCTTCGAGTGGAAATTTTCGGTCGCGGGCATCGTGGCCAACTTGCACGACGTGATCATCATCGTCGGCTTCTTCGCCTTTTTTCAGTGGGAGTTTTCGCTGGCGGTGCTGGCCGCCGTGCTGGCGGTGCTGGGCTATTCGGTGAACGAGTCGGTGGTGATCTTCGACCGCGTCCGCGAGTCGTTTCGCCGCTACCGCAAGATGACCACCCGCGAGGTGATCGACCACGCCATCACCAGCACCATCAGCCGCACCATCATCACCCACGGCTGCACGCTGATGATGGTGGTGTCGATGCTGGTCTTCGGCGGCCCGACGCTGCACTACTTCGCGGTCGCGCTGACCATCGGCATTTTGTTCGGCATCTACTCGTCGGTGTTCGTGGCGGCGGCGATCGCGATGTGGCTGGGCGTCAAGCGCGAAGACCTGATGAAGGGCGGC
>JAYVCL010000120.1:0-5455 GCA_043749975.1 Burkholderiales bacterium
GTGGTGCCTGGGCGGCGAGCCGGCCGGCGTGCCGAAGGTCGAGGCGGCAGCCGCCCCCGTGGAGCCGCGCGATGTGTTCATGTTTTTTATCGGCGGCGCAAAAGAGAAGGCACCCGCAGCGGCGATGGGCCTGATCCGGCGGCTGTCTTGAGCTCAGCCGCCTGACAGGCCGTGCGCATCGTCCTGGCTGGACGAGTCGAGGTGGCGCGTGCAGGCCAGCAGGTGCACCGAATGCGGCGGCTCGGCCGAGACGATGCTGACGGCGGTGTTGCCGATGTGCGCAGGCAGGCTGCAACCGGCGGGCAAGGCCACATGCGCCTCCAGCAACGCGCGAAGCACCAGCCCGTGCGTGACCACAGCCAGCGGGCCGCCCGACACGGCACGCATTCGCACGACATGCGCAAACGCCTGCGCCACACGACGCTGAAAGGCCTGCGCCGATTCGCCACCCGCGGGTGCCGCCAGCATCGTCAGCGGGTCGAAACCCAGGCCGTCATACGACTGGCCGCGCAGCTCGCCGAAGTTGCGCTCTTGCAGCAGCGCCGTGCTGACCACCGACAGCCCGCAGGCAGCGGCGATCGCCTCGGCGGTGCACTGAGCGCGCGGCAGATCGCTGCTGACGATGCCGGCCAGGCCGAACGCCGCCAGCCGCCGCGCCACGGCGTGCGCCTGCGCTACGCCCTGCGCGCTGAGCGGCGTGTCGGCGGGCTGCAAAACCCGCGCCACGTTGAGCGCGGTTTCGCCGTGACGGATGAGGACGATGGACACCGCGCCGAGCCCTTGTCCGGCCGAGTCGGGCTTATTCGATGACAGCCGCATAGACCATGTCGTGCAACAGCGTGCGGTAGTACACGCGGTGCCTGGGCGACTGCAACATCAGCACCGCGATCAGCCGCGTTTTGGGGTCGACCCAAAAGTACGTGCCGCCCGCGCCGCCCCAGTAGAAGGTGCCCGCCTCGCCCGGATACGCCGCTTCGCCGCTGGTCTTGCGCACCGCGAAACCCAGGCCGAAACCGAAGCCCGGGCCGGGCAGGTACAGCGGCGTGGTGGCGATGGCGGTGCCCAGGTGATCGGAGGTCATGAAGCCGAGTGTTTTCGGGCTCAGGTAGCGCTTGCCGTCGAGCGTGCCGCCGTTGAGCAGCATTTGCGCAAAGCGCGCGTATTCCATCGCGGTGGACACCATGCCGCCGCCGCCCGACTCCCATTTGCCGACCACGCGCGGGTCGAAAAAGTTGGCGTTCAAGCCGAAGTTGCGATCGTCGGCAAATGGTTCGACCACGCGCTTTTGCTGGGCGGCAGCAGCGGCATTGAAGGCGGTGTCGGGCAGGCCCAAGGGGTCGAGCAGCACCTGCTTCTCGAACTGGTACAAGGATTTGCCCGACACCACCTCGACCACCCGGCCCAGGATGTCGGTCGAGTGGCTGTAGTCCCAGGTGCTGCCCGGCTGGAAGGCCAGCGGCAATTTGGCGACACGTTCGGCGAAGACTTCGTTGCTCACGTCGTCGGCCAGCAAGTTGGCGTCGGTGTAGGCCGTCTTGACCAGCGAACTGCCGAAGAAACCGTAGGTGATGCCCGAGGTGTGGCGCATCAAATCCTGCACCGTGATCGGGCGGCGCGCAGGCACCAGCTCCAAGGTGGGTTTTCCGCCCGCAGCGTCGGCCTTCTCGACGCCCACCTGCATCTTGGCAAACGAGGGGATGTACTTGGACACCGGGTCGTCGAGCTTGAGCTTGCCTTCTTCGACCAGCATCATCGCGGCCACCGTCGTGATGGGCTTGCTCATCGAGTAGATGCGGAAGATCGCGTCCTTGGTCATCGGCGCGCTGCCTGCCGGGTCGAGCTTGCCGATGGCCTCGTACTGCACCACTTTGCCGTCACGCGCCACCAGCAGCACGGCACCCGGAATTCGTTTGCTGTCCACATCGGCCTGCAGTGTGGCGACGATGCGCGCCAAACGGTCAGACGACATGCCCACCGATTCGGGCCGGGCGCTGGGCAGGTCTTTGCCCTGGGCTTGCACTGGCGCGAGCAGTGTGCTGAACGCGAGGCACAGCCCTGTGATGGCTGTCTTCAAATGACGCATGGGAAGTCTCCGGTGGGGGTGGGATTGGACTGCCGGGCGAGTATGGGTGCAAGCCCTGGGCGCGACGAACGGATGAGGTCGCCGCCACCGGCACCGCCACCCAGCAGTTCAGCGCGCCGCGGCAGCTACGCGGCAGCAGCCAGCGCTGCATCGGCCAGCAGCACGCGGTTGCGGCCGAGCCGCTTCGCCGCCAGCAGCGCATCGTCGGCTGCGCTGAGCAGCGCTGCGGCCGCGACCGGCCCCACGCTCGAATCCACGACGCCGGCTGAGAACGTGAGGCCGCTCAGGCAGCCGCCGGCTACCGGGAACACGGCACCGCGCCACAGCTTGAGCAAAGCGTTGACCTTGCGGCGCGCCGCCTGCGCATCGGTGCGCGGCATCAGCAGGCAAAACTCTTCGCCGCCATAGCGGCAGGCCACATCGCTTTTGCGCCCATGGCTGGCCAGCAAGTTGCCGAAGGCGGTCAGCAAGGTGTCGCCTGCGGCATGGCCGTGCTGGTCGTTGATGGATTTGAAGTGGTCGAGGTCGATGATCGCCACAGCCAGCGGCTGCCGGTCGCGCCTTGCCAGGGCCAGCATCGACGGCAACGCGTCGTTCAAGTGGCGGCGGTTGAACAGGCCGGTCAGAAAGTCACGCGAGGCCTGCTGCCTCAACTCGGCCTGCAAGGTCTGCACCTCGTCGACCTTGCGCGAGAGCTGCGTGTTGATGGCCTGCAGTTCGGAGCGCGCGCGCTCGGTGGCGCGCCGCCGCACGTCGTTTTCGTCCAGCTTGTGTTGCAGCCGCAGCAGCTCGGTGTGCAGCGCGGCCGCCTGGTAGCGTGCGCGCGAGGCCATCTGCGCACGCTCGACATGCAAGGCCTGCCAGGCCCGCATCGAGGCCAGCGCCTGCACGGCGTCGCAGCCGCGCTCATGCACGTCGGTCAGGGTCATGTGAAACAGGCAACGCACGCGCAGGCTCAAGCCTTGCGCGGCATCGCCGGCGATCAGCGGACGCACCTTTTCCAGGTGCACCAACGCCTGCGGCAGCAGGCCGCCATCGCGCGCCAGCATGGCCGAGACGACGGCCAGCTCGACGTGCTCGTCGGGAATGGCCGCCCGCGCCGCGTGCACCGCGCGGTCCACCAGCTCGGCACCCAACGCGGGCTCGCCGGCGCGCAAGGCGGCAATGGCCAGGGTCTCGAAGTGCATTCCCAGCGTGCCGCGCCCCTTCACGCCGGTGGGCAGCGCCAGCACACGTGCAATGTCGGGCAGCGCCTGCGCCGGGCGATCGAGCTCGGTCAGGCAGATGATGCGGTTGATCAACAGCACGCTGAGCAAGCGCACGTTGTTCAGGCTGGCGCAGCGTGCAATGCCGAGGCCCAGATGGCGCAGCGCTTCTTCACAGTCGCCGAGTTGCAGCAGCTCATGCGCCAGGTTGCAATGCAGCACCGCATCGAAGCCGTGCCCGCGCATCGGGCTCGAATCGCGCAGGGCCTGGTACATGTAGGCGAACGCTTTCTCCGACTGACCTTGCGCCGAGTAGCAACCGGCGATGGTGTTCAGCAAAATGCCCCGCTGGTCGTGCTTGAGCAGGCTCAGGCCTTCGTCGCGCAGCAGCAGCACCCGCTCCAGCGACTCACGAAAATGCCCCTCGCGCCACAGGCAGCGCGCCAGGCCCGTCCCGGCCAGGATGTGTCCGGCGCGGTCTTGCGCGACATCGAAACAGTGCCGCGCCGCAACCAGCTCAGGCGTGGCTTCGGACGGCGTGGCGACGTACATCAAATGGAAGCCGCGCGACAGGCGGGCCCAGCCCTGGGCCAGCATGTCGCCGCTGACCAAGGCCCGGCTCAGTGCCCGCTCGGCCACAGCGATGGCCTGGCCCGAATCCAGGTGCTGCAGCCGCCAGGACTTGCGCGCCAGGCGAAGCGCGGTCGAGGCAGATTTGCGTGCTGGCGTGGCGTTCATGCGTTGCATTGTCTGCCCGTTGGCGCCTTGCACATCTCACCCAAAAGGGGGGCTTGCGCCCCGCCCCTACACTGGCCGCTCTGCCCGATGCGGGCCGTGCTCACCCCCTTCCATGCCGCCCTCACCGCCCCTGCAATCCACCCTGCGCCATTGGGCACGCGCAGCGCACATCTGGTCGCGCGGGTGGTGGCAGGTGCTGCACTTTGGCGCGCAGATTTTGGTGCTGGCGCTGTCGCCGTCAAGCTACCGGCGGGCACAGCACGGTGCGCTGACGCACAGCCTCTATCTGGCGACGCGGCCCTTGCTGCCGGGCTTTACCGTGCTCTCGGCGCTGATTGCGGTGGTCATCATTCGCATCGTGCTGACCACGTCGCTGAGCTACGGCCTGTCGCGCTACGCGCTCGATCTGCTGGTTCGCAGCCTGGTGCTCGAGCTGATTCCGCTGTCGGCCGCCCTGTTCGTGGCGGTGCGCTACTCGCTCGCGGCGGGTGACGAGGTTCGCGCGATGCGGGCACAAGGCCGCTTCGAGTCGCTGCTGGCCGCCGGCATCGACCCCACGCGCGACGCCGTGCTGCCGCGGGTGATCGCCGCCGTGTTCGCGGTGGTCACGCTGGCCCTCGTGAGCAGTGTGGTGACCGTGGTGCTGACCTACCTGTCGGTGTACGGCTTTGCCAGTTGGGGGCTCGAAGGATTCACGCGCGCCTTGGGCCAGGTGTTCAACCCGGTCATCAATCTGATCTTCATCTTGAAAACGCTGCTGCTCAGCCTGGCCGTGGCCATCGTCCCGATGGTGACCACGCCGCGCGACCAGGCGGCCGGCCTGGCCACCGCCGACCTGACGCGACTGGCCCGTTTGCTGGCGGTGATTTTGCTGGTCGAAGTCACCTCGCTGGTCGGCAACTACTATTGACTTGCCAGATCCACACGCACCCACACGCATTCACACGCAACGATGATCGAAGCTCGCCCCGACGACGCCCCGCCTGTGGCCCACCTCGACATCAAGGCGCGGCTGTTGCTGCTGTGCGTGGCCGCGTTGATCGCAGCCGCCGTGGCCTACGTGCTGTACGCACGCGGCGTGTTCGAGCACAAGCAAACCCTGGTGCTGGTGGCCGACAACTCCGAAGGCGTGGTGGTAGGCATGGACCTGACCTTCGCGGGTTTTGCGATCGGGCGCGTCAACCGCATCGAGCTGTCCGCCGAAGGCAATGCCCGCATCGTGGTCGACGTGCCGAGCAAGGACGCGCACTGGCTGCGCCAGTCGAGCATCTTCACGATGGAAAGCGGCCTGGTGGGTGCCACCCGCATCCGCGCCTACAGCGGTGTCCTTACCGACCCGCCGCTGCCCGACGGCGCGGTGCGCAAGGTGCTGGCCGGCGACGCCGCCGCCGAGATTCCGCGCCTGATGGCCAGCGTGCGCGACCTGATC
>JAYVCL010000121.1:0-11224 GCA_043749975.1 Burkholderiales bacterium
GCTCCTTGTGGGCTAGCGCGACCTGTGGGTCGATGACCATGAACACCAGCGCCGCTGCCGCTGCGGCGGCCAGGGCACAACGCGATACCTTGCTTGTCATGTTCGTCTCCTTGTTGGGCAAGCGGCCGTCAGAGCCGGTCGGAGATGCGCGGACTCAGCACCTGGTTTCGGTTGTCTTCGGTGCCTGAGTCGACACCCGCTTCGGCGAACACTTTCTTGCGTCCGAACATCTTGTATTCGTTGTCGACCTTGCCGCTGCTCGCGATGGCCAACTGGCTCCAGCCGACTCCGTCGAAATGGTCGCCGGGGTCGGCGCGGATCATCGGCCGGGTCAGGGTCGGCACGCCCTCCGGCGCATACGGCCACGGCCATGACGTGGCGAGCATGCCGATCGAGCGCATCTTGCCGATCTCGTGGTACAGCACCTGATGCACGTGGCCGTGCACGTTGGTGACGTTCGAGTACGGTGCGAGCACCTCGTGCACGGCCTTCCAGTCGCGGACCCAGAAGTTCCAGGCCGGGTAGTACTCGTACAGCGGCGTGTGCGTGAAGATGATGACGGGCTTGTCTTTGCCCCAGGACGAGAGCTGGCTGCTCAGATAGCGCAACTGCTTTTCGCCAACCGCCGACCACGCACCGCCCAGCGTGCCGTCGAGCGTGGCCATGTGACCCATGCGCTCTTTCGGGCTGTATTTCCTCGAGGTCCAGAAATCTTCCGCATGGCTCACGGTGTCCAGGCCGATGATGCGCACGCCCTTGTGGTCCAGGGTCCATGGCGACGCGCCGAAGGTCTTGTTCCACTGCGCGCCCATGTCGAGATACCAGTCGTGCTCGCCGGGGATGAACAACTGCTTCATCTTCACTTCCTTCAGCAACTCGGCACCGAGCTGCAACTCAACCGGGTCGCCCAATTGCGCGATGTCTCCGCCGAAGATCAAAAAGTCGGCCGGCGGGTTCATCGCCTGAACTTCCTTGAAGGCACGCACCGCCTTGTCGACGAAACGCGTATTCACGTTTCGCGGGTAGAGGTGCGTGTCCGACACCCAGGCGAAGCGGAAGCTCTGGTCTTGCGCGTAGGCGACGTCAAGCGTGTTGATGATCGGTACGAAGCCCGCCGCCGCCAGGCCAGCCACGCCCTTTGCCGAGTTGTGCATGAAGGTGCGGCGCGTGACACGCGTGCGGGAATCGGGGCTGCCCCCGTCAGCAGACAAAATCCGGTGCATCTCGCGCCGTTCAAGGTCAATAGCGTTCATTGATGGCTCTCCTGTGGCTGGATTCACGCAACGGGCTGCGCGTCGCGCAGCCCTCAACGGCACTGCTACTTCTTCAGTTCGACGGCGATCTTGGTGCTCTCGCCACCCTTTATGGTTACCTGCGTCTCGGTGTCGCTGGTGAAGTGCTGCGCAGCGATCACCGTGTACGTGCCGGGAGGAATGTCGGTGATGCTGAAGCTGCCGTCGGCTTTGGTCAGCGCGTAGTAAGGGCTGTCGGCAACGTAGATGTGGGCCAGCATCCAGCCGTGCGCGTCGCACTCGACCCGCACGAGGCCGGGGCGCGGCACTTCGCTGGAAATCTTCATCCCCTTGTCGGGCATCGCCAAGTTGAATGCAGTGCGCTGACCGTAGAAACCGTGCGTGTTGTGAAGCACCGGATCGGAATTGACGATGTCGATCTTGCCTGTCCGAACCACCTGCACGGCGGGTTTGAACTGGCACTTCTCCTGATCGAGTACCGGCACCTTGTCAACGGCGGCCCAGGCCTTGCCCTTGGGTACTTCCTTGAGGTAGACGACGGCGTCCTGTACGCCTTTGTCCGCGCCGACGATGATTTGCACCTCATCGCGCGGGCCGCCGCAGACATCTTTGTCCTTGGTGGGAATGACTTTCTTGACCGGCACGGCACCCTGGAACGTGACCTTGCCGTCGATGCGGCCGCCTCCGGAAACAGCTACCACGTCGTAAGCGATGCTCAGAGTGCTCGCCGACAACAACGCCATCCCGGCCCAGGCTCTTCGCAGGTTCGATGCATTCGTCATGGTTTACCGTCTCCTTGGTGGGTCTTGATCGCTTCAGAGAAAACTGAGTGTTTGCACCTTTGCCGTCGAGCGTCTTTGTGCCGTATCGTTTGGGCAAGGCTATGCGACGTAGTTGGTGCCAGGCAAATTCAATCTCTCGATACTGGATATTCAAGTAGGCGATGCGCGCCGTCGATGTTCAAACATCCACATCCGCGTCACAACAAACAAACCGGGGGTACTTTGATGACGTTGCAGGAACTTCGCTATCTCGTGGCGTTGGCCGACAAGGGCCATTTCGTTCGCGCTGCAGAGCATTGCAACGTCGGGCAACCCACCTTGAGCACGCAGTTGAAGAAGCTCGAGGACTATCTCGGCGTGACGCTGTTCGAGCGCAACAAGCATCGCCTGCAACCGACGCCGATCGGGGACCGCATCATTGAGTGCGCGCGCAAGGTACTGACCGTGATCGAAGAAATCCGCAGTCTGGCCGTCAGCGACCACGACCTGATGGCCGGGCCCTTGCGCCTGGGCGTGATCCCCACGCTCGGGCCGTATCTGATTCCACACTTGCTGCCGGCAATCCGCAGCAACTTCGGCAGCCTTCAACTGTTTCTGCGCGAGGACCTGACGTCCAATCTGCTCGAGCGCTTGCGCCAAGGCTCACTCGACGCGCTGCTGCTCGCATTGCCGGTACGCGGCGAAGACCTCGACGTGATGGGCTTGTTCTGCGAGGCCTTTGTGGTCGCGCTGCCAAAGGGCCACGCGCTGGCCGAGCAGCGGTACGTCAGCGAAAAATCGCTGAGCGCAGAGCATGTGATGCTGCTCGAGGAAGGGCATTGCATGCGCGACCAGACGCTGGCCATCTGCGGCACCACGTCGTCCGACCAGCGCGAGGAGCTCAAGGCCACCAGCATCGAGACGCTGCGCCAAATGGTCGCCGCAGGTGTCGGGTGCACATTGCTGCCGCAATTGGCGGCCATTCCGGGGGCCGGTTCGCTCAACAACGACCTGGTGGAAATTCGCAGTTTCAAGGCCCCCGAGCCGACACGAACCATCGGCCTGGTGTGGCGCCACTGCTATCCACGCGAAGCGATGATCAGGAGCCTGGGCGCGTTGATCCGGGCCAACCTGCCCAGCGCCGTTCAGCCTCTTGCGCCCGAAGTGCGCGCCGCAGCGTCGGTGATGAGCAACTCGGGACGGGTCTGGGAGGCTGCTACGACGCGTGCTTGACTCCGAACCCGACTCCGCCGTGGGGAGTGGTGCAGCTCAGGCCGTGATCGCGTCCAGCAGTTCGCTTTCGATTTCGATCTGGGCCCGGTTGTGTTGCAGCGCCGAACCGTCGATCAGGAAGGTGTCTTCCACCCGCTCGCCCAAGGTGGTGATCTTGGCGAGTTGCAAATTGATGTGGTGGCGCGCCAGCACGCGGGCGATGGCGTAGAGCAGGCCCGAGCGGTCGGCGCTGGACACGCCGAGCAGCCAGCGCTGGCCGCGCTCGTCGGGCCGCAGCGTGACCCGCGGCGTGATCGGGAACGACTTGACGCGGCGCGACAGGCGGCCCCGGCTGGGCTCGGGCAAGGCCCCCGATGCGCCGAGCGCTTTGGTCAGTTGGGTTTCCACATACGAGATCAGGTCGCGGTAATGACCGCCGTGCGGCTCGTCCATGTGCGGGCTGATGACCTGGAAGGTGTCGAGCGCATAGCCGGCACGCGTGGTGTGCACCTTGGCGTCCAGGATGTTGAAGCCCGCGCCGTCGAAGTAGCCGCAAATGCGCGCGAACAGGTCGGGCCGGTCGGGCGAATACACCAGCACTTGCAGGCCTTCACCCACTGGCGACGGGCGTGCGCGCACCACCGGTTCGGTCGTGTTCACGTGTTGGTGCAAAGAGCGCGTGTGCCACGCGATGTCGCCTGCGTCGTGGCGTGCGAAGTAGCTGAGCTCCAGCGTCTTCCACAACGCGGCTTCGGTGCCCTGCGGCAGCGAATACAGGTTCAGCTCGTGGTGCGCTTCGAGCTTGCGCGCCTCGACCTCGGCGTCCTGGTTCAGGCGCGCGCCGCCCAGCGCGCGCAAGGTCAGGTGGTACAGGTCTTCCAGCAGCTTGCCCTTCCAGGCGTTCCACACCTTGGGGCTGGTGCCGCGGATGTCGGCCACCGTCAGCAGGTACAGCGCGCTGAGCCGACGCTCACTGCCCACCAGGGCCGCGAACGCGGCGATCACGTCGGGGTCGGACAGATCTTCTTTTTGCGCCACGCGCGACATCGTCAGGTGGCCTTTGACCAGAAATTCGATCAGCGCCGAATCTTCACGCGCCATGCCGTGGTCGCGGCAAAAACGGCGCGCTTCCACCGCGCCCAGATCGCTGTGGTCGCCGCCGCGGCCCTTGGCCACGTCGTGGAACAGCGCGGCGATGTAGAGCACGTACGGCTTGTCCCATTGCAGCGCGAGTTGCGAGCAAAACGGGTACTCGTGCGCGTGTTCGGGTATGAAAAAACGGCGCACATTGCGCAACACCATGATGATGTGCTGGTCCACCGTGTAGACGTGGAACAGGTCGTGCTGCATCTGCCCCACGATGCGCCTGAACACCCACAGGTAGCGGCCCAGCACGCTGGTCTGGTTCATCAGCCGGAAGGCATGCGTCTGGCCTTCAGGCTCCATCAAGATCTTCATGAAGGTGGCGCGGTTGACGGGGTCGCGCCGAAAGTCGCCATTCATGATCTCGCGCGCGTTGTACAGCGCGCGCAGTGTGCGTGCCGACAGGCCCTTCGGCCCCGGCGTTTGCTGGTAGGTCAGAAACGTTTCGAGAATGGCGTGCGGGTCACGCTCGTACAGGTCGTCGCTGACCACCTCCAGCATGCCGCCACGGTCGAGGAACTTGGCGTTGATCGGGCGCATCGGCGCGTCCTGCGAGCCGTTGATGCGCTCCTCGATGTTGAGCATCAGGATCTGGTTCAACTGCACCACCGCCTTGGCCGCCCAGTAGTAGCCGCGCATCAGCACCTCGGAGGCGCGCTGACCACCGGTGGGCTGGTAGCCGAAGCTCTCGGCCACGGCGGTTTGCAAGTCGAACACCAGCCGGTCTTCACGCCGCCCCGCCACCATGTGCAGCCGTGCGCGGATCAGCTTCAAGCGGCCTTCGTTGCGTTGCAACTGCTTGACCTCGAACGGCGTGATCAGGCCCCTGGCGGCCAGCTCGTTCCAGTTCTTGCCCAGGCCTGCGGCACGCGCCACCCAGATCACCACTTGCAGGTCGCGCAGGCCGCCCGGGCTCTCTTTGCAATTGGGTTCCAGCGCGTAGGGCGTGTCCTCGAATTTGCGGTGCCGCTGGTGCATCTCCAAGGTCTTGGCACGCAAGAAGGCCTTGGCATCCATCGCCTGCGTGTTGGCGCGCCGAAAGCTGTTGAACATGCGGCGGTCGCCGCACAGGTAGCGCGACTCCAGCAGCGCGGTTTGCACCGTCACGTCGCGGTGGCTCTCGAGCGCGCATTCGTTCAGCGTGCGCACGCTGGAGCCGATTTCCAGGCCGATGTCCCAGCACGCGGTGATGAAGCGCTCAACCGAGGTTTTCAGCGGGTCGTCGACCGCCATGTGCCCGCTGGGCAACAGCACCAACACGTCCACGTCCGAATGCGGAAACAGCTCGCTGCGCCCATAGCCGCCCACCGCCAGCAGCGCCGCGCCCGAGGGCATTTGCGCGTGCTGCCACAAATCGATCAGCGTTCGGTCGACGTGCCTGGCCAACGCACGCAGCAAGCGCGCCGCGGCCGGGGCAGTCGCGCGTGAGGTTTCGAAGTGAGCCAGCAGCGCCGCCTTGCCTTCGCGAAAGCGCGCACGCAAGTCGATCATGCTGCGCGTCGCGGGCGGCAGCGCTTCGGCCTGCGGGCCTTCAGACAAGCCGGGCACGGCGGGCATGAAATGCGCTATCGGGCGAGGCCGCGTCGCCCAGCCTCAGCCGGCAACGAAGGCCGGCGGCGGCGGGCTGCCGGCCGACAGGGTGAGCACTTCGTAGCCGGTGTCGGTCACCAGCACGGTATGTTCCCACTGGGCCGACAGCGAACGGTCCTTGGTGACGATGGTCCAGCCGTCGCCCATCTCGCGGATGTCGCGCTTGCCGGCGTTGATCATCGGCTCGATGGTGAACACCATGCCGGGCAGCAACACGTCGAGCGTGCCGGGTCGGCCGTAATGCAGCACCTGCGGGTCTTCGTGAAACTTGCGGCCGATGCCGTGGCCGCAAAACTCGCGCACGACTGAAAAGCCGTTGCTTTCGGCAAAGGTCTGGATCGAATGGCCGATGTCGCCCAGGTGCGATCCCGGCTTCACCTTGGTGATGCCGCGCCACATGGCATCGAAGGTCATCTGGCACAGGCGCTTGGCGGCAATCGAGCCTTCGCCGACGATGTACATGCGGCTCGTGTCGCCGTGCCAGCCGTCTTTGATGACCGTTACGTCGATGTTCAGGATGTCGCCGTTTTTCAGCGGCCGGTCGTTCGGAATGCCGTGGCAGACCTGGTGGTTGATGGAGGTGCAAATCGACTTCGGGTAGGGCGCATACCCCGGCGGCGCGTAGTTCAGCGGGGCCGGAACGCCCTGTTGCACATTCACGATGTGATCGTGTGCCAGCCGGTCGAGTTCTTCGGTGCAGACGCCGGGCTTCACATGCGCGGTCAGCAGGTCCAGGACCTCGGCGGCAAGCCGCCCGGCAATGCGCATGCCCTGTGCGTCGGCTTCGGTTTTGATGGTGATCGTCATGGCCTTAATTATCTCACCCGACCGTTAAAATCCCGGGCTTGCACCGGGGCTGACCACCCGCCGTCCCGGGCCATCAACGCGATCGCACCAGCCCCGTGACACCCACACCCAAGCACCTGCAACACCATGAGGGCGGCAACGCGCTGTCTGCCTTTCGCGCGCTGGCGCTGCTGGCCAGGCTGCAAGCCATCAGCCCGCGCATCACGGCTGTTCACGCGCGCCACGTGCACTGGGTCTGGAGCGAAGCCGCCCTCGGGCGCGAGGCGCAAGACAAAGTGGCTGGCCTGCTGCACTACGGAGATGCCTACGCCGGACCGGTGGACGGCTGCCTGATCGTGGTGGCGCCGCGGCTGGGCACGGTGTCGCCGTGGGCCTCGAAGGCCACCGACATTGCGCACAACTGCGGGCTGGCCATCAAACGCGTCGAGCGGGTGACCGAATTCAGGCTCGCGCTGAAGAGCGGCCTGTTCGGTGCCGCCAAGCCACTCGGCGCCGACGAGCTGCAAGCCGCTGCCGCGCTGCTGCACGACCGCATGACCGAGAGTGTGCTGTGGCAGCGCAGTGACGCAGCGCATCTGTTCGACGAGCAAGCTGGCAAGCCGATGCAGCGTGTCGATGTGCTGGGCCGCGGCCGCGATGCGCTGATCGACGCCAACAGCGCCTTCGGCCTGGCTTTGTCGGTGGATGAGATCGATTACCTCGTCGCCGCGTTCACGGCCTTGCAGCGCAACCCCACCGATGTGGAGTTGATGATGTTCGCGCAGGCCAACAGCGAGCACTGCCGGCACAAGATTTTCAATGCCGACTTCAGCATCGACGGCGTGCCGCAACAACGTTCGATGTTCGGGATGATCCGCAACACGCACCAGCTCGCGCCGCAGCACACCGTCGTCGCCTACAGCGACAACTCGTCGGTGATGCACGGCGGCGTGATCGAGCGCTGGCTGCCGCAGGGCTATACCAACGCGCCGCTCTACGCAGCCCGCGAGGAATTGGTTCACGTGTTGATGAAGGTGGAAACGCACAACCACCCGACCGCGATTTCACCGTTTCCCGGTGCCTCGACCGGTGCCGGCGGCGAGATTCGCGACGAGGGCGCGACGGGTCGCGGCTCGAAACCGAAAGCGGGCTTGACCGGCTTCAGCGTTTCCAATTTGCACCTGCCCGGGTTGAGTGAACCGTGGGAGCAGCAACCCTGCGGCAAGCCGGAGCACATCGCCAGCGCCTTGCAAATCATGATCGACGGGCCGCTGGGCGGTGCCGCGTTCAACAACGAATTCGGCCGGCCGAATCTGGCGGGCTACTTTCGCGTCTACGAGCAACGCGTGGGCACGGTGCAGCGCGGCTATCACAAGCCCGTCATGATCGCCGGCGGCCTGGGCAGCATCGCGGCCACGCAGACGGACAAGATCGCCTTCCCTGCCGGCAGCCTGTTGATCCAGCTCGGCGGCCCCGGCATGCGCATCGGCATGGGTGGCAGCGCTGCCAGTTCGATGGCCGCAGGCGCGAACGCCGCCCAGCTCGACTTCGATTCGGTGCAGCGCGGCAACCCCGAAATTCAGCGGCGCGCGCAAGAGGTCATCAACCATTGCGCTGCGTTGGGTGAAAGTGAACGCTCCTGCGGTAGCGGCAACCCGATCCTGGCGATCCACGACGTGGGGGCCGGCGGCATCTCGAACGCTTTTCCCGAACTGGTGGACGGCGCAGGGCGCGGCGCGCGCTTCGACCTGGGCCAGGTGCCGCTCGAAGAAAGCGGCATGACACCGAAAGAAATCTGGTGCAACGAAAGCCAGGAACGCTATGTGATGGCGCTGCAGCCCGAGGCACTGCCGCTGTTCGCCGCGATGTGCGAGCGCGAGCGCTGCCCGTTCGCCGTGGTCGGTGTGGCCACCGAGGCGAAGCAACTGGTGCTGGCCGATGCGGCGTCCGACCAAACCCCGATCGACATGCCGATGGACGTGCTGCTGGGCAAGCCGCCGAAGATGCACCGAGACGTGACGCGCCTGGTGCAAACGCTGCCCGAAATCGACCTGAGCGACGCGAAGCTGCAGCGCGTGGCCTTCGATGTGCTGCGCCACCCCACGGTGGCCAGCAAGCGCTTCCTGGTCAGCATTGGCGACCGCAGCGTGGGTGGGCTGAACCACCGCGACCAAATGGTCGGCCCGTGGCAAGTGCCGGTGGCCGACTGCGCGGTGACCTTGGCCGACTACAGCGGCTTTCGCGGTGAGGCGATGAGCATCGGCGAGCGCACGCCGATCGCGTCCATCAACGCGCCCGCATCGGGCCGCATGGCGGTGGGCGAGGCGATCACCAATCTGCTGGCCGCGCCGATGGATTTGGCGCGCGTGAAGCTGAGCTGCAACTGGATGGCCGCCTGTGGCGAGCCGGGTGAAGACGCGGCCTTGTACGACACCGTGAAGGCGGTCGGCATGGCGCTGTGCCCCGCGCTCGGCATCAGCGTGCCGGTGGGCAAGGACAGCTTGTCGATGCGCACACGCTGGACCGATGAAAACGGCGAGGCGAAGCAGGTCACCGCGCCGGTGTCGCTGATCGTGTCGGCCTTTGTCACGCTGGACGATGTGCGGGGCACGTTGACGCCGCAGTTGGCACCAGGCGACAACACCTTGGTGCTGATTGATCTGGGTCAAGGCAAAAAGCGCATGGCCGGCTCGATGCTGGCGCAGGTGTTGAACCAAACGGGCAATGACGTGCCCGACCTGGACGACCCGGAAAAGTTGAAGTCGCTGGTCGCTGCCATCAACCAATTGCGCACCGAGGGCAAGCTGCTGGCGTACCACGACCGCAGCGACGGTGGCCTGTGGGCGACGGTGGTTGAAATGGCCTTCGCAGGCCACGTGGGCGTGAGCCTGAACGTCGACATGCTCATCGTTGAAGGCGACGGCATCAGCGACAGCCGTGCCGACTTCGGCGATTCCAAAAACTGGACCACCCAAGTCGGCGCGCGGCGCGACGATCTGACCCTGCGCGCCCTGTTCAACGAAGAACTCGGTGCTGTCATCCAGGTGCCCACGGCGGTGCGCAACGAGGTGATGCAAGTCTTGCGTGCGCATGGCCTCAGCGCGCACAGCCACTTCATCGGCAAGCCGAACGCGCGCGGCGTGGTTGAAGTCTGGCGCGACACGAAATGCGTCTTCAGCGCCAGCCTGCGCGAGCTGCACCAGACCTGGGACGAAGTGAGCTGGCGCATCGCCCGGCTGCGCGACAACCCGGTGTGTGCCGATGCGGAGCACGAGGCGGTTGGGCAGGCGCATGACACCGGCCTGCAGGTGCACTTGAGCTTCGATGCGGCCTTGCTCCCTCCCTCTTTGGGGGAGGGTTGGGGTGGGGGCGGCACAGCACCGGCCCTCCTCAAAACCCGCCCCAAGCTCGCCATCCTGCGCGAGCAAGGCGTCAACAGCCATGTCGAGATGAGCTATGCGATGCACAGCGCAGGCTTCGACACCTTCGACGTTCACATGAGCGACCTGCAGGCTGGCCGCGCCCGGCTCGACCAGTTTCAGGGCTTCGTCGCCTGCGGCGGCTTCAGCTACGGCGACACGCTGGGGGCCGGTGAGGGCTGGGCCCGCTCGATCCTGTTCAACCCGGCGCTGGCCGAACAGTTCGCGGCCTTCTTCAACCGCACAGACACCTTCGCGCTGGGTGTGTGCAACGGCTGCCAGATGATGGCCGCGCTGTCGCCCATCATCCCCGGCGCGCAGGCCTGGCCCAAGTTCACGCGCAACAAGAGCGAGCAGTTCGAGGCCCGGCTGAGCATGGTCGAAGTGATGGACAGCCCGTCGATCTTCTTCACCGGCATGGCCGGCAGCCGGCTGCCGATCGCGGTGGCGCATGGAGAGGGCTTCGCCGATTTTTCACAGCGAGGCGACACAGCATCCGTTCACCGTGCGATGCGCTTCGTCGACAACGCGGGTGCGCCGACCGAGGCCTATCCGTTCAACCCCAACGGCAGCCCTGATGGCTTGACTGCGGTGACCACCGCCGATGGCCGCTTCAGCGTGTTGATGCCGCACCCGGAGCGGGTGTTTCGCAATGTGCTGATGAGCTGGACCAGCGGCGACCGCAGCGCCTTGAGTCCATGGATGCGGATGTTCAGCAACGCGCGAAAGTGGGTGGGGTGAGGTCGAGATGTCTGAGGCGTCGGCTTGCTGTCTCCAACCCTGTACCTGGGTCGCACAATGCGGACCATGATCGGCAAGGGCTGGGTCGGCATGTGGCATCCGGCGCAACCATCGGCGGCATTCATCCGCAACTGGCAGGCCAGCCCGGCGGGGCAGGCGATTTCTCCAAGGAATCCAGCAACATGAGCATGCTCCCGTCGATTCTGATCGTGGACGACAACCCGACCAATTTGTACCTGCTCAAGGCCATGCTGGACAACACCGGGATCGAGCTGGTGCGCGCGGGCTCGGGCGCGGAAGCGCTGCGTCAGGTGCTGCA
>JAYVCL010000122.1:0-13832 GCA_043749975.1 Burkholderiales bacterium
CTTGCGCCGTGAACTGGTGGCGAACGTCTCGCATGACCTGCGCACACCGCTGACTTCAATGCAAAACCACCTCGAGACGCTGCTGCGCAGCGGCGACGATTTAGCCAGCGCGGACCGACAACGCTATCTCGAAGTAGCGGTGCGCCAAAGCCAGCGGGTGGCCCGACTGGTTCAGCAGTTGTTCGAGTTGGCGCAGCTCGAATGCGAAGAGACTTTGCCGGCCGCCGAGATTTTTTCGCTCTCCGAATTGCTCCAGGACATCGCCCAGAAGTTCGCGCTGGTCGCCGCAGACAAGGCGGTCCAACTCGTGACCACGGCGCAGCCGCAGGAGCTGTTCGTGCGCGGCGATATCGGGATGATCGAAAGAGTGATCACCAATCTGCTGGACAACGCGATTCGCCACACGCCCGCCGGGGGCAGCGTATCGCTCGAGGCGGTGCGCAGTTCGGCGTCAGTCGAGGTGCGGGTTACCGACACCGGCGCAGGCATCGCAGCCGAACACTTGCCCGGTCTGTTCGAGCGCGGTTCACCACTGCGACGCAGCGCGCATCGCTCGGGTGGCGGGCTCGGGTTGCGGATCGCCGCGCGCATTCTTGCGCTTCACGGAACTCGCATATCCGTTGCCAGTGAAGCGGGCCGAGGTACGACGTTTCGCTTCGCCCTGCCGGCGGCACAACCGGGTTGAACAGTGGTCCGGCTGAACGCGGCTACGGAAACCGGGTTGCCGCCTCGTCTGCAAGACACGCGAAGGAAAGCAACGGTGCCGACCGGGCGCCGTTATTGCCGAAGCACCGTCAGCCATTGGCGCTGATCGGGCGTCATGGCGTCATCGGGCGTCAGCAGGGCCGATTGCAGCGCGGCTCGTATCGCAGGCTCCGGCGCGGGCAAGGGCGCGCCCAGCAGGTGATCGAGCAGCGTCCGCGCCTTGGCCAGGCCCTGGCCGTACAGCTCGAAGATCGCTGCCACGCTGACGTGCTGCGCCGGGTCGTCCATCCAGCAGTCGTAGTCGGTGACGATGCCGATGGTGGCGTAGGCCATTTGCGCCTCGCGCGCCAAAAAGGCTTCCGGCACATTGGTCATGCCGACCAAGTGGCAGCCGGCCTGGCGCAGGAAGAGGCTTTCGGCGCGCGTGCCCAGGCGCGGCCCTTCGACGCAGGCATAGGTCAGGCCGCGGTGCAACGTGATGCCCAGCGCCAGCGCCGACGCGGCAGCGGCATCGACCAGTGCGGCGCTCACCGGGTTCGCGGTCGAAACGTGTGCGGCAACCCCGCCACCGAAGAACGTGCGTTCGCGCGCGCCGCGAGTCCAGTCGAAATACTGCTCGGGCATCGCCAGGTCACCGGGCGCCACCTGTTCGGCGAGGCTGCCCACGGCAGAGAACCCAAGCACCATCGTCGCACCGGCCTGCTTCAACGCGAAGATGTTGGCGCGGTAGTTCACCTCGTGCGGCAGCAGGCGGTGGCCTGCGCCGTGGCGCGCCAGGAACATCACCGGGCGCCCGTTCACGTGGCCCTGCACCACGCTGCCCGACGGTGCGCCGAACGGCGTGTCGCCTTCGATGCGGCGTTCGATCTGCATGCCGGCCAGTTCGTACAGGCCGGTGCCTCCGATGACGGCCAGCATGCTCAGCGCGCCAGCGTGGCTTCGGACAGGCCGGCCAGGGCCTTGGCGATCATCGCTGCCGCCGGGCAGTCCGCCGCAGCGTGGCGGCTTGCGAGCCAGGCCGGGTCGTTGTAGCCGAGCCAGACCTGGCCCTGTGCATCTTCCCAGACCAAGGCCTTCAGCGGCAGGTCGATGCCCGCCGACTGCGCGCACTCCATCAACGGCGTGCCGCCCTGCGGGTTGCCGAAGATCAGCACTTCGGTCGGGCGCAAGGTTTTGCCGACCTTGGCCGCGCCCGCCGCGTGGTCGATGCGCGCGAACACCGTCAATCCGCGCTGCTTGGCATTCTCTTCGAAGCGGTTCATCGTGTCCTTGGCGGGGTAGGAACTCTTCAGCGCCACCAGGCCATCCGCAGCAACAGCGGCCGTGGTGGCCGCCGTGGTGGCGACAGTGGCGAAACACCACGCGACAGTGGTCAGAATGGCAAGACGTTTCATGGCAGTCTCCGGTGGGTGAACAAAGCAGGCTGAACAAAGCTCGGCCGTGCGTGTTGCACACCGAGCGGCGAGGTTATTTGGCGGATGTGGGCCAGGCGCGGCTCAGCAGCAACCGCCGCCATCGTAGAACCAGGTCGAGTTTGAAACATGCAAGTCGTCGCGGCCCATGGCCAGCAGCGCGGCGGCCGTTTTGTCGCACACCGCAAGCGGCTGGTTGGGCGTCATCACATGGCCTTTGCCGTCGTCGAAGATCAGCTCATTGCCGAAGTAGATCGCGCTGCGGCCGGTGAACACGCAGGGGCCATCGGCGGGCAGCGGGTCTTTGATCGCGCAGATTTCGACGCTCTCGATGTGGATCAGTTGCTGCGTTGCATAGTGGTTCGGCGACAGCACCCGGTAGGGCCGCTTGGCGCGCACTTCGATCGTGCCGAAGCCGGCGTCGGCCAGCCGCTGGATGTATTGCTGCAGCGGGATGGCACCCGACAGGCACAGTGCGCGCAGGCGTTCGTCGTCTTGCAGCGCCTGCGGCATCGGTTGGTCGCAGACCGGGTCGGACAAGATCAGCCGGCCATGCGGCTTGAGTACGCGGTGCATCTCGGCCAGCGCCTGCTTCAGGTCGTCGTCGCGGAAGATGTTGAACAGGCAGTTTTGCGCTGCCACGTCGATGCTGTTGCTCTGGATCGGCAGCGCCAACGCATCGCCGCGCCGCAGGTCGACAAAGTCGGCGCTGAACCAGGCGTTGCTCGCCTGCGCCTGCAGCAAATTGGTCTGGCAGGCGGCGAGCATCTCGTCGACCACATCGAGCCCGACCACCGCGCCGGCGCGGCGGCTGAAGTACGCGAATTGAAGCAGTTCCATGCCGCCGCCGACACCCACATACAAGATGCTGGGCTGGTTCACCAGGTCGCGCGGATGCACCGTGCTGCCGCAGCCGTAGTTCATCTCCAGCATGCGCTTGGGGATGCTCAGCTCGGGCAACTGCCACACCGGCGTGGTGGTGCAGCACAGGCCGACATCCGGCGTCAGCGCTGCCGCTTTGTAGACGTTGCGGGTGGTGGCGAGGTAGGTCTGTTCGTGGTGGTCGGTCATGGCGTTGATTCGGGGTTGAACAAGAACGATCAGATCGCCTGGATGGCGCACCACGCTGCGGCGGCGATCACGGCGGCAACGGGCAGCGTCAACAGCCACGACAGCGCGATGCTGCGCAGCACGCCTTTGTTCGCCGAACCGTTGACGACGCCCAGCCCCGTGATCGCGCCCACGCACACATGCGTGGTCGACACCGGCAGGCCCAAACGGCTGGCCGCGATCACCAACACCCCGGTGACCAGGTTGGCGGTGAAGGCCTGGCCGTCGTTCATCACGGCGATTTTGCGGCTCATCGTGTGCGCGACCTTGCGCGCATTCAGCAGACCGCCTGCGGCCATGGCCAGCGCCACCGCGAGCATGCCCAGCCGAACATCGAGCGCCTGAATCACGAGCATCAAGGCCACGATCTTCGGCGTGTCGTTCAGGCCGCGCGCGAAGCTCACGACACCGCCGCTGATGAAATGCGCCGATGTCAGCAGCCGCTGCTGCGAGACGCCCCAAAAGCGCCCCGGGTAGCGGACGGCGCAGTCGGACGGGCTGCCGACCGCCAGCGTCAGCGCAGCTCGCGGTTGCAGCAGGGCAGCGCTGCCGTCCACCATGACCCGCACGGGCGGCGACGCCGCCGTTTCACCCACGCAAATGCAAGACGCCTGGTTCAATCCGAACTGCGCTGGCACGCGGCGCAGCAGTTGGTAGCAGGCGATGGTCAGTGCCACCGCGACCAGCGGCGACAACAGCAGCGGCAGGAAGAAGGCAGTGCCGAGCACACCCAGGTTCAGCTCGCGCCCTGCGGCCACGGCACCGGCCCCTACCAAGGCCCCCGTCAGGCCGTGGGTGGTGGACACCGGGAATGCCAGCAGCGTGGCAAGGATCACGGTGCAGCCCGCGCCGATGGCCACCGCCAATAAAAAATGCGGAGAGGCGGCGACCGCATTGGGCACCAGGCCTTTGCCCGAGAACGCGTGCACCAGCCCGGCGGCCAGGAACACAGAGGCGATGCAGCCGGCGAAGGTGGCGCCCGTTGCGAGCGTGATCGCCTGCTTGTAGGTGGCCGTGCCGCTGCCGAACAGCGTGGCCACGCCTTTGAAGTTGTCGTTCGCGCCGTTGGCGTAGGCCACGAACAGCGTGGCGGTGAAGATCAGCAGCAGGGTCATGGGTTTGGGCTCGCGTTGTTGGTTGTCCATGCCGATCCGTACGTCGGCCAATCAGAGGGTAGGTGCCGCAGATCGGCCGGCACGTCGATGTCGGCCACCGGTGCCAACTCCACGAAGCTCAGCTTGGCGGTCAGCAGGCGCTCGCGCGTGCGCGCCATCACCGTCGGTGTGCTCCAGGCCATGCCTTCGAACAGCGTGGGTTCGGGCCGGCGCAGGCCCACCAAGGCGTAGCCACCGTCGAACGCGGGGACAAAGACGGCATCGACATCGTTCAGCGCCTGCGCGGCGCGTTGCAGCAGGTCTGCATCGAGCGCCGGGATGTCGGCACCGATCAGCAGGCTGCGGCCGAAAGGCAGCAGCAGCGCGCGCCTGAAAGCACGCAGCATGCGCAAGCCCAGGTCGCCGTCGCCTTGCAGGGCCACCGACACACGCGGCAACTGCGCAAGCCGCTTGAATGCCGGGTGCGTCGCATCGGGCGTCACGCACAGTTCGACCGGGCCGAGTTGCGCGGCCACGGCCTGCTGCACCGCGTGCTCGAGCATTCTCTCGGCCAGCGCAGCCGCGCCGGCAGCACCGAGCGCGGGAATCAGCCGCGTCTTGGCCAGGCCAGGCAGGGGTGCCTTGGCCATCACGATGATCGGGCAGAGTGCGTTCATCGGTAGGCCTTTGCCAACACCTCGGGCGACGCGCCGAACCAGTAGCGCAGGCGCAGCCACCACATCAACATAATGGTGGGCCACACGCCGTGGCGTTCCCAGCGCCGGCCCGAGGTGACCACGCGCTCGCGCAGGCAGGCGGGACGGCCCAGGCGCAGCAGGCGGCGGGACAGCTCAACGTCTTCCAGCAACGGCTGGTCGGGAACGCCGCCGACTTCGTTGAGAGCCATCCGTGTCACGAAGATGGCCTGGTCGCCGGTGGCGACGCCGCTCCAGCGCGAGCGCAGGTTCATTGCCGCAGCAATGATCGGCAGCATCGACGACGTGCCGGCGATGCGCACGTCGAAGCGGCCCCACAGCGCACCTTGTTCAACGCAGGCAAGCACCAGCCGCTCGGCCTGCGGCGGTAACGCGGTGTCGGCATGCAAGAACAGCAGCACCTCGCCGCGTGCGGCACCTGCCCCCGCATTGGCCTGCCCGCCGCGCCCCGGTGCGGTGCTCAACACCGCATCGGCCATGCCGGCGCACAGCGCAGGTGTGCCGTCCAGGCTGCCGCCGTCGACCACGATCACTTCATGCCCCTGTGCGCGCAACGGGGCCAGGGCTTCGAGGGCGGTCGTGATGCATGCGGCTTCGTCGAGCACGGGCACGATGATCGAGAGCCGCGCCGTCATGCTCCCAGCGAGCCGCCGCAACTGCTGCCCTGGCCTGCCGTGCAGCCGTAGCAGTGATCGGCCACGCGGATCGCCTCGCCCTGCGCGGTGTGCGCGAGCAGATCGCGCAGGTGCGCACGCGCGCTGCCGTTCACACGGGCACGCAGGCCGAGCATCTGGTTGAAGTCGCAGTCGTACAGGTCGCCTTGCCAGTCGACGCTGATCATCGAGCGGCACATCACCCCGTCGAGGTTCTCGCTGCGGTAGGAAGACTTGAGCAACTGCATGTAGCTCTGGAACGTGCCCTTGGACACCAGGGTGCTGCCGAAGCGCTGGATCGGCATGTTGGTCAAGGTGAACAAGTGGTTGAAGCGGATGCCGAAGTGCGCGCCCAACTCGCGCTTGTAATCCGCTTCCAGGGCCGCTTGCGGCGGTGGCAGCGAGGCGCCTTGCGGGTTGTAGACGAGGTTCAGAACCAGGCCCGAGTCCGCGTCGGCATCGGCATCGGCATCGGCATATCCGAGTGCGTTCAACGCGCGCAGGCCGGAAATGCTGCGCTCGAACACGCCGTCGCCACGCTGCCGGTCGACGTTGGCCGCTGAATAGCAGGGCAGCGACGCCACCACTTCGACCCGCTCATCGGCCAGGAATTGCGCCAGGTCTTGTTGCCCCGGCTCGCTCAGGATGGTGAGGTTGCAGCGGTCGATCACCTTCATGCCCAGCGCGCGCGCGGCCCGCACCAGGCGACGGAAATGCGGGTTCAACTCGGGCGCACCGCCGGTCAGGTCCAGCGTCTTCACGCCGCGTTCGCACAGCACCGCCAGCAGCAGGTCGACCGTGTCGGCGTCCATCATCTCGGTTCTGTTCGGCCCGGCGTTCACATGACAGTGCAGGCAGCTCTGGTTGCACTTGTAGCCAAGGTTGACCTGCAAGGTGTCCAGGCTGGCTCGGCGCAGCGCGGGGAAGTCGGTGGCGGCCAGCAAGGGCAGGGTGGGGTGCATGAGTTTTCAAGGCTGTGAATCGAGTGCTTTGAAGTCTATCGCCTGGGCCGCGCCAACTCATCACGGGAACATCACGATGCGCTGTCGATTCGCTGGATCATGGCAACTGCTTGCGTCGCCTTGGAGACGCCGCGATGGCGCCGGTGGTGCTTCAATCGTCGCTTGCACGCGGCGCACACGCAGCCGCTCCTCCCACCTCCAGGAGACATCCCATGCTCAGTGACCATTCAGCCAAGACCACCGACCTGCTGCAACGCATGCAGGCTTTTTTCGATAGTCACATTTACCCGAACGAAGCCCGCTATGCGCATGAGATGGACACGTTTCGCCGCAGCGGCGACGCCTGGCGCACGCCCGCGTTGGTGGAAGAGCTGAAGGCGCTGGCCCGCCAATCCGGGCTGTGGAACATGTTCCTGCCGCACGAGCACCGCGGCGTGCCCGGCATCTCGAACCTCGACTACGCGCCGCTGTGCGAAATCATGGGCCGCGTCTCGTGGTCGGGCGAGGTGTTCAACTGCTCGGCACCCGACACCGGCAACATGGAAACCATCGAACGCTATGGCAGCGAGGCGCACAAAGACCGCTGGCTGGAGCCGCTGCTGCGTGGCGAGATCCGATCGGCGTTCTTGATGACCGAGCCGGCCGTGGCGTCGTCGGACGCGACCAACATCCAGTGCAGCATCGTGCGCGTCGGCGACGAGTACGTGGTCAACGGGCGCAAGTGGTTTTCGTCTGGCGCGGGCAACCCGCACTGCAAGATTTTCATCGTGATGGGCAAGACCGACCCCGACGCTGCGCGCCACGCGCAACAGTCGATGGTACTGGTGCCGCGCGACACCAAGGGCGTCACCGTGGTTCGCCCGCTGAGCGTGTTCGGCTACGACGACGCACCGCACGGCCACATGGACGTGCTGCTCGAAAACGTGCGTGTGCCGGTTGGCAACATCCTGCTCGGCGAAGGCCGTGGTTTCGAGATTGCGCAAGGCCGTCTCGGGCCGGGGCGCATTCACCATTGCATGCGCTCCATCGGTGCGGCAGAGCGCGCGCTGGAGATGATGTGCGACCGCCTGCAGTCGCGCATCGCCTTCGGCAGTGCGCTGTCCAGCCAGTCGGTCTGGCACGAGCGCATCGCAGAGTCGCGCTGCATGATCGACCAGGCGCGCTTGTTGACCTTGAACGCGGCCCATGTGATGGACGTGGCCGGCAACAAGGCGGCGCGCGCCGAGATTGCGATGATCAAGGTGGTGGCCCCCAACATGTCGTGCAAAGTGGTCGACTGGGCCATTCAGGCCCACGGGGCGGCGGGCGTCAGCGGCGACTTCTGGCTGGCCGAGGCCTACGCCCACCAGCGCACGGTGCGCATCGTCGATGGCCCCGATGAAGTGCATCGCAACGCGATCGCGAAGATCGAACTGGCCAAGCGGGCAGCCGTCAAAAGCTAAGCAACCGCCGACGCAGCTTCTCGCCCAGCGCGGGGTTCGCATCCCCCCGGACATCGGCCGCGGTTGCAAAGAACCTCTTCACGATCGCCCACAGCCGCTTGGACGTGATGCCGGACTCGCCATCGAGGCTGCCGAGCAACGGCGTGGCGGGGTTCCACTTCGCAAGGTCTTCTCCCAGGCGACCACGTCTTCTGGCGCAGTGGTGACTACCACCGCACGAGCACGGTCGGTAAGGGCTGGATGCGCAGCGAAGAACGCCTCGATCCGGCGAGCGCCGGCCATACCGAGACCGCCGATGTCGACCCACCAACACCGACGCCTTGGCACTCGAAGCGTGAGATCGGCCAGGGTATTGATGCCGGCACTCCTGAGTAGCGTAGCGATACGCGGCGCAAGCCAGAGATCGGCGCTGTCGCCGCAGGTAGAGCCGTAGCGTCGCCTGCAGGCCGCAGTGATTTTCTCTATTTGCCTCATTTGCTTTACTGTATGCATTTGCTTAGAATCCCCCCATGAGCATCGACCTCAGTACCCCTGTCCTGCTGCGCCGGATCGCGCAGCTCGAAGCCACCGTTGGGCGCCTCAACGAAGACCTTGGCAGCCTTCGCTCGGCGGTCAGTAAGCAAGGGCTGCAGGTGCCAAGGACGCGAGGCGTCCGCGCGCGCGCGGCACATGCCAAGTCCTCGACCACAGACACCCAGCAAGCTCAGGCCGCCGGCGGCCTGGCTGGTGCCACTGCGCGTGGTGAGGCAGCGCGTGTCCAGTGGGTCAAGGATGGCCTTGTCGTGCCCGGCGAGCAGCTCGCACAAGCCTGGGGGCTCACACGCCAAGCCTTGGCGCCGGCCGCAGAACGGGGCGAAGTGTTCGCGGTGAAAGTCGGCAACCGGCTGTACTACCCGCAGGCGTTCCTGGGCATGGACCGCGAGACCGTGGCCACCATCTGCCGTGCGCTCGGTGACCTTGGCTCCAGTGAGAAGCTGATGTTCTGGCTGCGCGACCACGGCGCCCTGGCTGGCAAGAGCATCGCGGTCGCCGTGGAGGCGGGGGTTCCACTGGCCAAGGTGGAACGCCTGGCTGCTGCCTGGGCGCGTGAGCGGGGAGCCGCGCATGGTGCCGGAAATGCGGCTGCGGCTGCCTGAGACCGGGTCATTCGAGGACCTGCTTCGCCCGGTCAGGATCGAGGTGGCGTCGCTCGTTCGGTTGAGTCGGCACCCGGCCACGGAGCCCTACTGGTCGGCTGGCGTCTACCGCTTCGATCATCCGGAGCCCGGCCGGGCAGGCGCATTCGGCACCTGCTACACCGCCAGCTCCATCGAGGTGGCGTTCGCGGAAAGCGTCATCCATGAGTCCGGGCGGTTCGTGGGCGGCAGCTACGAGGTGCCGGCCGCCGAGCTGACCGAGCGCTCGGTCGTGCGCTTTGCCTGTGAGCGGCGCAAGACGCTGGTGCTGGCCGACCTGACCGGGGCGGCGCTCAAGTCCCTGGGCCTGAACAACGACATCAGTGCGTCCGGAGATTACACGGCGGGCCAATCCTGGGCCCGGGCGATTCACGGCGCGAGCACGCGCTGGGACGGGATCCGCTACGTGTCGCGGCAGATGAACAAGGGTTTTGCCTTCGCCATCTTCGAGCGCAGTGGGCTGCACAAGCTGCGCGCCGAGAGGCTCAAGCCGCGGCAAGTTGATGACCTCTGCGATCGGTTCAACGTCACTGCGGTCTGACGGTGCCGCGGTCCGAATCCGAAGGTCGGCAACCTGGTGGACACCGGCCGTTCATCGGCAAGATTCGGTCGGCTCCACTCGGCCAGTTCCTGTCACTGGCGACGGGCAGCTTCAGGGCTATCCGATCTGGCTTCCTTGCGGCATTGGCCAGAAATCACCAGAAGGTAGGCATCCGAAACTCGGCACCCGAGGGCAAGGGCGATGAGGACGGTGGCCGAATTCAACCAGCGCTGGGCGCGACGCACGCTGAGCAGCCAATCCACCGTGCTGCCTATCAGCGACGGCCTCGAACACGGAACGCCCGAAGACCCGCATTGCGCCGGCCTGCGCTTCGAGATGGAACGGCTGCACAAAAGCTGCCGCAAGCTCATCTGGTTGAATCCACTCTTGCGTTTCGACGCTTTCCAGCCGCGCGCCGCCGGCATCAAGGCGATGCTGCCGCACGTCGACCGCTTCCTGCCGGCGCACAACCTGCAGAGCCTGGAGGAATTGGCGCGCGTGCTGGCGGGTGGCGGCGCAACGACTGCCGTCCCGGCTCAGGGTTTGAGATCGCCGGTCAGGATCCGCGCGTTGTAGCCCACCGCTGCCGGATCGCTTCCCACGTTGGGAATTTGGATCGTGATCGTCTCGGCTTGGCCAGGTTGGAAGTCGCCCGCGCCGATGACGAGGAAATAGGGGCTGCCGAGCGGCGCGATGTTGCGGGTCACGCCGAGCGAGGCGGTGGCCGGGGCATGCGTCAGTGAATCCAGCACCAGGTACACAGGCCCGGCGATCGGCACGTCGCTAGTGTTGGTGACGACGAACTGGTAGTCGAAGCCGTTGATGGCGGGGACCGGTGTCACGTTATTCAGCAGCACCCGGATCGGTGAACCGAAGAAACCTTCGTGGACGAAGAACGCATCGCGGCGCCGGTAGCCGGTGCTCTCGTACCAGAGCACGGCCAGCCCGTTCGCGCCAGTGAGCGCCTCGCCATCAAGCAGCGTCCGCCAGTCGGCAGGATGGGTTTCGCCCGCCTTGAAGTTCACGACGCCGAGTTGCAGATCCTGGTCCGACCCGGCCGGGATCAGCACTTGCCCCGGCACCTTCCCCGGGGGAAATTTCAGCCAAGCACCCCACCGCCAATGCATGTGCAGGCACTCCGGGCAACCCGGGGGCGGCGCAGGCAGGCCCAGCGTGGTGTCCCAAGTGTGATGGTAATTGTCCCAGTCGCCCGGCTGACCGCGACGGATGCCCGACAGCACGGTTTCGAACGGCAACGGCGGCCCCGAGAGTAAGAAGGACGACAGCGTGAAGCTGGGGATGGGCGGCCCCGGCAGCACGGCGAAGGGCAGGGATGGAAACGGCGAAGCGCCACCCGTCGCGATGTATAGCGCCACCTGAACTCCAAACAGCACGGGATCGAAACTGTTGTAGTCCAGCAGAAAATTGATCGTCGAGCGGAATCGGTTGTCGGGCTGGAAATGCATGCGCTGCGGTGCCTGCAGCGACACCAGCAGTTCGTCACGGTCACCGACGTAGGCATATTTGACAGTGGACTTGAAGCGGGCACATTGCAAAGAACGAAATGGGGGGGGGAACGGAAACCCGATCTGCTCGCTGGGCTCGCAAGAAGCATCGGGTGCAAATGAAAATCGGTTTTGCAGCCGGCTGAATTCGTAATGCTGCGTCAGCAGTACGCAACTGCGCGAGTTGGCGGACGAGATGTGGTCGATGGCGTAGGTGGCCTCGATGGCGAGCTGGTTTTCGTCGACGCCTTCCCAGAAGTCGATCAGGCGGCTGCGGCCGACGATGTTCGCCGCGTTCGGCGTCAGTTCGACGTTGCCCGAAAAGGCCGTCGTCTTGATGTTCACGTAGGGCAAGCTGATCTGGCGCGCCATCAGCCGCGTGCCAAGCATGGCCTGATTGACGACCAGACCATCCTTGGGTGACACGGTCCTCATCAACGTCCACGTGTGGCCGGCAACGATCTTGGCCGCTGGTGCGGGTATCGCGAAGGCATCGCAACCCGCCACCAGCAGGTAGCGGATTCGCTTGTCGTTGCGCAGGACCACGTCCACCACCGCGCGGTTGTAGGGCTCGAACAGCACGTCGGCGTAGAAAGTGACGCCCTTCGCAGTGCCCTCGAACAACAGGCGTGCCGGGTTACCGGCGAAGTAGCGCCAGCTCTTGGCCTTGACGAAATCGCCGGTGTCGATCTCCTGCAGCACCGTGTCTTTGGAGCGCCAGAAGAACACCGGCTCGTTGACCAGATCTTCGCGCAACAGCAGCGTGGCCTGTGAGCCTGCCACTGGAGGCGACTTGCCGTAAAAGCTCGGGCCTATCAATTCCTCGGCGCTTGGTGCGGCAACGGACATGGACGGCCAGACGCCGATCAGCCCGATTAACCAAACGCAACTGATGAATCCAGGCGACTTGGCGCGGCCACGCGGGTGGGCCTGGGCCGAGCCCACGGCGGCGCCGAACGTCGTCCAAGCCAGCAGCAGTAAAGCAATGAACACGAGCGCCAGACCGCCCGGCTCCGGGACCGTTGCCAGGGCGTCGACGTTGTCCTCGGGCCGCAGTCCGATGTCCGCGGCTGACGCCCACAGCCTGAAGCTTCCGGTGAAGTCGGTGAAGCAGACGTCAGCCGGCGACATGTGCCCGGCGACGCAGGGAACGTACGAAAGGCCGGTGTAGGTGAAGGTGTCGGGTGAAAAGGGATCCAGCGAGAACAAGGCCTTGTCGACGCGCGGATCGGCAACGTTGTCGAGTGCGAGGTCTGCGAGCACCAGCCCGTCGATCGCATCGAACGGATCCAGACCGATCATGGCCTGGCTGGCATAGATGCCGAAGCGGCCATTGCCGGCGCTGACCAGAAGGTCGCTCGCGAGCGTGCCGGCGCCAAAGCCATTCGAAGCCGACGTGCGATCGACCGCCAGATAGGTGTAAGGCCTGGGTGCCGAACCGACATTGAGCCCGTCCAGATCGTCGCCAAAGAAGCCGGGGGTCAGCCCGATCGAGACGCCGGTGATGGCCAGGTTGTTGCCGTGCGTGGGTGGCAGCGCCAGGAAGACGTCACCCGCTGCAGACGCGACACCGGGTACGGCTTCGTTGAATACCGCGGTCCCGTCCAGGCCAACCGCCAGGCGATCCACCGAGAACAGCAGAGGGTTCTGGATCGGATCGCCGCCGAACGAGAAATCGGCGAGGTTGTCGAAGACGCCCAGGTAGAACTGATCCTGCAGACCGAGACTGCGGGCCGGGATCAGCACCACAGGGCCGGGACCCAGCACATCGCCAGGCGTCAGCGCGGTGCTGACGCCCGGCGAACCCGGATCGACCGAGAACGCGATGTTGATCGGCCCGGCTACAGCAGTGGCGAATGGCAAACCGATGGCACAGCAGATGCAGAACGTTGTGAATCGACGCGACATCGACGTTCTCCTCGTGCAGCTGATAGCGGCATGCAAGCCGAGTATGCGCCGGCACCTCAACGCGTGCCATCCCACGAACAACATGCCGGCGTACCGAGGGCGCTACGGGCGCTCAGCGCCTCCTTGACGAAGTCCAGCCGTTCCTGGCCGAAGTACATCGTGTCGCCGACGAAGCGGCCACGTCGGCCAGCGCCGCCATCCACAGGGCGCAGCGCGCCGAAGGCCGGCGTGAAGCCGCCCGCGTCTGCCGAGCCGGCCCGCAGCGCCGCATTGACCGCCCAAGACGCCAGCGCCGAATGAGAAGCTTTTTGAACGGCTAAAGAGGGCTCCGCCTCAGACCGACGAGTGATAAGGGTGCGCCCGCGGCGGCGGGTGCCGCGGTGTAAGGTGGCTCCGGTCGAGCCGCCTACCGATGTGTGCCCTCCGCTGCGGGGCCACCTTGGGGTGGCTGTGGGCGGGTGCGACCGGCCGCTCTCGGGCGACGAGATCAGGACGGCGGATGTCTCTTCAGGGTCGTTGGCCGCCGGTGAGCAGTCACAACGGAAGGTCAGCTGACCATCTCATTGCCGACATGCCGGCCTCATGCACATGGCCGCGGGCCTCACTGGC
>JAYVCL010000123.1:0-4599 GCA_043749975.1 Burkholderiales bacterium
CAGGATCTCGGCCGCCGCCTTGCCCGGCACGCCGAACACCGACGCCGCGCCGGTCAGGAAGGTGGTGATGCCGATCTTCAGCTCGGCGGGCTTGTCCTGCGCCATCGCCGGGCCAGGCAAGCCAGCCAGGGCGGTACTCAACAGGAAGGCACCAACAACAGCCGTCGAGAACGTGGTGAGCTTCATGCGCGTGTCTCCTGGGGTTGTCGTGGGAATGCGTTGCGGGGCAGACCCGAATGCAGACCTCGCTGCTTCAAGCCAGTGTACCCACCGAGACCACAGCGCCGTCTTTCGGATGTACAGAACCGGCACTTCAGTTCGCATGAACGATATGAACCGAGCGTATTGAGTCGCTCTTGAAAAAACTTGAATTGCGCTGGAGTCTTCTACGGTCGACACTGACCGGGTTCGACTCGCATCGCAGCGCGATTCGACAAGCGACGTGTCCACGCTGGCCACGCTGGCCAGGCACACGGCCGCGCTCTCTGCCGGGACTTCTATGCCAGGCAGCACGTCGTTTACTGCACGGGAGTTGTCAGTCGTGTCGCCGATGCGCGGGGCAGGGCTGTTGCGCCCTGCGCCCACTGCGTGTAGATTTTCGCCGAACGGGATCGAATACCGATCGTTGATTTGCACGCAAGCCATCTGACCAAGTCAGACCGACATCGAGGAACTGCGCATGGCAACCAAGCCGATTTACAAGTCGCTGTATGTCCAGGTGATCACCGCCATCGTCATCGGGGTGGCGCTGGGTCACTTCAACCCGGACTGGGGTGCTGCGATGAAGCCGCTGGGCGACGGCTTCATCAAGCTGATCAAGATGATCATCGCGCCGATCATTTTCTGCACCGTGGTGGTCGGCATTGCCGGCATGGAAGACATGAAAAAGGTCGGCAAGACCGGCGGGCTGGCGCTGTTGTACTTCGAGGTCGTCAGCAGCATTGCCTTGGTGGTCGGCCTGGTGATCGTCAATTTCGTCCAGCCCGGCGCGGGCATGAATGTCGACCCGGCAGCGCTCGACACCAAGGGCATCGCGGCCTACACCGGCCCGGGCAAGTTGGCGTCGACCACCGACTTCTTGCTCAACGTCATTCCGAGCACGGTGGTCGATGCTTTTGCCAAGGGCGAGATTCTGCAGGTGCTGCTGTTTTCGGTGATGTTCGGCTTTGCGCTGCACAAGTTCGGCGGCCGCGGCACGCTGGTGTTCGACATGATCGAGAAGACCTCGCATGTGCTGTTCTCCATCGTCGGCATCATCATGAAGGTGGCACCCGTCGGTGCCTTCGGTGCGATGGCGTTCACCATCGGCAAGTACGGCCTCGGCTCGCTGGTGTCGCTGGGCAAGCTGATGGGCACGTTTTACCTGACCTGCCTATTCTTCATCTTCGTCGTGCTCGGTACCATCGCGCGGCTGCACGGCTTCTCGATCTGGAAGTTCATCAAGTACATCAAGGAAGAACTGCTGATCGTGCTGGGCACGTCGTCGTCGGAGTCGGTGCTGCCGCGCATGATGGCCAAGATGGAAAACCTGGGGGCCAAGAAATCGGTGGTCGGCCTGGTCATTCCCACCGGCTACTCGTTCAACCTCGACGGCACCTCGATCTACCTCACGATGGCCGCCGTGTTCATTGCGCAGGCCACCAACACGCCGATGACGCTGATGCAGCAAATCACCTTGCTCGGCGTGCTGCTGCTGACCTCGAAGGGCGCGGCGGGGGTCACGGGCAGCGGCTTCATCGTCTTGGCCGCCACGCTGTCTGCGGTGGGCGGCGTTCCGGTGGCGGGGCTGGCGCTGATCCTGGGCATCGATCGTTTCATGTCCGAGGCACGTGCGCTGACGAACCTCATCGGCAACGGCGTGGCCACGATCGTGGTGGCGAAGTGGACCAACGACCTCGATGTCAGGCGTTTGCAGCGCCAACTCGACAACGAGACCGATGTCGAAGCCGACGCGCCTGAAGTGGCGCTGGATCAGGTCGAGCACCACATGCCCACCGTGCCGGTGCGCTGATGCGAGCGGCGTCGGTGCAAGCGTTGCGGTCGGGTTTGTCTTGCAATCCTGACCGGTCGCCGAACGGCCCGGCTTCGCAGCAGCAAGCATCTAAGGAACACCATGTCGATCCAGAATTTGTACCTGCAAAAACGCCGGTCTGCTGACGATGCGGTTCGCGCGGTGCGCAACGGCGACTTCATCATCGTGCCCACCGGTGTCGGTGAGCCGCCCACGCTGCTGACTGCGTTGTCGGAACAGCGGCTCGATTTTCTTGATGTGAAGGTGGCTCAGGTGCTGGCCATGCGCAAGTACGGCTACATCGATGCGGCCACCACTCAACACATTCGCCACGTCGCGTTTTTCTACGGCGCTGCCACCCGCGCGGGCGGCCAGGCGGGCTGGATCGATTTCATTCCGAATTATTTTTCGGAGATCCCGCGCCAGATCGAACGCGGTCAGATCAGGGCGGATGTCGTGTTCAGCATGGCTTCCCCGATGGATGCGCACGGGTACTTCGCCCTCAGTCTGGGTGCCGACTACACGATGGCGGCCATTGCCAAGGCGCGCGCGGTGGTTCTTGAAGTGAATCCCCATGTGCCGTTTGCGTTCGGCAACTGCCACGTGCATGTGTCGCAGGTCACAGCACTGATCGAGAACGCCGAGCCGCTGCTCGAAGTCGGGTTGCCCAAGATCGGCCCGGTGCAAGAAGCCATCGGCAAGTACGTGGCCGATCTGATCGAGGATGAATCGACACTGCAAATTGGCTTTGGCGGCATTCCGGATGCGGTGGTGATGCAACTGACGCACAAACGCGATCTCGGTATTCACACCGAAATGATCGGCAACGGAATCCTGTCGCTGGTCGAATGCGGTGCGGTGACGAACCGGCGCAAGAACCATCTGCCCGGGAAAATGGTGGGCACGTTCGCACTCGGCTCCAGCAAGCTCTACCGCTTCATGGACCGCAACCCGGGCCTCGAGATTCATCCGGTCGACTTCACCAACGACCCCGTGCGGGCGGGATTGAACGACAACCTGATCACCATCAACGCGACACTGCAAATCGACCTGTTGGGCCAGTGCGGGTCTGAAAGCCTGGGCTCCACTCCTTACTCGGGCACCGGCGGCCAGTCCGACTTCGTTCGCTCCGCCAACTGCTCGAACGGCGGCAAGGCCTTCATCGTGTTGCCGTCTACCGCCAAAAGCGACGCTGTCTCACGCATCGTTCCCGTGTTGGCCGCGGGCACCCATGTCAGCACCAGCAAGAACGATGTGAACTATGTTGTCACCGAGTACGGTGTGGCGCAGTTGCGCGGCAAATCGGCCAAGCAGCGGGCCGGTGAGCTGATTGCGATTGCGCACCCGAGTTTTCGCGAGGAGCTGTCCGCGCAAGCACGCCGGCTCAAGCTTGTTTCTGATTGACGACGCGGGTCGACTGGCGCACACAAACACGCTCATGCAGACTGGCTCATACCGTGAGCCAGCGACGCTGCAAGGCACCCTCATCACGGCCTGACACGGCGAGCTTCGTAGCCCGACAGCATCAAGCGATCTTCGCCGTCGACTGTTATCACACGGACGGTTTCACCGGCGTTGTTCAACACCCCGAGCGCAAGCGCCTCGGTGTCGGACAACGGCATCATGGCTGTGCGCAGCGGCTGGCCAGGCGCATCGGTGGTGGTCAGCTCGGCGACAAGATAGCCGCGGTCCTGGGTCAACCGAATGCGCTCGATCAGTCGGCGGTCCTTGCCGAGGTTCGTGATTTCATACTCGCCGAGGCGGCCGTGCCATGCGCCCAATGAGCTGGGAGGCGAAACTTTGTCTCCGACCAGCATCTCTTGCGAGCCGATCCGCGCAACCAGCACGTTATGTACGCCGACTTGTCGCAGTGACAGTCCGACGTCTTCGAGAGTTCCAAGGCCGATATGCAGGATTCCAAGCAAGGTGTAGTCAAGCGCGAACTGCCCATCGCTTCGCGGCACCAGGTCGAAGCTGCGGCCTGCCACCTCTGCTCGCAGGCCTTTGCCTTCGCGCCAGACCCTGACCAGTCCTGCGATCGTGGTGTAGTCGCCCACAAGGGCGTTCAGCGTGACCTCGGATGCCGGCTGCTCAGCGGCAGGGCTCGTGACGAATGGCGGCTGCTTGATGCCGGTCTTTGCTTCGAGCGCCAACGCCAGAGCCTCGGTGGCCACATGGTCGACCACCTCTGTCGCCGTGCTTGAGTTGGCCAGGACGACCACGCCCAGCTTGTGCTCTGGCAGCATGTAGATTTGGCTGCGAAACATGTCTGTTGCGCCGGCATGGTGTGCCACGACGCCGCCGCCTTGAATGGTGGAACGGCCCAGCGTGCTCAGCATCCAGCCCAGTCCGACCTGAAAGTTCACGTCCAGGGGAACGTCGCTGTTCTGCGGGCGAAGCATCTCTGCCAGGGTCTGCGGCTGCAGAATTCGTCGCTCGCCTGACAGCCCGCCAGCGAGCACCATCGAGATGAAGCGACTCAAGTCTTCAACGCTGGAATTGAGCCCGCCGGCTGGAACGTCGCGAAGTTGCGGCTCGATGCCGCCTTGATTCCCTCGGTACGCGGCGGCCATCAGTGAAGAGGACGA
>JAYVCL010000124.1:0-10090 GCA_043749975.1 Burkholderiales bacterium
CCCGACGGCCAAGCTCGAGTCCAGCGGCCAGGAGGCCGACAGTGACCCCCTTCACACCGGTCTGATCGGCGAGCAACAGGCGCCCGCTACACTGCCCACCGCATGAAACTGCTGTTAGATTTCTTGCCGATCCTGCTGTTTTTCGGCACCTTCAAATACACCGAGTCCCACAAGGAGTGGGCTGCCGCCTTTGCCACCGAGCACCTGGGCTGGATGGTGGCTGGTGGGACGGTGGGCCTCACCGAGGCGCCCGTGATGCTGGCCACCGTGGTGGTGGTGATTGCCTCGCTGGCCCAAGTGGCCTGGCTCAAGGCGCGCGGCAAGAAGGTAGACCTGATGCTGTGGATCAGCCTGGGCCTGGTGGTGGTGTTGGGTGGGGCCACGGTCTGGTTTCACAACGAGACCTTCATCAAGTGGAAACCCAGTGTGCTGTACTGGGCGATGGGCGCGTCGTTCTGGGTCAGCCAGACCTTCTTCCACAAAAACTTGCTGCAAACGCTGATCGGTGACCAGCTCGATTTGCCGCGCAGCGTTTGGCAGCGGCTGAACTTTGCCTGGATCGCCTTCTTCGCGCTGATGGGTTTGCTCAACCTGTACGTGGCCTACAGCTTCAGCACCAGTGCCTGGGTCAACTTCAAGTTGTTCGGCGGAATGGGCTTGATGCTGGTTTTCACGCTCGCGCAAGGCGTGTACCTGAGCCGGCACATCAAACCCGAGGCTGCCGAATCCAAGCCCCCCAGACTGCCTTCCTGAATCGACACCATGGCCGTTTCAAGTCAACACATCGAAGCAGCGCTGCGCGCGGCCTTGCAACCCGTCTCGCTGGACGTACAAGACGACAGCCACTTGCACGCCGGCCATGCCGGTGCGCGTGAAGGCCGCCATTTCAGCGTGCGGCTGGTCTGCGAACGCTTCACGGGCCTGTCGCGCGTGGCCCGGCACCGGCTCGTTTATGATTCCTTGAAGCCCTTGATCGACAGCGGCATTCACGCCCTGGCCATCGACGCCCGCGCCCCGAGCGAACTCTGATTTCGATTCAGCATCGGATGCCGCCAAGCGTGCAATCCGCATCCGGTTTGCCCAGCTCCATCCATTGCCTTGAAAGGCACCCGCCCATGAAGACGTTTGTCACTTGCATTTCGATCGCCGCTGTATCGAGTGCCCTGCTCGCCCCGTTGCAAGCCCAGGCCCAAAACATCGCCATCGTGAACGGCAAGGCCGTGCCGAAAGCCCGCGTCGATGCCCTGCTCAAGCAAGTCAGCGCCCAGGCTACGGCTCAAGGCCAGCAGTTGCCGCCCGATCTTGACCAGCGTGCACGCGACAAAGTGGTGCTCGACGAGATTTTTCTGCAAGAAGCCGAGAAGCGCGGCCTGGCTGCCAGCGGCGAGTACAAGCAGCAGATGGAGGTGGCGCGTCAGGCGTTGCTGATCCAGACCCTGTTCGCGGACTTCCAGAAAAAGAACAAGGCCACCGAGGCTGAAGTCACTGCCGAGTACGAAAAGTTCAAAGGCCAGTCGGGCGGCACCGAGTACCGTGCGCGGCACATCCTGGTCGAGAAAGAAGACGACGCCGTGGCGCTGATCGCGCAGATCAAGGGCGGGGCCAAATTCGAAGATCTGGCGAAGAAGAATTCGAAGGACCCGGGCTCGGGTGAAAACGGCGGCGACCTCGACTTTGCGAATCCAGCTTCGTACGTGCCCGAGTTTTCGCAGGCCATGCTCAAGCTCAAGAAGGGCGAGATGACCGAGACGCCGGTGAAGTCACAGTTCGGCTTTCACATCATCAAGCTCGAAGACACGCGCGAAGCCAAGTTCCCACCGATGGCCGAGGTGCGCGGCCAGATCGAACAACGGCTGGGCCAGGTCAAGCTGGCCGCCTTTCGCGACGAGATTCGCGCCAAGGCCAAGACGGACTACAAGTTCACCGCGAACTGAGCCGTTTCCCGACAAGTGGGCATTGAGCCCGCTTCACCCGCCGATCGCTGCGCTGGCCGATCCCCGTAAACGGGGCTCTGCGTCCTGTGCTTCTTCGCGCGCTACTCTTCCGGCCTCGATGTGCAACTGGCGGTCGCATCGCGCGGCGATGCCCGCATCGTGCGTGACGAGAACAAGCGTTGTTCCGCTTTCCCGATTCAGGTCGAACATCAACTGCATCACCACCTCGCCGGTGGCAAAGTCGAGGCTGCCGGTGGGTTCGTCGGCCAACAGCACCGCCGGTTTCACCACGAACGCGCGCGCCAGCGCCACCCGCTGTTGTTCACCGCCCGACAGCACTTTCGGGTAGTGACGCAGCCGCTCGCTCAGACCCACCCGGCCCAGCATTTCGGTGGCCAGCACACGCGCATCGCCGCGGCCTTGCAGCTCCAGCGGCAGCATCACGTTCTCCAGCGCAGTCAGGTTGCCGAGCAACTGGAAGCTCTGAAACACGAAGCCCAGTTTGGCGGCCCGCACGGCCGCGCGAGCGTCTTCGTCGATCGCAAAAATATCGGTGCCGGCAAGGCGAACCGTGCCGGTGCTGGGGGTGTCCAATCCGGCGATGATGGACAGCAAGGTGCTCTTGCCAGACCCCGATGCACCGACGATGGCCGCCGACTGGCGTGGCTGCAACGTGAAGCTGATCTCATGGAGAATGGTCAGCGTGCCGGTGGAATCGCTGATCCGTTTGGTGACCTGATCGACTGCAATGATGGGCTCTGACATGCTGGATGGTGTGGACGTTCAAACCGCGATAGGCACCCGCCGAAGGGCTTGGCTGAGGCACTGTACCGCGCTTGCCATGACCGCTGCCGCCGTGGCGGGTATGCCGGTTTTGGCGCAGGCACCGGCGCGTGCGCAGGCAGCTTCGACAGGGCACATGACCTTGCTGGTGGTCGGCGACAGCCTGTCGGCGGAGTACGGGCTGGCGCGCGGCAGCGGCTGGGTGGCCTTGCTGGAGAAGCGGCTGGCGCAGGAGAAGCTCGACGCCAGCGTCGTCAACGCCAGCATCAGCGGCGACACCACCTCGGGCGGCCGGTCGCGCCTGCCGGCACTGCTGCGCCAGCACCGGCCCACGCACGTGATTCTGGAGCTGGGCGGCAACGATGCCTTGCGCGGCCTGCCGCTGGCGATGACGCAGGCCAACCTCAGCGAAATGGTGCGCGCATCGAAGGCGCTGGGTGCCAAGGTGGTCATCGCCGGCATGCAGGTGCCGCCCAACTATGGCCGCCAATACGGCAACGATTTCTATGCCCTGTTCAAGACTGTGGCCCAAACCGAAGGCGTATCTCTGGTGCCGTTTTTTCTCAAGGGCGTTGCCGACGTACCGCAGGCCGAATCGCTATTCCAGGCCGACCGCATTCACCCGCGCGAATCAGCCCACCCGACCCTGCTGGCCAACGTGTGGGCGGTGCTGAAACCGATGCTTCGCTGACGCGTCAGCGACGGGCTCCCAGGGATCGTCGGAGTTCAGCTTGTCTGTTCTCGGCAAGAAGATTGCTCCGTCCGCGAGCACCCGAATGAGTTTGTCGAGTTCCATGTAGCGCCAGACCCGCGTATCGAGTTCCTCTTGAGATGGCTCGCTACGAACGTAGTTGACGCTCATCGCGGGTCTCCTTGAGTGTTGCGTGGCCGACACCATAAGCCCTGCGGCTGGCCCTTCGCTTCGCTATCGAGCCCGATCTGCGTTGGCGACGTGACTCGCGCCGACGTCGAAGCAAGTTCGAATCGCGCTCGTTCGCGAGATTCTTCAGTTCTTGTTCTATCGCCCGAGCGGCGCGCTCCGCAGTGCCGGTCGAGAACTGCGCTTCTAGGGATTGCGGGGCCACAGTCCCTTGCGCAGGGGTCGATTCGACGACATCACCGGCCCGACCGGGACGCTCGACCCATGGCGCGTACGTTGCTGCTGCGAACAATCCGTCTGAAGCCCGCACTCCGCTGGCCATCGGAGCCACGATGCAAGACCCAACCCAGACGATCGAGGCGCAGCCGGCCAAGCCGTCCGCCAACGCCATTCAGGCCCGCTCGATTCCTATCACCGGCGCACTGCGCCCCTATGTCAGCGCGCTGATGGTCAGCGACGTCAGCGCCACCGGGCCACTGCCGCTGGCGATCGCACCGCACGAGTCACTCGTGCTCAGCGTGCAGCTCGGGCGCGGATGCGACTGCCTCGAGCAAAAGGGTGCCCACGGCGAGAACACCTGCCTGACCGGCATTCGCCGCTGGACCGGTGCTTTCACCTGTGCCGGCGACTGCAATACGCTGTTCGCACTGCTGACACCGCTCGGCTCGGTGCACCTGCTCGAGAGCCAGCCGCTGGACCAGGTGCCGCGCATTCGCGCGCGGGTCGACGAGTTCCTCGATCGCCAGTTCACGCGCAGCCTCGAATCCCACGTCGCGCTGGCCGACACGCTCGACGCCAAGCTGCACGCCTTTGCGGCCTGGCTGGAGGCGCGCGCGGTCACCCAACGCCGTCTGACGAGCGCCGCGCTGCGCGCCGGCCGCGCCGCGATGCGGGTCTGCGCCGAGCCGACCGTCGCCATCGAGACCCTGGCCGATGAGCAGCACGTCTCAAGGCGCCAGCTCGAGCGTGACTTCGGCCAATGGCTCGGCATCTCGCCGCGCCACCTGGCGCAGGTGGCGCGGGTGCAGGCGGTCTCGCGCAAGGCGCAGAGCGGTGCCAGCCTGGCCGACATCGCCGCCGATGTGGGTTTCGCCGACCAGGCCCACATGTCACGCGTCGTGCGCCAGCTCACCGGCTTGACGCCGCGGCGCTTCACGCGCTCAGGCCGCACGCCGATGGGTGCGGCGTTTCGCCGCGCCACCGGCGGCAGCACCGTGTACCTGTGAAGGCGGCCGCAAAGAACGCGACATGTCGCAAATGTTCAAGACACGTCAAACGCGCGTCGCCACAGTGGCGGCACCACCAGCCGCCATTCACTTCACCTCGAAAGGCTCGACCATGAACACCGCAACGAACAACCACCCGCTACAACGCGCCACGGGTGCCACGGGTGCCACGGGCACCATCGCCATCACCTCGGCGCTGTGCGCAATGGTGGTGGCCTGTGGTGGCGGCGGTGGCTACGACAACCCGCCGGCCCCTGCCCCCGGCACCAGCCTCGCGCGCGGCCCGAGCAACTCCGGCCCGATCCAGATCAGCGCCGACGACAAGACGATATGGGTTGCCAACCCCGAGACCAACAGCGTGACCGTCGTCAACGTCGCCGGCGACAAGAAGCAGGTGCTCGGTGAACTGAGCGTCGGCAAAGAGCCGCACAACCTCGCGATCTCGCCCGACGGCAAGCGCGTGTTCGTCGCCAATGCCGGCGAAGACACCCTGACCGTGATCGACCTCAGCTCTCAGCCCTACACCCGGCTGGGCAGCGTCAAGGTCGGCACCGAACCCTACGGCCTGGCCTTCACCCCCAACGGCCGCAAGCTGTACGTGGCCAACGCCCGCTCCAACACCGTCTCGGTCATCGACCCAGTCTCGCTCAAGGTGCTCAAGACGATCACCGATGTCGGCAACGAGCCGCGCGGCTTGGCCATCACCAACAACGGCAACGACAAGGACGACGACGAAAAGGTCTACGTGACGCAGTTCTTCGGCGTTGACCGCGCCGGCGTGTTCAACGGCTCCGTCCTGATCGGTGCCGATGACTACAAGGAAGGCCGCGTCGCGGTGATTGCCACCGCCACCGACACCGTCACCAAGCAGGCGGTGCTGAACCCGATGCTCGACACCGGCTTCAAGTCCAACGGCTCGTCGCTCAAGAAGCTCGCGCCGAAGTTCGACGCCGCGGGCAAGCCGATCTTCGACGTCGTCACCGGTGCCTTCCCCAACATGCTGCAGGCCGTGGCGATCAAGGGCAACCGTGCCTACCTGCCCAACACCTGCGCCTCACCCGATGGCCCGGTGCGCTTCAACGTCAACGTGCAGTCGTGCCTGGCGGTGCTCGACACGACGACCGATGTCGAGGGCGTGGCCGCCGGAGCGGCGCAGACCCTCAACATGAACCGCGGCATCAACTTCGAGGTCGGCGATCCGCTGGACGAGCGCAAGCGCCTGTTCCTCGCGGTGCCCTGGGCGGTGGCGTTCAAGAACAAGTCCAACGAAGGCTATGCGGTCTCGCTGTCGTCGAACGTGGTCGTCAAGCTCGCGCTCGACGCGGAGGGCACGCCAACGATCAACGCACCGAAGCAGGCCGGCGACCCCGGCGCCATCGTGCGCATCCTCGTCGGCCAGGGGCCGCGCGGCATCGTCATCAACGGCTCGGACACCCGCGCTTATGTGGCCAACGAAAACTCGCGCGACGTGTCGGTGATCGACCTCGGCACCGACAAGGTGATCGACAGCTTCGCCAGCGCCGCACTGCCGCAACCGGGCACCGAGGACGCCAGGCGGCTGATCGGCAAGGCCGTCTTCGACAGCTCCACCGGCATCAAGCTGGCGGCGCTGTCGAGCACGGCGCTCTCGGGCGAGGTGCCGACCTCGCCGCCGCGGCTGTCGAACGAAGGCTGGGGCTCGTGCGTGGCCTGCCACGGCTTCGGCCGCACCGACAACGTGGTCTGGTCCTTCGGCAGCGGGCTGCGCCGCACGCTCTCGCTGCATGCCACCTTCAGCCCGACCGACCCGTCCGACATCAAGCTGCTGAACCATTCGGCGATCAACAACGAGGTGCAGGACTTCCAGAACAACATGCTCGACGTCTCCGGTGGCAGTGAAGTGAAAGACGCGGCGGGCTTGCCGATCGGCGGGCTGATCCTCGATGCCACCGGCCACACCGCGGGCGGTGCCGACGGCAGCGGCGCGGGCGGCAGCAAGGCGCCGCTCAAGGTGACCAACGCCGGGCGCAGCCCGCAGCTCGACGCGCTGGCGTTCTATGTGGCCACGGGGGTGAAGACGCCGAGTTCGCCGCTGGCGGCCGAGCGCGCCACGTCGGCAGCGGGGCAGCAGATCCAGCGCGGACGCGAGTTGTTCACGCTGGCCAATTGCGCGAGTTGCCACGGTGGTGCGGGCTGGGCTGCGGGGCGCTTCAACCGGCTGCCCGCCGTGCTGACGGCCACGCTCGACCAGGGCGTGCCGGTGACGGTCGAGGTGCTGCGCGACGTGGGCACCTTCAACGCGGCCGACGCCAACGAGGTCAAGCAGAACGGCACAGCCGGTGCCGGCACGCTCGGCTTCAACCCGCCGTCGCTGCTCGGCACTTTCGGTCTCGCGCCTTACCTGCACAACGGCTCGGCGCAGACGCTCGCCGATGTGATGGCGCTGAAGAAGCATCGCGTCTCGGGCCTCGCCGCCGGTGCGCCCGATCCGTTCGATGACGCGGCCAAGCGCGCCGACATCGTCAAGTTCTTGGAGTCGATTGACGCGACGACGACGCCGTTTCCGATTCCCTGAAGCGGGTGGGCCGGGGTTGCATCCGGCTCGCACGTTTTCCTTCCCTCCCGCAACCGTTCAATAAAGGACATTCAACATGAATCGCTCATCCATTCGTTCAGGCTCCATCAAGCTGGCCGCCATCGCTCTCGCGATGGGCCTGACCACCTGGGCCAGCGCGGCCAGGCCCGTCGTCGACAACCCTGCGGCGGCTGCGGTCTCCAGCGGCAAGCGCGCCTACTTCGAGATGCAGCGCTCGGGCAAGGCCAGCGCTGCCAACTGCATCGCCGGCGCGCGCGCCGAGGTCAGCATCCATTCGCTCGGCCCGGTCGAGGTGATGGACGTGTTCGTCCATGGCCTGCCGCCCGACACCAACTTCGACTTCTTCGTGATCCAGGTCCCCAATGCACCCTTCGGCATGGCCTGGTACCAGGGCGACATCGAGACCAACAGGCACGGCCGCGGCCACCAACGTTTCATCGGCCGCTTCAACGAAGAGACCTTCATCGTCGCACCGGGTGCGGCACCGGCGCCGGTGGTGCACAACAACGCGTTCCCCGACGCACAGATCAACCCGCCGACCGGCCCGGTGCACACCTTTCACCTCGGGCTGTGGTTCAACGACCCCGCGGATGCGGTGAAGGCAGGTTGCCCGGGTGACGTGACGCCGTTCAACGGCGAACACAACGCCGGCATCCAGGCGCTGAGCACGAAACAGTTCCCCGATGCGCAGGGCCCGCTGCTGAGCGTGAGGCCCTGAGTCACCGAAGCGAAGTCGCCTGCGGCAGGACACCCCCCGCCGGCGCGCGACAGTTCAACACCTTCAACCCGGAGCCCACCACCATGAACGCCCCCACCGACCTCGTTGCCCTCAAAGCCCGCCAGCAGACCGCCTGGTCCAGCGGCGACTACGCCGTCATCGGCACCACGCTGCAACTCGTCGGCGAGTCGCTCGCCGAAGCCTGCGACCTGCTCACCGACGAGCGCGTGCTCGACGTCGCCGCCGGCAACGGCAACGCGACGCTCGCCGCCGCACGCCGCGGCGCGAAAGTCACCTCGACCGACTACGTGGCCGCCTTGCTCGACCGCGGCGCCGAGCGCGCCCGCGCCGAACGGCTGGAGGTCACCTTCCAGGTCGCCGATGTCGAGGCGCTGCCGTTCGCCGACGCGAGCTTCGACGCGGTGCTCTCGACCTTCGGCGTGATGTTCGCGCCCGACCATGCCAAGTCCGCCGCCGAGATGACGCGTGTCTGCCGCCCCGGCGGCCGCATCGGCCTGGCGAACTGGACGCCCGAAGGCTTCATCGGCCAGCTGTTCAAGACGCTCGGCCGGCATCTGCCGCCGCCGGCGGGCGTGCAGCCGCCATCGCTGTGGGGCGTCGAGGCGCACCTGAAGACGCTGTTCGGCGACCGCGCCGCGGCGATCGCGGTGACGCCGCACAGCTTCAACTTCCGCTACCGCTCGGCGGCACATTTCATCGAGGTCTTCCGCACCTGGTACGGGCCGGTCCACAAGGCCTTCGCGGCACTGCCCGCCGAAGGCGCGGCGGCGCTCGAGCGCGACATGACCGAGCTGCTGAACAGTTCGAACCGCGCCGGCGCGGGCACGCTGGTCGTGCCGAGCGCGTATGTCGAAGTGATCGTGACGCGGCGCTGACCGGCGCTGTCGCGAGTGCCCTTGCGCTTGCAAGCGCAAGGGCACGCAGGGAAGTCGCAGCGAAGCGAAGACCGCTCCAGCGAAGCGCGGAAGCCTGCCCGAACGCGCCTTTGCCGCACCGACGTGACAAGCAGCCGGCTTCGTTCCGGCCTCATGAAAGCCGGTACCCGGCATCGAACAATGGCTTGCACCGATCGAACCTTCATGCAAGCCGCTCTCCACGAACGCACCAGCGTTGCCAGCGCTTCGCTGCGCCGAACTAACGCCCGAGCTTGCCGAACCCGGAGTCGCGCGCCCGCACGATCGCTTGCGCGCGGCTTTCGACCTCGAGCTTCGCGAAGATACCGGTGATGTGGTTGCGCACCGTCTTTTCGCTCAGGCCGAGCGCAGCGGCGATCTGGGCGTTGTCGCGGCCTTGGGCGATCAGCTCGAGCAGCTCGCGCTGGCGCTCGGTCAGCGACATGAAGGCCGGCTCGTCGCCGAGCGCGACGTGCTGCGGCAAGAAGCTGCGGACCTCGTCGATCCAGCGTTGCCAGCCGGGTTCGTCTTCGAGCAGCAGGTGGTTGCCGCTGTCGATCGGCACGAACTGTGCGCCCGGAATGGCGGTGGCGATCAGGCGCCCTTCCTGGAACGGCTGGCGCACGTCATGGCGACTGTGCAAGACCAGCGTCGGGCATTGCACTTGCGGCAGCAGCGCGGTCACGTCGATGCGGGCGAACTCGTGCATGAAGCGCGCCGCGTTGGCGGGCGAGGTCGAGATGCGCTCCAGCTCGTTGAACCACTGGTGCTGCTCGGGTGTGCCGCCGGGAATGAACTGGCTGGTGAAGAACTGGCGGAACGACGGGTCGGCCTTGCCCCAGCCCAGCTCGGCGAGCTTGGTCATGGTCTCGACCTCTTCGCGCTGCTGCGGGGTGTCGCTGCGCACCAGGCGGCCGCGTGCATAACCGCCGTGCAACACGAGGTGGGTCACGCGCTCGGGGTGGCGCACGGCGTAGGCGATCGCGATCGGCGCGCCCTGCGAAATGCCGAGAAGCGCGAAGCGCTCCGCGCCGTTCGCGTCGGCCACGGTTTCCAGGTC
>JAYVCL010000125.1:0-6284 GCA_043749975.1 Burkholderiales bacterium
CTGATCAACCCGATCGCGATGGAAGAAGGCCTGCGCTTCGCCATCCGTGAGGGCGGACGCACCGTGGGCGCGGGTGTGGTGGCCAAGATCATCGAGTGAGATGGAGCCCCGGGCGTGAAATACACGCCCACCCCCCGGGGGGTGTGGTGGCTTCGAATGGCGTATTTTGTGATGCGATAGGGGCGTAGCTCAATTGGCAGAGCGCTGGTCTCCAAAACCAGAGGTTGGGGGTTCGATGCCCTCCGCCCCTGCCAGGCACGGGTTCTGAGCCCGGGTTTGGCGGCAGAAAGATGAGCCCGAATTTCGAGTCGGGTCGCGCGTCGAATTGAAGCGAAAAACAATGGCGAATCCTCCACAGATTGAAACGATTTCCACCGGTGCCGACAAAGCCAAGCTCGCAGTCGCGGCTGTGCTCGTCGTCGCAGCGGTGGCGGCGTTTTATGCCATGGGCAAACAAGACTTGTGGCTGCGCGTGGCGGCCTTGCTCGCATTGATGCTGATGGCCGTGGCCACGTTTTTCACCTCCGAATCCGGCAAGCAGTTGATCGGCTACGGCCGCGACTCCGCCCGCGAAGTGCGCAAGGTGGTCTGGCCGACGCGCAAAGAAGCCTTGCAGATGACGGGCTACGTGTTCGCCTTCGTGTTCGTGATGGCGCTCTTTCTGTGGATGACCGACAAGACCCTGGAGTGGTTGTTGTACGACCTGGTTTTGGGCTGGAAGCGTTGAAGGATCAAGCAATGAGCGAACAAGCCGTCAAGCAAGAAGTCACGCCTGAGGTCGCCGAAGCTGCGGCGGTACCCGCTGTTGCATCGAACAAGCGCTGGTACGTCGTGCACGCTTATTCAGGCATGGAAAAAGCTGTCGAGCGCAACCTGCGCGAGCGCATCGACCGCTCTGAACTGCAAGAAAAGTTCGGACGCATTCTGGTGCCGATGGAAGAAGTGGTCGAGCTCAAGAACGGCAAGAAGTCGGTCACCGAGCGGCGATTTTTCCCCGGCTATGTGCTGGTCGAAATGGAAATGGCCGACGACAGTTGGCACCTGGTGAAGCACACCAACAAGGTGACCGGCTTTGTCGGCGGGGCCAAGAACCGGCCGTCACCGATTTCGGATGCCGAGGTGATGAAGATCGTCAACCAGATGCAAGAAGGCGTCGAGAAACCGCGCCCGAAAGTGCAATGGGAAGTCGGCGAACTGGTGCGTGTCAAGGACGGCCCGTTCACCGATTTCAACGGCGCGGTCGAGGATGTCAACTACGACAAGTCAAAGGTCCGCGTCTCGGTCACGATCTTCGGCCGGTCCACGCCCGTGGAGTTGGACTTCAGCCAGGTCGAGAAGGTTTGATTTCAAGTCGACGAGCCCGATGAGGGGCTCGCGCTGACCGCAATTTGATTGCACGGTCGGTGCACAAACCTCATCCGTTGCTGCCGGAAACGAGACCCCGGTACGAGGAGCCAAGGTAACCAGTCCTTGGCGTTTGCACTCAGGGAGTCAGGCGCTGCGCCAAGTGCGGCACCCCGACTTCTTCAAAAGGAAAGACATGGCCAAGAAAATCATCGGCTTCATCAAACTGCAGATCCCTGCAGGCAAAGCCAACCCGTCGCCTCCGATCGGGCCCGCACTGGGTCAGCGCGGATTGAACATCATGGAATTCTGCAAGGCGTTCAACGCCCAGACGCAGGCCATGGAGCCGGGCTTGGTGCTGCCGGTGGTGATCACCGCGTTCGCCGACAAGTCGTTCACCTTCGTTCTGAAGTCGCCACCAGCCACCGTGCTGATCAAGAAGGCGATCAAGCTGGACAAGGGTTCGGCGATACCGAACGCGAACAAGGTCGGCAAGATCACGCGCGCACAGCTCGAAGAGATCGCCAAGATCAAGATGAAAGACCTGACGGCGGCCGACATGGACGCTGCGGTGCGCACGATCGCTGGTACGGCCCGCTCGATGGGCGTCACCTCGGAAGGGGTCTGATCATGGCAAAACTGACCAAGCGTCAAAAAGCCACCGCTGGCAAAGTCGACACCAACAAGCTGTACACGCTGGACAACGCGCTGGCGATCGTCAAGGAATGCGCCACCGCCAAGTTCGATGAATCGATCGACGTGGCGGTGCAACTCGGCATCGACGCCAAGAAGTCCGACCAGGTCGTGCGCGGCGCTGTCGTGTTGCCCAACGGCACCGGCAAGACCAAACGCGTGGCCGTTTTCGCCCAAGGTGCCAAAGCTGAAGAGGCCCGGGCTGCGGGTGCGGACATCGTCGGCATGGAAGACCTGGCCGAGCAGATCAAGGCCGGCGTGATGAATTTCGACGTGGTCATCGCCTCGCCCGACACCATGCGCGTGGTCGGCACGCTGGGCCAGATTTTGGGTCCGCGCGGCTTGATGCCGAACCCGAAGGTCGGCACCGTGACGCCCGATGTGGCCCAAGCGGTTCGCAATGCCAAGGCAGGCCAGGTGCAGTTTCGGGTCGACAAGGGCGGGATCGTGCACAGCACGATCGGTCGCCGTTCATTCGATTCTGACAAGCTGGTAGGCAACCTGCGGGCGCTGATCGAAGCTTTGAACAAGTCGAAGCCGGCGACCAGCAAGGGTGTCTACCTGCGCAAAGTGGCGGTGTCTTCGACGATGGGCGTGGGGGCCAGGGTTGAAATTGCGTCGATCAACGCCGCCGCCGTTGTCGCTTGACGAGCAACGCCTGATGAAAAAAAGTTGGCGCGAGTCTGGCGCCGACTGAATGAGTTTGGTGGGTTGCATTGCCCCGAGGTGATGCAGGTCATCCAAGACCGCTGGTGCGGCCCTTCGTGGTCGCTTAATGGACTGCAAGGCCGAGTGAAAGCCCGGCCTGCAACAAGCCAGCGCAGATGGCGGTCCCGCTGAAACGGAATTCTGGTTCCCGGACAGAAGGTCGCTGAACTTTGGTTGTGTCGGGAGATGAGCGAAGGGCCGCACGAGGCTCGAGCAAGTTGAACGGCACGTGATGTGAGGAGCAGACCTTGAGTCTCAATCGCAACGAGAAAGCAGCCGTGGTCACGGATGTGGCAGCCCAAGTGGCACGCTCACAGACGCTGGCGCTGGCCGAATACCGTGGCCTCACCGTGGAACACTTGAACAACTTGCGCAAGCAGGCACGCGACAAGGGTGTGTATCTTCATGTACTGAAGAACACGCTCGCCCGTCGCGCTGTCGCTGGCACGCCGTTCGAAGTGGCCGCTGAGAGCATGGTCGGCCCGCTGATATACGGTTTTTCTGAAGATGCTGTCGCCGCGGCCAAAGTCATTGCTGACTTTGCCAAGGGCAACGACAAGCTGGTCATCAAAGGCGGCGCTTACGCAGGCAAGGCTTTGAATGCCGACGGGGTGAAATCCCTGGCGTCCATTCCGAGCAAGGGAGTCTTGCTGGCTCAGTTGCTCGGCCTGATGCAGTCCCCGGTGTCGCGCATCGCGCGGGTGCTGGCTGCGATCGCCGAGCAGCGTGGTGCAGGCGTGGTTGCAGAAGCTGCACCAGCAGCCGAAGCAGCCGCCCCTGAAGCGGCGACTGCGCAAGCCGTTGCCCCCGAGGCCGCCCCGGCAGCCTGACCGATCTTTCAACGCAACTCATTCAACGATATCTAGGAGCCACAAATGGCATTCGACAAAGACGCATTCCTGACCGCCCTCGACAGCATGTCCGTGATGGACCTGAACGACCTGGTCAAGGCCATCGAAGTGAAATTCGGCGTGTCCGCCGCAGCGATGTCGGCCCCGGCGGCAGGCGGCGGTGCCGCGGCTGCCGTGGTTGAGGAGCAGACCGAGTTCACCGTCATGCTGACCGACTTCGGTGCCAACAAGGTGTCGGTCATCAAGGCCGTGCGCGAGCTGACCGGCCTGGGCTTGAAAGAAGCCAAGGACCTGGTCGACGGCGCTCCGAAGCCTGTCAAGGAAGCGGTTTCCAAGGTCGACGCCGACGCCGCCAAGAAAAAGCTGGAAGACGCTGGCGCAAAAGCGGAAATCAAGTAAGCGGCATCAAGCGCAGGGCTGGGTGCCGCATCGGCCCCCGTCCCTTCGCTCTTCAAGGGGTGTTTACGGACAAACCCTTGAAGAACACTTGCAAGGGCCTTCGCTGGACAATCCAGGCCTTTCCAAGTGTTCTTTGATCCGACTGCAAAGAACGGGTTTGGTCGGGCTCCGGTGCAATGCCGGGGTTGTCCGCCAGCGGTTGGTAGTGGCCAATCACCAAGCTTCGAGTTGCCTTGTTCCCGAGCGGCAAGGTTTGACAGACAGTCGCCGACGGGAGCTGGGCCTGGCCCAGGTCTGGCTTCCTGAGACGGAGTGGGAAACACCATATGACGCAGCATGCAACCCCCTACAGCTACACCGAGCGCAAGCGTATTCGCAAGAGCTTCGGTAAACGCGAGAGTGTTCTTAAAGTCCCCTACCTGCTGACGATGCAGCAGGAGTCGTACATCGCCTTCCTTCAAAAGGAAGTCCCCCCGCAAAAACGCAAACCCGAAGGCTTGCAAGCCGCGTTCCTTTCCGCGTTCCCGATTGTTTCGCACAACGGTTTCGTGGAAATGAAGTTCATCGAATTCAACATGGCCAAACCGGCCTTCGACACCCGCGAGTGTCAGGTCCGAGGCCTGACTTACGCCGCCGCCGTGCGCGCGAAACTGCAAATGATCATCTACGACCGTGAGTCGCCGCAAGCGAAGACGGTCAAGGAGATCAAGGAGCAAGAGGTCTACATGGGTGAAGTGCCGCTGATGACCGAGTACGGCTCGTTCATCGTCAACGGCACAGAGCGCGTGATCGTGTCCCAGTTGCACCGCTCGCCCGGCGTGTTTTTCGAGCACGACAAGGGCAAGACGCATTCCAGCGGCAAGCTGCTTTTCAGCGCTCGCATCATTCCGTACCGCGGCTCGTGGCTCGATTTCGAGTTCGATCCGAAAGACATCCTGTACTTCCGCGTCGACCGCCGCCGCAAGATGCCGGTGACGATTCTGCTCAAGGCGATCGGCCTGAACCCCGAGTCGATCCTGGCGCACTTCTTCGTGTTCGATAACTTCCGCCTGATGGACTCAGGGGCCCAGATGGAGTTCGTGGCCGACCGGCTGCGCGGCGAGATCGCACGCTTCGACATCACCGACAAGAACGGCGTGGTCGTGGTCGAAAAAGACAAGCGCATCACCGCGCGCCACACCCGCACGCTGGAAACCACCGAAACGCAATTCATCAGCGTGCCGGAAGACTACCTGGCGGGCCGCATGCTGGCCCGCAACGTGGTGGACGCCGCCTCTGGCGAGATCCTGGCCAAGGCCAACGACGAGTTGACCGAAGCGCTGCTTAAGAAACTTCGCTTGGCCGGCGTCAAGGAAATTCCTTGCCTGTACACGAACGAGCTGGATGAAGGCGCGTACATCTCGCAGACGCTGGCGGCCGATGAGACCGCCGACCAATTGGCCGCTCGTGTCGCCATCTACCGCATGATGCGGCCTGGCGAGCCGCCGACCGAAGACGCGGTCGAGGCCCTGTTCCACCGCCTGTTCTACAACGCCGACACCTACGATCTGTCGCGCGTGGGCCGCATGAAGTTCTACGCCCGCGTCGGCCGCAATGCCGCCGAAGGCGCGATGACGTTGGCCAACGAAGACATCCTGGACGTGGTCAAGATCCTGGTCGAGTTGCGCAATGGCCGCGGCGAAGTCGACGACATCGACCACCTCGGTAACCGGCGTGTGCGCTGCGTCGGCGAGCTGGCCGAGAACCAGTACCGCTCCGGACTGGCGCGGATCGAGAAGGCCGTCAAGGAGCGCCTCGGCCAGGCTGAGACCGAAGCCTTGATGCCGCACGACCTGATCAACTCGAAGCCGATTTCTGCGGCACTCAAAGAGTTCTTTGGCGCCTCGCAGTTGTCGCAGTTCATGGACCAGACCAACCCGCTGTCCGAGATCACCCACAAGCGGCGTGTCTCGGCCCTCGGGCCGGGCGGCCTGACACGTGAACGGGCCGGCTTCGAAGTGCGTGACGTGCACCCGACCCACTACGGCCGTGTCTGCCCGATCGAGACGCCGGAAGGCCCGAACATCGGCCTGATCAACTCGCTGGCCTTGTACGCGCAACTCAACGAATACGGCTTCCTGGAAACGCCGTACCGCCGGGTGGCCGACGGCAAGGTGACGATGCAGATCGACTACCTGTCGGCCATCGAAGAAGGCAAGTACGTGATCGCGCAGGCCAGCGCCACGCTCGACAAGGAAGGCAAGCTGATCGACGAGCTGGTCAGCGCACGTGACAACGGCGAGTCGATCC
>JAYVCL010000126.1:0-56946 GCA_043749975.1 Burkholderiales bacterium
GCGAGGCTTACTTGCCGGAGTTATGCCGCTATGTGGATCTGAACCCCGTTCGCGCAGGCGTTGTGGAGCTGCCGGGTGACTGGCCGTGGTCGAGCTACCTGGCGCACAGCGGGCAGCAACCGTCGCCGCACTGGCTGGACACGCCGGGGCTGCACCGCTTCATTCTGGGTCGCGATGTGCGCACCGCCCGCGACCACCGCGCCGCGGCGCTGCGCTACGCGAAGTGGGCGGCCGCGGCACCGACTGTCCGCTTGTGGGACGAGGGGCTGCGGCAGCAAATCTACCTGGGCGGCGAAGCGTTCGTCGCGCGGATGCAGGCGCTGGCCAGCGGCCCGAGTGCGCGCGATACCGACACGCCGAAAACCCGGCGTGTCACGGCAAGGGCGTTTGCCGATTGGCTGCGAAGTTGTGGCTCTGTGGACGAGGCCCTGTATCGCGGGCATCGCGAAGGCGGCCTGACGCTGACGGCAATGGCGCGAGAACTGGACCGCACGGTGTCTTGGGCGAGCAAGGCAGTGGCGCGGTACGAGCAAGAAAACGTGACGGCGCAGACACTGACCTGACCGTTGCCAAGCCTGGTACAGCCGGGGCGCGTGCGCTCATCACCACCACGTGCTCAGGTCGGAATCCACAACACCGGCAGGTCGGACAGGCTGCGCAAAATGCGCGCCAAAGACCCGTCTCGCACCAACTGTGCCGCGTGCTCGATGTCGGGTGCCAGGTAGCGGTCTTGCGCCATTGCCGGAATGAAATCACGCAGCAGCGCGTGCACCTGTTCGAGCGCGGCCGAGCTTTGCAGCGGGCGCAAAAACTCGATGCCCTGCGCGGCAGCCAACAGCTCGATGCCCAGGATGTGCGCGGTGTTGGCGATCATCGGCTGCAAGCGGCGCGCCGCGAAGGTGGCCATCGACACATGGTCTTCCTGGTTGGCGCTGGTGGGCAGGCTGTCGACGCTGGCCGGGTGGGCGAGCGATTTGTTCTCGGACGCGAGCGAGGCGGCGGTCACGTGGGCAATCATGAAGCCGCTGTTGAGCCCCGCGTCTGCGGTCAAAAACGGGGGCAGGCGCGAGACACCGCTGTCGATCAGCATCGCGATGCGGCGCTCGGCAATCGCACCCACCTCGGCGATCGCCAGCGCCATGCCGTCGGCGGCCAGCGCCACCGGCTCGGCGTGAAAGTTGCCGCCGGAAATCATGGCGCCGTCTTCAGCGAACACCAGCGGGTTGTCGGTGACTGCATTCGCCTCGCGCAGCAACACCAGCGCGGCGTGGCGCAACTGGTCCAGGCAGGCACCGACCACTTGCGGCTGGCAGCGCAGCGAATACGGGTCTTGCACGCGGTCGTCGCCGCCGGCCAGCGACTGGTTGCTCCAGAGCTGACCACTCCCCTCGGGAGGCGGACGGCGCGAAGCGACGGCCTGGGGGCCTGCGGCCAGCGACTGGCCGCTCCAGAGCTGGCCACTCCCCTCGGGGGGCGGACGGCGCGAAGCGACGGCCTGGGGGCCCAGAAGGTGGGATTGGCGAATCTCGCTGCCGGCCAGCAGCGCGCGGTAGTACTGCGCCACGTCAATCTGCCCCGGCTGGCCGCGCAGCGCGTGGATGCGCGGGTCGAACGGGCCGTCGCTGCCGCGGGCGGCATCGACCGTCAGCGCACCGATCACCAGCGCGGCTTCCAGCACCGGCTCGAATGTCAACAGCGCGTGCAGCGCCAGCGCGGTCGACGTTTGCGTGCCGTTGATCAGCGCCAGGCCTTCCTTGGCACCCAGCGTGAGCGGTGCGATGCCGGCCTGCTTCAATGCGTGTGCGGCGCTCTTGCGCTTGCCGTCGATCAGCATCTCGCCTTCGCCCAGCAGGGCCAATGTCATGTGAGCCAGCGGTGCGAGGTCGCCCGACGCACCCACCGAACCCTGCGACGGAACATACGGAATCAGCCCGGCGTTGTGCACTTGCAGCAGCGTGTCGACCACCACCTTGCGCACACCCGAGTGCCCGCGCGCCAGGCTGGCCGCCTTCAGCGCCAGCATCAGCCGCACCACCTCGCGGGCCAGCGGTTCGCCGACGCCCACGCTGTGGGAGCGGATCAGGTTGAGCTGCAAGGTGCTGAGCTGTTCCTTGCTGATGCGCTGGTTGGCCAGCTTGCCGAACCCGGTGTTGACGCCGTAGACCGGGACATCGCCATCGGCCGCACGTTGCACGACTTGGGCGCTGGCGCCGATGGCGTCGTACGCGGCGGGCGGCAGGGTCAGCGAGACGCCGCCGGCGTGGATGGACTGAAGTTGCTCCAGCGTCAACTGGCCGGGCAGGATTTGAAGCACGACGCTTGCCCCCTCCCCCTCTGGGGAAGGAGTCCGCTTAACCCCCTCCCCCTCTGGGGGAGACGCCCGCTTGACTCCCTCCCCCTCCGGGGGAGGGTTGGGGTGGGGGCCATCGAACGACTCCGCAGCCACCCTCAAGCCCCCAACATCGGCAGCTTCAAGCCTTGCTCACGCGCGCATTTCACCGCTGCGTCATACCCCGCATCCGCATGCCGCATCACGCCGGTGGCCGGGTCGTTCCACAGCACCCGCGCGATGCGTTTGGCCGCAGCCTCGGTGCCGTCGCAGACGATGACCACGCCCGCGTGCTGCGAGTAGCCCATGCCGACCCCGCCGCCGTGGTGCAGCGAAACCCAGGTGGCGCCGCCCGCCGTGTTGAGCAGCGCGTTCAGCAAGGGCCAGTCCGACACCGCGTCCGACCCGTCGAGCATCGCCTCGGTCTCGCGGTTGGGTGACGCCACCGAACCGCTGTCGAGGTGGTCGCGGCCGATCACGATCGGTGCCTTCAACTCACCGCTCTTGACCATCTCGTTGAAGGCCAGGCCCGCCCGATGCCGCTCACCCAGGCCGATCCAGCAGATGCGCGCCGGCAGGCCCTGGAAGGCAATGCGCTCGGCCGCCATGTCGAGCCAGCGGTGCAGGTGCGCATAGTTCGACACATGCGCGGGGAACAGCTCTTTCATCTTCGCGTCGGTCTTGCGGATGTCGTCCGGGTCACCACTCAGCGCGACCCAGCGGAACGGCCCCTTGCCCTGGCAGAACAACGGGCGCACGTAGGCCGACACGAAGCCGGGGAAGGCGAACGCGTTGGTCACGCCGGCATCGAACGCCACCTGGCGGATGTTGTTGCCGTAGTCGACCGTGGCAATGCCCATGGCCTGGAAGTCGAGCATGGCTTGCACATGCACGGCGCAACTGCGCGCTGCGGCGTCTCGCAGCGTGGCGTGCTGGCCGGCGTCGGCCTGCGCGGCACGCCAGCCTTGCACACTCCAACCCGCGGGCAGGTAGCCGTTGACGAGGTCGTGAGCCGAGGTCTGATCGGTGACCAGATCGGGGCGAATGCCGCCATTCTTCGCTCGCCGCACCAGCTCGGGAAGGATCCCAGCCGCGTTGCCGAGCAGGCCGATGGAAACGGCCTTCTTCTCTCTTGCATAAAGCTCCAGACGCGCCAGCGCGTCGTCGAGATCGGTGGCTTGTTCATCGAGGTAGCGCGAGCGCAAGCGGAAGTCGATGCGCGACTGCTGGCATTCGATGTTGAGCGACGACGCACCCGCGAACGTGGCGGCCAGCGGCTGCGCGCCGCCCATACCGCCAAGGCCAGCGGTTAGGATCCAGCGGCCCGCCCAGGGGTTGGCCCCTCGGGCGCCGGCTACGGCGTCCGGTCCCCCGGGGGGACCGCGTCCGGCTTGGGGCGGCCCGGCGCTCGGTCGCTCGCCGGAAAAGTGTTGCCGACCAGCCTCGACAAACGTCTCGTACGTGCCCTGCACGATGCCCTGGCTGCCGATGTAGATCCACGAGCCCGCCGTCATCTGCCCGTACCTCATCAAACCCTTGCGGTCCAGCTCGTGGAAGTGTTCCCACGTCGCCCACTTGGGCACCAGGTTGGAGTTGGCGATCAGCACCCGGGGCGCGTCGACGTGGGTGCGGAACACGCCCACCGGCTTGCCCGATTGCACCAGCAGGGTCTCGTCTTCGTTCAGTTCGCGCAGCGCCTTCAGCATGGCCTCGAAGCAGTCCCAGTTGCGCGCGGCCTTGCCGATGCCGCCGTAGACCACCAGCGCGTCGGGGTTCTCGGCCACCTCGGGGTCGAGGTTGTTTTGCAGCATGCGGTAGGCGGCTTCGATCAGCCAGTTCTTGCAGCTCAGTTGGGTGCCGCGCGGCGCGCGCACCGGGTGCGGGCGGGCGCTAATGTGGACGGCGGTGGACAGGTCGGACATGGCGGGCTCGGGAAAACGATGAATAAAACGACGCCTGGAACGACTTGACTTTACTTGTCTAGACAGGTCTAGGCAAGTAGACTTGCCGCATGGTTTTCCCTGAGCTTTTCCCCGCCCGCCGCGCTACCAGGCCGCGCCCCCCGACGGCCCCGTATGCGCGGGTCAAGCACTTTCTGAAGGAGCAACTCTCTGCCGGGCGCTGGCCACCCGGCACGCTGATGCCTTCCGACGCCGAGCTGGTGGCGCAGTTCGGCGTCAGCCGCATGACGGTGACGCGCGCACTGCGCGAGCTGCAAGCCGAGGGGCTGGTCGAGCGGCTGCAAGGCGTGGGCACGTTCGCGGCGCATCTTGCAAAGGTGGCTTCCACCTTGACGATCCGCGACCTGCACGAAGAGATCACTGCGCGCGGCCACCGCCACCATGCCGAGGTGCATCTGGCCCGGCAGGAGCGCGCCCCGACCGAGCTGGCCCGGCAACTCGGCCTGGCCACGGGGGCTGCGGTGTTCCACACCCTGATCGTGCACTTCGAGAACGGCCTGGCGCTGCAATGCGAAGACCGCTACGTGAACCCGGCCTGTGCGCCCGACTACCTCAGCGTCGACTTCACGCACACCACGCCCACCCACTATCTGCTGCAAGTCGCGCCGCTGTGGGAGGCGCAGTACTCGATCGAGGCCAGCGCGCCGACCGAGCAGGAGGCCAGGCTGCTGGGCATCGCTGCGGGCGACGCCTGCCTGATCGTGGTGCGCCGCACGATGAGCCGTGGCGTGCCGATCACACTGGCGCGGCTGGTGCACCCGGGCTCGCGCTACCAGATCGACGGGCGGTTCAAGCCATGACGGTGCGGCTCATTTCGGCTGACCCGGTGGCGCCGCAGCGCTGGCGCAACGGCACCGCCAAAGCCGACCGTGCAATCGCCGCTTGGTGCCCAGGTTTCGATCCAGATGGAGCAGCAGCATGAGCACACTCTGGCGCAACGCGCGCCTGGCCACGATGGCCGGCACCGAGCCCTGGGGCTGGATCGAACACGGTGCGCTGCTGGTCGACGGCGATGCGCTGCAATGGGTCGGTGCCGAAGCCGACCTGTCCGCTGCGCTGGCAAGCCGCATCACGGCTGAACACGAGCTGGGCGGGGCTGTTGTCACCCCCGGGCTGATCGACTGTCACACGCACCTCGTCTACGGCGGCCAGCGTGCCCGCGAGTTCGAGCTGCGCTTGCAAGGGGCCAGCTACGAAGACATCGCCCGCGCCGGGGGCGGCATTCGGTTCACCGTGGCCGCCACCCGCGCCGCCACCGATGCGCAGTTGCTGGCCAGCGCCGGCGCCCGGCTGCGCACGCTGATGGCCGAGGGCGTGACGACGATCGAGATCAAATCGGGCTACGGCCTGAGCCTGCAGGGCGAAGCGCGCTGCCTGCGCACCGCGCGTCGATTGGCCGAGCAGGCGCAGGTCAGCGTGCGCACCACCTACCTCGGCGCGCACGCGCTGCCTCCCGAGTTCGAGGGCCGCCCCGACGACTACATCGATGCCGTGTGTGCCTGGCTGCCCGTGTTGCACGCACAGGGACTGGTCGATGCGGTCGACGCCTTCTGCGACAGCATCGGTTTCACACCGGCGCAAACACGGCGCGTGTTCGAGGCGGCGCGTGCGCTGAAGCTGCCTGTGAAGCTGCACGCCGAACAGCTCAGCGACCAGGGCGGCGCGGCGCTCGCAGCCGAGTTCAAGGCGCTCTCTTGCGACCACCTCGAACACCTGGGCGATGCCGGCGTTCGCGCCATGGCTGCCGCCGGCACGGTGGCCGTGCTGTTGCCGGGTGCATTTTATTTTCTGCGTGAAACAAAGCTGCCACCTCTGGCCGCGCTGCGCGAACACGGCGTGCCGATCGCCATCGCCAGCGACCACAACCCGGGCACGTCACCCTGCCTGTCGCTGTTGTTGATGCTGAGCATGGCCTGCACGTCGTTTGGCACGACACCCGAAGAAGCGCTGCGCGGCGTGACTGTGAACGCCGCGCGCGCACTGGGCCTGAACGATCGCGGCACACTGGCGGCAGGCCAACGCGCCGACTTCGCCGTGTGGGGCATCGACCACCCCAACGAGCTGGCGTACGGGTTCGGCCACAACCCCTGCCGCCGCGTGATCGTCAGCGGCACTGAAAGGCATCTGCCATGACCGACACCTTCACCCTGCACCGAGGCAGCACGCCGCTGCTGGTCAGCCTGCCGCATGTGGGCACGCTGATTCCCGCCGACCAGCGGCACCGCTATGTGGCGCGCGCGCTGCAAGTCGAAGACACCGACTGGCATCTGGACACGCTGTACGACTTCGTGCGCGCGATGGGTGCCAGCCTGATCGTGCCGATTCATTCGCGCTACCTGATCGACCTGAACCGCCCGCCCGAGAACGCGCCGATGTACGCCGGCGTCAACAACACCGAGCTGTGCCCGACGCGCTTCTTCACCGGCGAAGGGCTCTACATCGAGGGCCAGCAGCCCGACCCGGCCGAGATCGAACGCCGCCGCAATGGGTACTGGCACCCCTACCACGAGGCGCTGCAAGACGAGCTGCAACGCCTGCGCGGCGCGCACGGCCACGCGGTGCTGTTTGACGGCCACAGCATCCACTCGGAGTTGCCGTGGTTGTTCGAAGGCCGCTTGAGCGACCTCAACCTCGGCACCGCCGACGGCAGCAGTTGTGCGCCCACCTTGCGCGCGGCGCTGGCCCGCGTGCTGGCAGCGCAAACACAGTTCACCCAGGTGGTCGATGGCCGCTTCAAGGGCGGGCACATCACGCGCCAGTACGGCCGGCCGCTGGGTGGCGTGCATGCGGTGCAGTTGGAAATATGCTGGAGTTGCTACATGCGCGAGGAGGCACCGTACCCGTTGGACCCGCCCCGCGTGGCCGCCGTGACGCCGCTGCTGCGCGAGCTGGTGAGCACGATGATCGACTGGCGGCCCGATGCGGCTTGACCCGTCGCTGTTGTGGGCGCCACGCGCGTGGCTGCCGCACGCGAACGACACCACCAGCGGCGCAGGCTGGCGCGACCACGTGCTGCTGCACATCGGCGGCGACGGCTGCTGGGCCGAGATCAGCGCTGATGTGGGGCCAGCGCCGGCCCATGCGCAGGTGCTGTCCGGCCCGTTGCTGCCCGGCTTGGTCAATGCCCACAGCCACGCCTTTCAACGCGCCTTCGCCGGCATGGCGGAACGGCGTGAACAAGCCAGCGACGACTTCTGGTGCTGGCGCGACCGCATGTACCGGGTAGCGTTGCGCATCACCCCCGAGCAACTGCACGCCGTTGCCACTCAGCTCTACGTCGAACTGCTGCGCGGCGGCTACACCCAGGTGTGCGAGTTTCACTACCTGCACCACGCCGAAAACGGGCAGCCTTATGCCGACCCGGCCCGGCTCAGTTGGGCGCTGGCCGAGGCTGCGGCAGACGCGGGCATCGGCCTGACCGTGCTGCCGGTGCTCTACGAGCGCGCCGGTTTTACGCAGCCCGCCTTGCGCGTCGAGCAGCGGCGCTTCGCCTCGACGCCCGCCTCCGTGCACGCCATGCAGCGCGCCGTGCAAGCCGCGCAGCGCCCGCTGCTCAACGCAGGTGTGGCGATTCATTCGCTGCGCGCGGCAGCGCCCGCATCCATCGGCGAGCTGTTGCGGCGGGTCGGTGACGACGACATGCCGGTGCACATCCACATTGCCGAGCAGACGGCCGAGGTCGACGACTGCATCAAGGCCACCGGCGCGCGGCCGATTGAATGGCTGGCGCGTGAGGCCAGGCCGGACCCGCGCTGGCACCTGGTACACGCCACCCATGCCACACGGGCCGAGATCGACGCGGTGGCCAGGCACGGTGCGGCCGTGGTGGTCTGCCCCAGCACCGAAGCCAACCTGGGCGACGGCCTGATCGACCTGCCGGGTTGGCTGGATGCCGGCGTGGCGATCAGCATCGGCTCCGACAGCCATGCGACGCGGGCCTGGGTCGACGAACTGCGCTCACTCGAGTACAGCCAGCGTTTGCACCTGCAGCGGCGCAACGTGGCCGCAGCGCCCGAGCGCGGGGTCGCGTCCAGCGCCGAGCGCTTGTTTGCGCAGGCCCAGCGTGGCGGCGGCTGCGCCGCCGGATTCGCCCGTTGGGGCCTGACACCCGGTGCGCGTGCCGATGCGCTGGTAATCGACCCGCGAGACAGCGCGATGCTGGGCATCCCCGCTGCACAAACGCTGGACGCCTTGGTGTTCTCCAGCCCCAGCCCGCTGTGGCGCGATGTGATGGTGGCGGGGAAGTGGGTGATTGCCGATGGCGTTCATGCACACGCCGCGGCGGTTGCGCTGCGCTTCGAGGTGGCGATGAATGCGCTGTGGGTTGGTTGATCCCATTTCCGCTCAAGGCCGCCAGCACGGGCGGCGAAGCTGCCGCAGGATCAAGCAATTTCCGTCGACGTCGAAACGGACCCGGAATGACCAAGCAACGCTTCCAGCGTCTGCAATGAATCCGCCTCATGCAGCGGCTTGTCGCCCCGAATGCGCAGCATGCGCGGGAAGCGCACGGCGATGCCGCTTTTGTGGCGCGGGCTGCAGTTGATGCCTTCGAAACCCAGCTCGAAAACGAGTGAGGGTTTCACGCTGCGCACGGGGCCGAATTTTTCCAGCGTGGTCTGGCGTATCGCGCGGTCGATGGTCTTGAACTCATCGTCGGTCAGACCGGAATACGCTTTCGCGAACGCCACCAATTGCAAGGCGCCGGCGATTGCCGGTTGGCGTGCGGCAATGGCATCGACCACGGCCTGCGCTTCGGCGGCATCGACGGGCGGGCGGCTCCACACCGCGAAGGTGTAGTCGGTGTAGACGCTGGCGCGGCGGCCATGGCCGGCCTGCGCATAGATCAGCACGGCATCGACCGTCAGCGGGTCGATCTTCCACTTCCACCAGGTGCCGTCGCTCTTGGTGCGGCCGCGGCCATAGCGCGAATCGCGCTGCTTGAGCATGAAGCCTTCGACACCGCGGGCGCGCGCCTCGCTGCGCAGCAGCGCCAGCTCGGCCCACGACGCACCGGTTTGCAGCGGCGACAGCGGCAGCGCATGCGCAGCCGACACCGCCTCCAGCGTGCTGCGGCGGCGTGCCTGCGGCCATTCGCGCAGGTCGACGCCTTGCCACTCCAGCAGGTCGTAGGCCATGAAGATGACAGGCGCATCGGCCAGCACCTTCTTGGTCAGCGTCTTGCGGCCGATGCGTTGTTGCAGCAGGTTGAACGGCGCAGGGCGCGCATCTTTCCAGACCAGAATCTCGCCGTCGAGCACGCTGCCGTCGGGCAAGTTTTGCGCCAATGCCACGACCTCGGGAAAGCGATCGGTGACCAGCTCTTCACCGCGCGACCAGACCCACACCTGGCCGGCGCGGCGCACCACCTGGGCCCGGATACCGTCGTACTTCCACTCGACCAGCCAGTCGCTCGGCGGCCCGAGCGTGGTGTCGAACTGCGCGGCGCTGCCCTGCACCGCATGCGCCAGAAAAAACGGAAACGGCTGAGCCGAATCATGGTCGAGCGAGGTGTCTTGCGAGACCAGGCGCAAGTAGCTTTGCGCATCGGGGCGGGCCTGCTTGTCGGTGTATCCCATCATGCGTTGCGCCATCACCTTGGTGTCGACGCCGGCCTGCTCGGCCAGCGCGCGCTGCACCAGCAGCTTGCTCACACCCACCCGAAAACCGCCGCCGATCAGCTTGACGAGCAAGAAGCGCTCGGTGCTGTCGAGCTCGTCCCAGTACGCCAGGATGCGCTGCGCTTGCGCGTCGGGCGCGGCGTCGCGCAAAGGCAGCAGCCGCTGCTCGACCCACGCGGCCAGCCCGACATCGCTGCGCGTGGCGGGCGCGGGCAGCACGTGGGCAATGGTTTCGGCCAGGTCGCCGACGGCCTGGTAGCTTTCCTCGAACAGCCATTCGGGCAGCCCGGCACGCTGGCACGCCAACTGCCGCAGCGTGCCGGTGGGCACCACCTGGCGCGGCTTGCCGCCGGCCAGGAAGTACACCGCCCAGGCCGCGTCGGCAGGTGCGGCCAGCGCGAAGTAGCGCTTCAGCGCGTCGACCTTGGCGCTGGTGGCGGTGCTGCCGTCCAGCGCGTTGAAGAGCAGCGCGAATTGCTTCACGAGGCAGCCGTGTCGGCGCCCGCAGGCTCTTGCGCGTCGAGCCGGTCGTCACCGTACTCGGTCTTGAACGAACCGGCCTGCAAACCCTGTTGTTGCAGCCAGCGCACCATCACCGCTTCGTAGCCGTGGGTCACGATCACGCGCTCGGCCCCGCTGGCCTTGATGGCGCGCTGCAGGCCGGGCCAGTCGGCGTGGTCGCTGAGCACGAAGCCGCGGTCCACCGCACGCCGGCGGCGCGCGCCGCGCAGTTGCATCCAGCCGCTGGCGAAGGCGTCGCTGGCGGGCAGCCCGGGCGCGTCGAACCGCTTCGCCCAGGCGCTGCCCTGCACGGCCGGCGGCGCAATGGCGAAGGCGCGCCGCAGGCTGGCCGGGTCGCTCACCTCGGTGATCAGTTGCGTGGCCGGCAGGTGCACGCCGGCCTCGCGATAGGCACGGTTCAGCGGCTCCACCGCGCCGTGCACGACGATCGGGCCGATGCCCGGGTCGACCCCCGCCAGGATGCGCTGCGCCTTGCCGAAGCTGTAGCCCAGCAGCAGGCTGGCGCGGCCCGCGTCGGCGTTGGCGCGCCACCATTGGTTGATGTCGTCGAAGATGTCGCGCTGCGGCTGCCAGCGGTAGATCGGCAGGCCGAAGGTGCTCTCGGTGATGAAGCAGTCGCAGCGCACCGGCTCGAAGGCATCGCAGGTCAGGTTGTCTTCGCGCGAGTCGGCGTCGTGCCCGGTCACGAAGTAGTCGCCCGACGCGACCCACACGCGGCCGCCGTGTTCGAGCCGCACCTGCGCCGAGCCCAGCACGTGGCCCGCAGGGTGCAGGCTGACGCGCACCCCGAAGTGGTCGATGACCTGGCCATAAGGCAGCGCTTGCAGGTCGATGTGGCCCAGCCGCGCGCGCATCACGCCTTGGGCCGGTGCGGCGGCCAGGTAGTGCGCGTGGCCGCTGCGCGAATGGTCGGCATGAGCGTGGGTGATGACGGCCCGCTGCACCGGTCGCCAGGGATCGATGTAGAAATCGCCCGTCGGGCAGTACAGGCCCTCGGGTCGCAGCACGATCAGATCGTCGCGATCGCCCGGATCGTCCTGGCGACCTGCGGCCAGCTCACTCGGCTGCACGTTCATTCCACCTCAGGGTCAATAGCGCCCGGTGGCGCCGGCGAGCCGCAAGTACACGTGCGCGCACCAGGCCACGAAGCCGCGCCGCACGGCGCCGAGCACACCCGAGCGATAGAGCTGCTTGGGGTCGATCGCGGTCGACGCGGCCACGGCAGCGTCGAACTCGGCCGACAGCTCGGCGCTGAAGCCGGCGTCGCGCACCACCACGTTGGCCTCCAGATTCAGCAGCAGCGACAGCGGGTCGATGTTGGAGCTGCCCACGGTGGCCCAGTTGTCGTCCACCAGCCCCACCTTGGCATGCAGGTAGGCCGGCGTGTACTCGAAGATCTGCACACCGCGGCCCAGCATTTCGTCGTACAGAGCCCGCGCTGCCAGGCCGGCGAGCCGGTAGTCGAGCTTGCCTTGCAGCAGCAGCCGCACCGTCACGCCGCGCTTGGCGGCATGGCGCAAGGCGCGCCTGAATTCGCGCCCGGGGTAGAAGTAAGCCGACATCAGATCGACGCGTGTGCGCGCACCGCGAATGGCGTCGATGTAGCTGCGCTCGATGGTGCGGCGCTGGCGAAAGTTGTCGCGCAGCACGAAGGCCGCCTGCATCGGCTGCAAGGCCCCGCTGCTGATGTGCAAATCGCGGCCACGCGGCATGCGCAGGCGGCGGATCAGTTGCTTCACGCGCGCCAGCGGCTGCGCGGTGCGGGCGATCGAGGCCACCTCTTCCTTGAAGTCGCGACCCAGTTTGGCGCGCGTCCACAGTGCGCGAATCGTCTGCTCCACCGGGGCCACGGCGGGCCCGCGCAATTGCACCGCGAAGTCGAGCCGCGGCTCGTCGGTGGGGCCGTGGTTGATGTCCACGCGGTCGTCGAGCAAGTTGATGCCGCCGACGAAACCGAGCTTGCCGTCGACCACGCACAGCTTCTGATGCAAGCGCCGCAACTGCCCCGGCTGGAGCCAGTTCCACCAGCGCTGCAAGGGGCGAAAGATGGTCAACTGAATACCGGCCGGCACCAGCAGTTCCGTCAGTCGAGGCATGGCTGCCATGCAGCCGAAGCCGTCCAGCACCACCCTGACCTGCACGCCGCGCCGGGCTGCGGCGATCAGCGCCTGCGCGACCGTGTCGGCACCGGGATCGTCATGAAAAATGTAGGTGGCCAGCCAGACTTCATGGCGAGCCTGGTCGATGGCCCGCACCATGGCCGGAAACAGCCTGTCGCCACCGCGCAGCAACTGAACCTGATTGCCGCCGCTGAACACCGGGCGCGGCAGGCCTCGCCACAACTGCTCCTGCAGGCTCAGGTCGTCTGGCGGATCAGCAGCCGACATGGGCTCAATCCAGCGCGAACTCGGCCACCAGCGGCAGGTGGTCGGACATGCGTGCCCACGCCGGCCCGCGCGGCACCATCGTGGACGTGCAGTGCAGGCCGCGCGTGTAGATGCGGTCGAGCGAGAACACGGGCACGCGCGACGGGAAGGTGCGCGGTGCCGCGCTGCTGCGGCTGAAGGCGCGTGTCAGGCCCATGCTGCGGATGGGTGCGTCGAGCTTCTCGCCCCAGTCGTTGAAGTCGCCGGCCAGCACCACATGCTCACCTTGCGGCACCTCGGCGGCGATGAAGGCGGCGATGCGCTCGATCTGCCGCACCCGGCCCGAATGCATCAAGCCCAGGTGGGCCACCACGGCGTGCACGATGCTGCCGTTCCACTGCACCGGCACGTGCAGCAAGCCGCGCTGCTCGAAGCGGTGGTCGGACACATCGTGGTGGCCCGGGTCGCCCAGCGGCCAGCGCGACAACAGCGCATTGCCATGCTCGCCGTTGCGCGTGATGGCGTTGCTGCGGTAGGCCACCTCGTAGCCCTCGGGTGCCAGGAACTCGGCCTGCGGCATGCCGGGCCAGCCGCGGTGGGTGTCGGTGAACTGGCGCGCCTCGGCGTGGTTGTTCAGGCGCACCTCTTGCAAGAACACCAGGTCGGCATCGAGCGCCTCGATGCCCAGCACCAGGTTGTGAATCTCCAGCCGCTTGCGCGGACCCACACCGCGCACGCCCTTGTGGATGTTGTAGGTGGCCACGCGCAGCACATCGGTCGGGTGCAGGGTGTTCAGGCTGTGCCGCATGGTGGGTGGGTCAGATGAAGTGAGGAAGCCGAAGAATCGCTTCGGCGTTGGAGGGTGAGAAGCAGCGCTGCGCCGCCTGGTACATCGGCAGCCACTCGAAGCGCAGGTGCTCGCGCGGCGACAGCGTGACGGCCACATCGCGCGGCACACGCAGGCCGAACACGTGCTCGGTGTTGTGCGTCACGCCGGGCGCATAGCGGTGCCGCCAGGTGGCGTAGATCTCGTAAATGTTGCGCAACTGCCAGTCGCGCAAGTTGGCCAGCGGCAGCATCGGCGAGCCCACAGTGATGCCGGTTTCCTCAGCGACTTCACGAATCGCGGTCTGCACCGTGGGCTCATCGAGGGCGTCTTTGGAGCCGGTGACGCTTTGCCAGAACCCGGGCCGGTCGGCGCGCTCGATCAACAGCACTTGCCGGTCGTGCGTGTGGATGACGACGAGGACGGACTCGGGGATCTTCGCAAGCCGGGGCGACGCCATGGATCTCAAACGCCACTCAGCACGGCATCGGCTGGCACGCCTTCAGCAGCGCCTCGCAGTGACTCACGGACGCGAACACGCTGTGGCGCCGGCCCGCTTTGTCGATGAAGTCAGGTCGGCTCTGTGCCTGCTCGAGCACCTGCCCGAGCCGGTTCTTGGCTTCGGTCGCTGTCACGTTCATGGCCACTCCTGATCGATGGGAGTAACTAGTCTAGCCAATCACACCGCCGCGCCCTGCGCGTTGCGCAACCGAATATGCAGTTCGCGCAACTGCTTCTCGTCGACCGCAGATGGCGCGCCGGTGAGCAGGCACTGGGCGCGCTGCGTCTTCGGGAAGGCGATCACGTCGCGGATGCTCTCGGCGTGCGTCATCATCGTGACCAGTCGGTCCAGGCCGAAGGCCAGGCCGCCGTGCGGCGGTGCGCCGTACTGCAAGGCGTCGAGGAGGAAGCCGAATTTTTCTTGCGCTTCTTCGGGGCCGATCTTGAGGGCGTTGAAAACCTTGCTCTGAATCTCGGCACGGTGAATGCGCACCGAGCCGCCGCCCATTTCCCAGCCGTTGAGCACCATGTCGTAGGCCTTCGAGATGCACTGGCCCGGGTCGCTGTCCATCAGGTTTTCATGGCCGTCTTTCGGCGCGGTGAAGGGGTGGTGCACCGCGTTCCAGCGCTGGCCGGCTTCGTCGTGTTCAAACATCGGAAAGTCGACCACCCACAGCGGCGCCCACACATCCTCGAACAGAGCGCGCGCCTTGCCGAATTCGCTGTGGCCGACCTTGACGCGCAAGGCACCGATGGCGTCGTTGACGACCTTGGCCTTGTCGGCACCGAAAAAGATCAGGTCGCCGCTCTGCGCGCCGGTGCGGGTGAGGATGTCGGCGATCGCCGCGTCATGCAGGTTTTTGACGATGGGGCTTTGCAGGCCTTCACGGCCCTTGGCCAGGTCGTTGACCTTGATCCAGGCCAAGCCCTTGGCACCGTAGATTTTCACGAACTCGGTGTAGGCGTCGATCTCGCCGCGGCTCATCTCGCTGCCCTGCGGCACGCGCAGCGCCACCACGCGGCCACCCTGGGTCGTGGCCGGGGTGCTGAAGACCGTGAAGTCGACCGTGGCCATCACGTCGGTGAGTTCGGTGAACTCCAGCTTCACGCGCAGGTCGGGCTTGTCGGAACCGAAGCGGTGCATGGCTTCGGCGTACTTCATCACCGGGTAGTCGGGCAGCTCGACACCGATGGTGTTCTTGAACACGGTGCGAATCATGCCCTCGAACATGGTGCGGATTTCTTCCTCGGTCAGGAAGCTGGTCTCGATGTCGATCTGGGTGAACTCAGGCTGCCGGTCGGCACGCAAATCTTCATCGCGAAAACACTTGGTGATCTGGTAGTAGCGATCGAAGCCCGCCACCATCAGCAACTGCTTGAACAACTGCGGCGACTGCGGCAGCGCGAAGAACATGCCCTCGTTCACGCGGCTGGGCACCAGGTAGTCGCGCGCGCCTTCGGGCGTGCTCTTGGTCAGCATCGGCGTCTCGATGTCGATGAAGCCGTTGGCGTCGAGAAACTTGCGCACCTCCATCGCCACGCGGTAGCGCAGCATCAGGTTCTTCTGCATCTGCGGGCGGCGCAGGTCGAGCACGCGGTGCGTCAGGCGCGTGGTCTCGGACAGGTTCTCGTCGTCGATCTGAAACGGCGGCGTGACGCTGACGTTCAGCACTTCGAGTTCCAGGCACAGCACCTCGATCTTGCCGCTGGTGAGGTGGGCGTTGGCGGTGCCGGCCGGGCGCGCTCGCACCTTGCCGACCACCTTCAGGCAGAACTCGTTGCGCACGCCTTCGGCGACCTTGAACATCTCGGCCCGGTCGGGGTCGCAAACGATCTGCACCAGGCCTTCACGGTCGCGCAGGTCGATGAAGATCACGCCGCCATGGTCGCGGCGGCGGTGTGCCCAGCCCATCAAGGTCACGCTCTGGTCCATCAAGGCTTCGCTGACGAGGCCGCAGTAAGTTGTTCGCATGAAATCACTCCTATGTCTTGGTCGCTGTCTTGGTCGCTGTCTGGGTCGCTGCGGCGCATGCGAGCGGCAGTCGCAGCAGATGGGGCGCTGGCGGGCCGCGTTGCAGCCTGCGTCGGTCGAGCGCTCGCCGCGCGCTCAACCGGGCTGATTTCGCGGCGCGCTGTCGAGGCTCGGCGCGTACGTCGGCGGCGGTGCCACCACGCCCATGGAAATAACGTACTTCAGCGCTTCGTCCACGCTCATCGACAGCCCGACCACGTCGGCCCGCGGCACCATCAGGAAGAATCCCGACGTGGGGTTGGGCGTGGTGGGCACGTACAGGCTCAGGTAATCGCCCACCAGGTGGCTGGCGGCTTCACCGCCGGGCTTGCCGGTGACGAAGGCAATGGTCCACGAGCCGGGCCGCGGGTACTGCACCAACACCGCCTCGCGAAAGGCATTCCCGTTGCTGGAAAACAAGGTGTCCGACACCTGCTTGACCGAGCTGTAGATCGACTTGACGATCGGAATGTGATTCAACAGGCGGCTGCCCTGGCGCAGCCACCACTGGCCGACGATGTTGGCGGCGAAAATGCCCGTCAGCAGCAAGCCGGCCACCATCACGATCACGCTCAGGCCCGGAATCTGGCGCAGCATGTCGATCGCCGGGCGCGCCGCGTGCGGCAGCACCGCCTGGCTGCCCGACAGCACGGCCCCGAACACACCGTCGAGCAGGCCGAGAACGCTGTGCAACACCCAGATGGTGATGGCCAGCGGCAGCCACACCAGCAGCCCCGTGAGAAGGTATTTTTTCAAGGCGTTCTTCGCGCAGTCAGGCGTTCATTTGCCGGCAGCAGGCGCGCTGGCTGGCGCGGCTGCCGGAGCCGCCTTCGCGGGGGTCTCGGTGGCTGCGGGCGTGACTGCGGGCTTGCCGGAAGACTTGTCAGACGGCTTGTCGGCGGGTGTTTGCGTTGCCGGCGCGCCGTCTTTGCCCGCTTCTGCACCTGACGCACCAGTCTCTGCGGGCGCCCCCGCGGCATTGGCGCCACCGCGAAAATCGGTCACGTACCAGCCGGAGCCCTTGAGCTGAAAGCCGGCGGACGTGAGCTGCTTCTTGAAGCTTTCAGCACCGCAACTCGGGCACACGATGAGCAGCGGATCGGAGATTTTTCGCAGCACGTCTTTCGCGTGGCCGCACGATTCGCAGCGGTAAGCGTAGATCGGCATGGCTAAGCCCTTGATTCAAAAAGGAAAACCTCGAATTATACGGCGGCGACCCGCGCCTGGCACGGGCCTCCGGTCAGCGTGCCCAGTGCGGCAGCATCTGCATCAACAGCACGCCCAGCACGAAGCCGATGCCGGCGTAGACAAGGCCCTGCATCAAGCGGTTGGTGCGCCGCTGCTCGAGCAACAGCGCCTCAAGAGCGCGTGTCTGCGCGCTGTGCCGGGGTTGCAGCGCCTGGTGCAGCAAACGTGGCAGTTCGGGCAGCAACTGAACGTAGCGCGGGGCTTCGTTCTTCAGCCGCTCGACGAGGCCACGCCAGCCCACTTGTTCGTTCATCCAGCGCTCGAGAAATGGTTTGGCGGTGGCCCACAGGTCCAGCTCGGGGTCGAGCTGACGGCCCAGGCCTTCGACGTTCAGCAAAGTCTTTTGAAGCAAGACCAGTTGCGGCTGGATTTCGACATTGAAGCGGCGCGAAGTCTGGAACAGGCGCAACAGCACCTGGCCCAGCGAGATGTCTTTCAGCGGTCGGTCGAAGTGCGGTTCGCAGACGGCGCGAATCGCGCCCTCCAGTTCATCGACGCGGGTGGTGGCCGGCACCCATCCCGACTCAACGTGCAACTCGGCCACCCGCTTGTAGTCGCGGCGAAAGAAGGCGATGAAGTTCTGCGCCAGGTATTCCTTGTCGAACTCGGTCAACGTGCCGACGATGCCGAAGTCGAGTGCGATGTAGCGCCCGAACGTGGCCGGGGCCACGCTGACCTGGATGTTGCCGGGGTGCATGTCGGCATGAAAAAAGCCGTCGCGAAAGACCTGCGTGAAAAAGATCGTCACGCCGTCGCGGGCCAGCTTCGGGATGTCCACCCCCGCCTCGCGCAGGCGCTGCGCGCTGCTGATCGGCATGCCCTTCATGCGCTCCATCACGATCACCCCCTGGGTGCACAGGTCCCAGTGCATTTCCGGAATCATCAACAGGTTCAACCCGGCCATGTTGCGGCGAAGTTGCGCTGCGTTGGAAGCTTCGCGCACCAGGTCGAGTTCGTCGTGCAGGTAGTTGTCGAACTCGGCCACCACTTCGCGCGGCTTCAGGCGTTTGCCGTCGGCCGAAAGCCGCTCGACCCAGCGCGCCAGCGTGCGCAGCAGCGCCATGTCGTCGTCGATGACGGCCAGCATGCCGGGGCGCAGCACCTTGACGGCCACCTCGCGCCCGTCTTGCAGCGTGGCGAAGTGCACCTGCGCGATGGAAGCGCTGGCCACCGGCTCGGCTTCGAAGCTGGCAAATATCTGTTCGATGCTTCTGCCGTAGGCTTTCTCGATCAACGCGCGCGCCTGGGCCGCCGGAAACGGCGGCACGTTGTCTTGCAACTGGGCCAGTTCGTCGGCCAGGTCGGCGGGCAGCAAATCACGCCGGGTCGACAGCACCTGGCCGAACTTGACGAAGATCGGGCCGAGCCGCTCGAGCGCCATGCGAATGCGAACGCCGCGCGGTGCATCGAGCCGGCGCCCCAGTGTCATGCAGCGCACCAGCAGGCGCACCCAGCGTTGCCTGAAACTCGACAGCGCCAGCTCGTCCAGGCCGAAGCGCAGCACCGTGTAGACGATGAAGACCAGGCGCGCGAGGTGCCTCATCGAGCGGCGGCGTCTGCGTCACCTGGGCGTTGGCGCAGCACCAGCCCGATCACCCCACGCAATGCACCCGCAAGCCCCCGGCCCACGCGTGCCATCTCATGCGCGGCAGCCGGCCCGACGACGGCGGCCAAGTCGTCCTGCACGTCCCATTTCAGGTTCTCGGTGATCCAGCTCATGTCGGTGGCCAGGCCCGCGTCGCCCGAGACGCGAATGCGCGGGGCCTGGCCGGCCAGGCTGCGCGCCAACTCCAGCGCCGGGTTCGACGCTTCCATGTCGAGCGTCAGATCGGCATCGGTGCGCGCCTGGTCGCCACACCACTCCAACAGGCCTGCCGGCGTGATCAGCACCACCAGCGCGGGCAGCGCAGGCAACAGGGCGGGCCAGCCCTGAAACTGCAAGCGAATGCTACGGCCAGCGTGTGGCCGCAAGCGCGCCATGGCCACATCTTCAGATCTCAGAACGTGGTTTATCAACAGGATGATCCGCTGCGTGGCCGCGGGAACGAAGAGTTGCTGAAAAACGTTGCTCATGCCCGAATTGTAGGCACGCCGCGCTGTTCGTTCCGCTTACCAGCGGCCCCGTGAGGTGTGGTTTCTGGGTCAGAATCAGCACCGATGGTCCAACAGCAAAGGTGCCTACAGCGCCGAGCATCTGGCCCCGGTAGTTCGGCAGGAAGTTCGGCAGGGGCAGGTCTGGCAGCAAGCGTATCGAGCGCCTGTGGGCTGCGGGCACGCGGCCTGCATGGCCTGCGCACAGACCCACACGCACGCGCCCGACCGATGTTTGAGAACCGAACCTTCAAGCGAACTTTCTACAGCGCACCGCAATCGGTGACCTCGCTGGTGGCGGCGTTTCTCGAACCCGCAATCACGGTTTTCATCTTCCTGATCGCCAACTGGTATGTCGGCGAGCCGGTCAGCCGCCCCGAGCTGATCTTGAGCCTGCTGCTGTTCGCGCTGACCTTTCCTGGGCGCAACCGTTTCGTCGACAACCTGATTGCGGCCGGCGTCGACATCGCGTCGTCGTGGGTGATGCTGGTCGGCATCCTGGTGCTGTGCGCCTACGCCACGCGCAGCGTCGGCTACTTCGACGAACAGGCGTTGATCTTGTGGTTCATCGCGACACCCGTGCTGCAGTGGGTCGCGGTGTGGATCGGCAAGAAAGTGATTCAATGGCGCTCGGCGCGGGCCGAGGCGCGCCGGGCCTGTGTGGTGGTGGGCGCGGGTCCGCTGGGCGTGAAAGTGGCGCGCGCCCTGCTTGCCGGCGGCGACCACGGGCTGGACTTCAGCGGTTACTTCGACGACCGCACCGACGACCGCGTGCACGAGGCCACCACGCCGAAGCGGCTCGGCGGGCTCAAGGACGTGGCTCCCTACATCGTCCAACACAGCGTGCGCGAGGTCTACATCACGCTGCCGCTGGGCTCGCAACCGCGCATCGTCGAGCTGCTGGAGCAGGTGCAGGGCACCACCGCCTCGCTGTTCTTCGTGCCCGACGTGTTCGGCATCAGCATCATCCAGGGCCGCCTGCAGGACATGAACGGCGTGCCGGTGGTGGGCATTTGCGAAACCCCGTTCACCGGCACCAACGAGCTGGTCAAACGTCTCAGCGACATCGTGCTGAGCCTGTTGATCCTGATCCTGATTTCGCCGGTGCTGCTGGTCGTGGCCATCGGTGTCAAGCTCAGCTCACCCGGCCCGGTGATCTTCAAGCAACGCCGCAACGGCCTGGACGGCGATGAGATCGTGGTCTACAAGTTCCGCTCGATGGTCGCGCTGGACAACGGGTCGGTGGTGCCGCAAGCCACCAAGCACGACGCGCGCGTGACGCCTTTCGGCGCCTTCATTCGGCGCACCTCGCTGGACGAACTGCCGCAGTTCATCAACGTGCTGCAAGGCCGCATGAGCATCGTCGGCCCACGCCCGCATGCGGTGGCCCACAACGAGCAGTTCCGCCAACTCATCAAGGCCTACATGGTGCGCCACAAGGTCAAGCCCGGCATCACCGGCTGGGCGCAAGTCAACGGCCACCGTGGTGAAACCGACACCATCGAAAAAATGCAGGCCCGCGTCGAATACGATCTGGAGTACCTGCGCAACTGGTCGCTCGGGCTCGATCTGCAGATCATCATCCGCACCGTGCGCCTGGTCTTCTTCGATCGCAACGCGTACTGACTCGCCGGGTGCCCGGGCAACGCCTCGGACATCACCGGCATGAACCTGGAGCCTTCGCATGACACTCGCCTTCACACCCCGGACCACCCTCGGCAACTGGCCGATCCATGGGCCCGCATCGGTGCCGCTGCCGTCGCTGTCACTGTCACTGGCCGTGGTGTTTGCGCTCGCGCTTGTCAGCAGCCCGTCTGCCCTGGCTGAAACCAGTCCGTACTACATCGGGGCCAGCCAGGAGTTCAGCCGCAACTCGAATCTGTTTCGGGTCAGCGATTCGCAAGCCAGCCGCAGCGACACGATCTCGAGCACCGCCCTGCTGGCCGGCATCGATCAGCCTTTTGGCCGCCAACGGCTGCGCGTCGACGGCACGCTGCAAACCAGCCGCTTCTCCAACAACCCCGATCTCAACAACACGGGCTACGGTTTGAACGCTGCGCTCGACTGGGCCACGATCAACCGGCTTTCGGGCACAGTGAGCTACTTCGCGAATCAAAACCTGGCCAACTACGGCACACCCAACACGCTTCAGATCACCGGTCGCAACATTCAGAAAACACAGCAGTTCCTGACCCAGGCCGTGCTCGGCGGCGTCACGATTTTGTCGTTCACTGGCGGCTACTCGCACCGCACGGTCGACTACTCGGCACCCGCCTACGACGCGCAGCAGTTCGAACAAGACTCCGGCAACCTGGGGCTTCGCTACCGCTTCAGCGGCGCGCTCGACGTGGGCGGTTCGCTGCGCCTGACGCGCGGCCGCTATCCGCATTTTCAGGTTGGCACGGGCGGCGGTTTCGAGGCCGACACACTCGACCGACGTGACTTCGACCTGACCTCCAACTGGACGCCCACCGGCGCAACGTCACTGTCCGCTCGCGTCAGCTTCGGGCGTGAAACACACAGCGTGTCCACCCAGCGCGACTTCAGCGGCGTCACCGGTTCGCTGTCGATCGATCACAACCCGGGCGGCAAATTGCGCTTCGCAGCGCTCGTTTCGCGCGACACCGGTGTCGAGAACAGTTTCCTCACCCTGTTCGACACCAACGGCGCGCCGACCCGCGTCGTGGCCGACAACAGCCGCCTGTCCACCGCCGCCCAACTCTCGGCCAACTACGAAGCCACGGCGAAAATCCAACTCAACGCCACGGTGCGCGTCAGTCAGCGCTCGCTGGTGGACACGCTCACGCTCAGCAACGGCGGGGCAGCCACCGGCAACACTGGTTCCGACACCGTCAGCAGCGTTGCCCTCGGCGCCAGCTACGCGCCGCTGCGCAACCTGTCTCTGGCTTGCAATGCCGCGCGCGAAGATCGCCGCACCAGCTCGGCGCTTTCCAGCACCTACGGCGTCAACAGCGTCGGCTGCCTGGCCAAGTACCTGCTGCGATGACACGGCGCACGGTCCTGCTGACCGGTGCGGCCGGCTACATCGCCTCGCACACCTGGCTCGCGCTGCAGGCCGCCGGATTCAAGGTGGTGGGTGTCGACAACTTCTCGAACAGTTCTCCCGAGGTCTTGAACCGGCTCAAGACACTGAGCGGCGAGGTGCCGGTGTTCGAGCAATTCGATGTCTGCGACCCGGCATCGATGAAGGCCGTTTTCTCGCAGCACGGAATCGACGCGGTGGTGCACTTCGCGGCCTTCAAGGCAGTGGCTGAAAGCGTGCAAAAGCCGCTCGCCTACTACCGCAACAACCTGGGCGGATTGCTCACGTTGTGCGAAGCCATGCAACATCACGCCTGCAAAACGCTGGTGTTCAGTTCCAGCGCCACCGTCTACGGCACGCCGCAGCATCTGCCCCTGCGCGAAGACGCGCCCGTGTCCAGCACCAACCCCTACGGCACGACCAAACTGATGGGCGAAAACATTCTGCGCGACCTGCAGCTTGCCGACCCGCGCTGGGCGATCGCCAACCTGCGCTACTTCAACCCGGCGGGCGCGCACGAAAGCGGCCTGATCTGCGAAGACCCGCGCGGCGTGCCGAACAACCTGATGCCCTATGTGGCCCAGGTGGCGGTGGGCAAACGTGCCAGCTTGCGGGTCTTCGGCGGCGACTACGACACCGTCGACGGCACCGGCGTGCGCGACTACATCCACGTGCTCGACCTGGCCGACGGGCATGTGGCCGCATTGAACCGCCTGTTCGACACACCGGCCGGTTTGTTCACCGTCAACCTGGGCACCGGGCGCGGCCACAGCGTGCTCGAAGTGGCCCGCGCTTTCGAGCAGGCCAGCGGGCGCCGTGTGCCGATCGAGATCGTGGCACGCCGCCCCGGCGATGTGGCCAGTTGCTACGCCGACCCGAGCCTCGCCCACGCGCTGCTCGGCTGGTCGGCGAAGCGCAACCTGGACGCGATGTGCGCCGACAGTTGGCGCTGGCAGAGCCTGAATCCCGAGGGGTTCGGCGGCACCTGAGGCAGGCCGTCTCGCGCTGTGCCGCTGCGCCGCTACGCCGCTTTAAGCGCCGTCGCCTGCGTCCGAGGCATCGACGGGTCGGTTGCCCTTCATCGACACGATGGTGAAGCCGGGCACCAGCGCGGCGACGGCGTTGTCGGGCAGGTCTTTGTGAACGACGGCGTTGGCACCGATCTTCACGTTGTGCCCGATGCGGATCGCGCCGAAGACCTTGGCACCCGGCGCGAGGTAAACGTCGTCCCCGATCACCGGGGCCCCGGCCCGCTCACCGACCCCGGCGGCCCCGATGGTGACGCCCTGCGACAGGCTGCAATTGCGACCGATCTGCGCAAGGCCGGAGACGACGATGCCGCCGAAATGGCCGATGTACAAGCCGGGGCCGATCCTGGTTTGACGCGGGATCTCGATGCCCCAGAGAATCTTGACCGAACCGTTCAGCACGACGTAGACCACGCCCAGCGGCCAACGAAGCGGCGCGGGCAGGCGCTGCGCCCACTGCCCGAACCGAAGCACCGTCACCGCGTGCACGCCTGGCGAGCGCAAGCAATCGAAAAACCGCCTGAGCCGCGACCCACCGAGCTTGGCGGCGGCCCGCTTCAGGTCGGCGCGCAGCGCCGTCAACGGCGTGCAGTAGTCGTCACCCAAACCGGCTCACAAGCGCCAGCCGCGCAAGCCGAGCGCGGTGATGTCGGCGGGCTCGTAGGTCGACTTGACGTCGGCAATCACACCGCCAGCGACCACCTTCACAGCGATCTTCGCCAACCCCATGTCCGCGTATTCGCGATGCGCGACCGCCGCGATCATGGCTTGCGCGACGGGCAGGTCTTCCCAGCGGGTCAACGGCAATCCGTACTCGTGCTCGCATTCGGCCGAGTTCGCCAGCGGATCGTGCACATGGACATTGACGCCGTAGGTGCGCAACTCGTTGATGATGTCGATGACCTTGCTGTTGCGCAGGTCGGGGCAGTTTTCCTTGAACGTCATGCCGAGCACCACCACGTCGGCGCCCTTCACCGGTCGACCGCAAGCCACCATCTGCTTGATGGTTTGCTCGGCCACGTACTTGCCCATGCCGTCATTGATGCGACGGCCCGCCAGAATCACCTGCGGGTGGTAGCCCAGCATGTCGGCCTTGTGGGTCAGGTAGTACGGGTCGACGCCGATGCAGTGGCCGCCCACCAGGCCCGGGCGAAACGGCAGGAAGTTCCACTTGGTGCCGGCGGCCTTGAGCACTTCGAGCGTGTCGATGCCGATGCGGTGGAAGATCATCGACAGCTCGTTCATCAACGCGATGTTCAGGTCGCGCTGGGTGTTCTCGATCACCTTGGCGGCCTCGGCCACCTTGATGCAACTGGCCGGGTACACGCCGGCCGTGATGACCGAGCCGTAGATCCGCGTGACTTCGGCCAGCGTCTCGGGCGTGTCGCCCGACACTACCTTGACGATCTTGGTGACGGTGCGCTCCTTGTCGCCGGGGTTGATGCGCTCGGGGCTGTAGCCGACGAAGAAATCCTGCTTCCATTTCAGGCCCGACATGCGCTCCAGAATGGGCACGCAAATCTCTTCGGTGGCACCCGGGTACACCGTCGACTCGTACACCACGATGGCACCGCGCTTGAGGTGCCGCCCGATGCTCTCGGAGCTTTTTACCAATGGCGTGAAGTCGGGCTGGTGCGCTTGGTCCACCGGCGTGGGCACGGCCACCACGATGAAGTCGGCCTCGGCCAGCGACGCCGGATCGGTGCTGCAGGTGAGCTGCTTCGCGGCCTTCAGGTCGTCGGTCGAGACCTCGCCGGTCGGGTCGACATGACGGCCATAAGAGGCCACCTTTTCCACCGACAGGTCGAAGCCGATGGTCTTGTATTTCTTGCCGAACTCGACCGCCAGCGGCAGTCCCACGTAACCCAAACCGACCACAGCAATCGTCGTCATCACATCATTCCTCAATTGAAATTCTTGAAATCACAGCGCGGTGCTCAACGCCGCAGCCACTCACGCGCCAGCATGCCGAAAAACGCCATGTCGTCGATGAAATAGCGGCGGAACATGCGCCTGGGCTCTTGCAAAAACCGATAGAACCACTCGAAGCCGGTGCGCTGCATCCACACCGGCGCGCGCTTGACCTTGCCCGCCGCCACATCGAAGCTGCCGCCCACGCCCATCGCAAACGGCACTTTCATCTGCGCCTGGTAGCGGCCCAGGAATTGTTCTTTCTTGGGCGAGCTGATGGCGACGAAAAGTATGTCGGCACGGGCCTGCTGGATTTGCGCCACCACACCCGCTTCTTCCTCGGGCTTCCAGTAGCCGCTGCGGTGGCCGGCGATCGTCAACCCCGGGTATTTGGCCATGTACTGCATCTTCACCTGGGCCACGATTTCTTCACGTGCGCCCAGCAAAAACACACGCCAGCCTTTGGCTGCCGAGCGCTGCATCAAAGACTCGAACAAGTCCACGCCTGCGACCCGCTCCTTCAGCGGCGTGCCCAGCAGGCGCGAAGCCCACACCACCGGCATGCCGTCGGCATTGATGAGCGCGCAGCCATTGATGATGCGGCGCAGGTCGGCGTCGCCGCGTGCCTTCACCAGCTTGTCGACGTTGACCACCACGTGCTGGTGCGGCAGGCCCGAGTCAATGAAGCCTTCGACCTTGCCCAGCGTTTCTTCCAGCGTCAGGTTGTCGACCAGGCAACCCATCAGCTCGATGCGCCCCGCGGCTGCCGTCATGTCAACTCGCGCGCCAGGATGTCGACGATGCGCTGCGCCGCGTGGCCGTCCCACAGCGCGGGGCGTCGGCCGCGCTTGCTGCGTCCGGCCATCGCTTCGCGGGCCAACGCAATCACGCGTTCGGGGTCGGTGCCGGCCAGCACGTTGGTGCCTTCGTCGACCGTCACCGGTCGCTCGGTGTTTTCGCGAATGGTCACGCAGGGCACGCCCAGCGCCGTGGTTTCTTCCTGCATGCCGCCGCTGTCGGTCAGCACCACGACCGCGTCTTTCCAGAGGTTCAGAAACGACATGTAGGCCTGCGGCCCCATCAGCTCGATGTTCGGCCCCAGGTCGATGCCGAAACGCTCGATGTTGCCGCGCGTGCGCGGGTGCACCGGGAACGCCAGCGGCAGGTAGCTGGCGATGACGGTCAGCGCGCTGGCCACCCGCTGCAAGGCCGCAGCGTCGTCCACATTCGATGGGCGGTGCAAGGTCACCACGCCGTAGCGCGCATGGCGACGCTTGAAGTCGGCGGTCTCGAAACCTCGGGTGTCCATGGCGCTCAACTTTTCGGCCTGGAACAGCACGTTGTCGACCATCACGTGGCCGACGTCGAAGACCTTGTCCATCGGCTTGCCTTCGCGCCGAAGGTGCGCCAGACCGCTGGGCTCGGTGACGAAGAACCAGTCCGAGATCGCATCGGTGACGAGGCGGTTGATCTCTTCGGGCATGCTCATGTCGCCGCTGCGCAAACCGGCTTCCACATGGGCCACCGGGATGCTGAATTTCTTGGCCACGATCGAGCAGGCCAGAGTCGAATTCACATCGCCCACCACCAACACGGCATCGGGCCGCTGCTCTTTGCAAAGGGCCTCGAAGGCCACCATGATCTTGCCGGTTTGCTCGGCGTGCGAGCCGCCGCCAGCGCCCAGCCGAACGTCGGGCGGCGGGATGCCCAACTCGTCGAAGAACACCTCGTTCATGTCGCGGTCGTAGTGCTGGCCGGTGTGCACGATCTTCCAGTCGAGCCGGCCATCGGCGCGCAAGGCGCGCACGATCGGTGCGATCTTCATGAAGTTGGGCCGCGCCCCGGCGACGAGGTAGATGCAGGGTTTGCGCATGGATCAGACGCGGTAGTAGTTGCGGTACCAGTCGACAAAGCGGCCCACGCCGTCGCGTATCGGCATGCCCGGCTTGAAGCCGGTCCACGCGGTCAGCTCGCTCACGTCGGCATAGGTGGCGGGCACGTCACCGGGCTGCAGTGGCAACATGTTCTTGACGGCGGTTTTCCCCAATGCCTGCTCGATGGCATCGATGAAGGCCATCAGCTCGATCGGCCCCTGGTTGCCGATGTTGAACACCTTGAACGGCACATTCGACGTGGCCGGGTCGGGCAAGGCCGGGTTGTAGTTTGCAGCGGGCTCGGCGGCGCGGTCGAGCACCCGCATCACCCCTTCGACGATGTCGTCCACATAGGTGAAATCACGCTGCATGCGGCCATGGTTGAACACGTCGATCGGCCGCCCTTCGAGGATCGCCTTGGTGAACAAAAACAGCGCCATGTCGGGCCGGCCCCAGGGCCCGTACACCGTGAAGAAGCGCAAGCCGGTGGTGGGCAGTCCGTACAGGTGGCTGTAGGTGTGCGCCATCAACTCGTTGGCCTTCTTGGTGGCCGCGTACAAGCTCACCGGGTGATCCACCCCCTGGTGTTCGGAGAACGGCATGTTCGTGTTGCCACCGTACACACTGGAGCTGCTGGCGTACACCAGGTGCTTGACTGCACTGTGCCGGCAGCCTTCGAGCACGTTCATGAAACCCACCACATTGGCTTCGATGTAGGCGTGCGGGTTGATCAAGGAATAGCGCACGCCTGCTTGCGCGGCCAGGTTGACCACCGCGTCGAAGCCACCTTGCTCGAACAGCGCCTGCATACCTGCGCGGTCGGCGATGTCGAGCTTCTCGAACGTGAATCCAGGCTGACTTGTCAGCCGCGCCAGACGGTCTCGCTTGATCTGGGGGTCGTAGTAGTCGTTGAGGTTGTCGACCCCGGTCACCACGTCTGCACGCGCCAGCAGACGCGTGCACAAATGCATGCCGATGAAACCGGCTGCTCCCGTTACGAGCACTTTCAAAGCGTGGACTCCCTGTGTTTTTTCAGACCCGTATTGTGCCCAAGCGCTTTTGCACCGCAGACGGCGCTTGATCGGCAAAAGGACACACATCTTTACCGCGCCGACGCCTTGGCTCGTGAACATTCGCCGTCGCGTGAGTAACGCATGAGGCGCGTGCCCCTCTGACGCACCTCGCCATTGCCGCATAGGTGTAACCCGCAGGCCCGGTTTTCGTCGCATGCGAACACGTGAATCAACGGCATTCGTCAGGCGTGTAAGCAATCTCGTGAGCGCGCCTCGAAAATAGCCTGAGCCGCGTTCGTTTCGGTTCAGCGCCGCGCTCTGGCGCTTGGTACGCATCCTGCACATCGAAGCGGCGCGCGCTGGCGGTTACACGCCATCCTGCCCAGCGGTAACAGTTTTCAAACTGCATCCAAACCCGAAAGGTCTGCGTCCGAGACGCAAATAGTTACACCCACACCACTGACCTTACAAGTGCGCGCTTCATCACCTGAGCCACGCGCCGAAATAATCTGTACGGAGCCGTGTTCAAGCGCTCAGACGCCACGTCTGACAACACGCGCCCGCAAGGTCACCGAACACCACGCGCCGCGTCACGCCGACCCTGTCGGCCCCGCTCGCTGACCGCAATGTCTTCGTCCGCGTGCCGCACGCCCTCTTCTCTCGAGGAGTCGCGCGGGACATTCGCTGTCTTGAATTTCATGAGAGATACCATGTTGAAGTCGCTAGAACTGAATACGCACATGTTGTCTTTTTCACTTGTTTGCGCATCTGCGCTGATGTCTGGTTGCGGTGGCGGCACGGCTCCGTCCGGGTTGGCAAGCAGCGTGGCCGTGTCTGCCACACCAGCCACAGCAGACACCAGCAGCGTCGTGCTGACCTCCGCCGCCGAAGGCATCGGCTCTGTGCCGGTGCACACGCCTGCACTCGGCGATGACAGGCCCGCACAGGCGTTCGCCCTGGACGCCGATCAGCAAGCCGAATCAGTGCACAGCGAAACTGCTGCCGCAGCCTCGGTGTCGGTTGCTGCCCTGATTCCTGCGACACCTGAAGTCGCAGCAGCGCCTGACGCCACGCTCGGCACGGACGGCGCACCGACAGCTCGCGTTTTGAGCCTCTCCGCTCGCAGCAGAGTTCAAAGCCTCGCGGGTTCCGGACTGGCCGGCGTGAGCGCTGCGCACTGCGCCCCGAAGCTGGCAAGCGATTTCATCGACGTCACCTTCTGGCACCTGCGCAGGTTGCAGCCACGCGACTGCGATCTGGTCAAGATAAATCCGCCTGCGTTCACCTGGACTCAACCCACTGATCGCGATTTGGCCATCCCGTGGCAACTGGTGTTGCGCCAGGCCGGCGGCGGCGTGGTCGCCACGCAAGCCTCCACCGAACCCCGTCTGGCCCTGAGCGGCGGCGCGCTGGCCGTGGGAAATTATGAGTGGACGGTGGCCTACACCAGCATCGGCAAACTCATCAAGACCAGCGAAGTGCGCCGCTTCACGGTCGCGGCCGACGCAGCGCGACTGGCACTGCCCTCAGGTGCCGCCCTGGCCGCTGCGGTCAGTCGCAAGGCGCACCCTCGGGTGCTTCCTGCCGGCAGCAGTTTTGCGGCCATCGCCGCCGTGGCGAGCACGGGCGAATACAAAGGCGCCTACGCCATCACGACGCAGAAAGCCAACGCGGCGAAGACCCTGGCGCTGCCACCGCCGCCCGAAAGCCTCGCCTCGGTGCCCTCGCTCGACAAGCTGCTCGGGCAGGCCATGGAGGAACGCAAGAACATCGAGTCGCTCGGGTTCATGGCCCGCATGCGTGGCGACACGTCATACCAGGTGGCCGGCATCGTGCGCTTGATGAATCTGGCCGCGTGGTCGCCCACCGGTGCGTCGAGCGACGCGTCGCAAGACCAGATCAACCGGGAGATCTATCTGGCGCTGGCGCAAGGCTACGACCTGTTCGAGGCCGATCTGAGCGCGGATCAACGCCGCCTCGTCGCTGCGTCCTTGAAGGCCCGAATCGGCCAGGCGATGGCGAAATTCGTGAGCTTCGACCACTACCCGTACCAGTCGCATCTGGTCAGCGCCACCAATTTCGTGACCGAAGCCTTGCTGCATGTCGCGGGCATGCCCGAGTTCCCGGAAAGCAGCGCCTGGCTGGCCAAGGCATGGGACGCCTATGTGTTCGCTTTCAACTCGTGGGGTTACGAGGACGGCGGCTTCGGCAACGGAGTGGCCTACGCGTGGTTCAACATGCAGCAGGTGGGGCGCACCTTGGCAGCGATCAAGATCATCGGCGGCGTCAACCTCGAAAAGCACCCGTACATGGCGCGTTACGGCGATCTCGAGATCGCGATGACGGCACCCGCATCGAAGCTCATGAGTCCGTTCGGCGACAGCGTGGAAACCTTGACGCTCTACTCTGCCCTGGCACGCGGCGACTACCGCTTGTATGCCTCGGTGACGCGCGATCCGCAGCACGAGTGGTACTGGCGCGCGGCACCGGTCAACCTGAGCTATTCCAACTCCCTGAGCCCATGGCACTACATGATGCTGGGCTTGTCGCCAACGCCCGCCACACCGGTCGCGCCGGCTTGGGATTCGTGGGTCTCGGTCGACGCAGGATTGGCGGCGATGCACAGCAAGACGTCCGATCCGCTGCGTTCCAGCGTGTACTTTCGCTCGAGCCGGTTCGGCAGCTACAACCACTCGCATGCCGACCAGAACAGCTTCACGCTCGACTCGCGCGGCCAGAACCTGCTCATCAGCGCCGGCTACTACCCGGACTACGGCTCGCCTCACCACACCACCGTGGGCCGGGCCACGCGCTACAAGAACGCGCTGACGTTCGACGGCGGCATCGGCCAGGCCGAGACCATGATCGACGCCACGACGCAACCCACCACACCGGGCAAGCCGATTCAGTCGATGGACGCACGCGGGCAACTGATCAACTTCAGCGACAACAAGACCTGGGCCGCGGCCACCGGCGACGCCACGCTGGCCTACCGCGCGCAAGACACGCGGGAACGCCTGACGCCGCTGTTGACGAACTCGGTGCGCAGCATCGCCTACCAGCGCGCTGAAAAAGTGGTGGTGATCTACGACTGGGCCACCAGCGACAAGCCTCGCAAATGGGAGCTGAACCTGCATGCCCTCAACGCGTTCACCACCCAGGGCACGGGTGTGCGGGCGCAAAACGCGGGCAGCTCGGGCTGCATCGACGTGTACGGGCTGAATGGCAGCTTTGCGCTCAGCGACGGCTTTGCGGTGGCACCCGAGGTGCCGCGGCCAAACGAGTTTCACGCACGCTACTCGGCCAATGTCGCCAGCCCGCAATTGGCTTCGATCACGGTGATCCGCGAGGATTGCCGCAGCGTCCCTGTCGTGGTCAGCGTCAACGGCACCGTGGCCACGGTGGCGATCAATGGGGCAACGCCCATCGCCTTCGACCAGCGCACCATCAGGCTGCCGAATTGACCGGCTCGTCGCTGGGTGCCGCGGCTTCGCACTGCTGCAGGAGCAGGTAGGTCGCAAAGGTCGTCACCTCGGTGGCAGCGCCCTGGGCCAAGAACCGGTCCAGGCGCGACATCGAGTAAGGCGTCAACGCCTTCGGGTGGCCGATCACGACGAAGTCGGTCATGCCGCGGTTTCGATAGCGCTTCGCGGCCTGCGCCAGGAAGCCGGCCTTGTAGCCGTCCATCGAAACCACGCTGACGCTGGGCCTCAGAAGCTTGCGCAGCATGTCGCCGCGGCCCATGCCGATGGCACGCCCGTCGCCAAAGGCGCGGTGCTGCGCGCCGCCCAGCTTGCGCGCCACCGCAAAGCGCCAGAAAAACAGCGGGCTCACGGTGTGGCTGGCAATCGGCACCTCCAGGAACCAGCCATCGGCCACCGGGCGCAACGGATCGGTTTCGAAGTGCCAATGGCTTTGCGGCGGCGCCGCTCGAAAGTCGTAGGTGTGGGTCGGCCCGTCCGACACGCCGCCGGCGAACACGGTGCTGTCGATGCGCACGCCGACGCCACGCAAGGCGTCGTGCAGCTTGTCGAAGGGTTGAATCACCCAGCCGCCAGCCCTGAAGGCGAACGCGTGATCAGGCCCTGCCAACTCGCGCAGCACGGTGGTGTATCGCCGCACGATCGAGTCGATGGCAACGGGTTCGAAGTCGTGCAATCGGTAGCGGCGGGTGTCGACCTGCCAGCCGTCGTCGGTCCACACCGAGTCTTCCCAATGCGAATGAATGTGCAACTGCACCTCGTGCCCGGCGCGGGCCAGCGACTCGACCTGGCGGCAGATGGCGTCGTGCTCTTGCCGCAGCCGGGCCGCCTTGTGCATCTCGGCGCGCAAGCGAAAAATGAACCCCGCATCGACAAAAAACACCATCCGCACGCCGTGCCGCAAGGCGAGTTCGCACAGCGCCTGCGTCGGCTCGAGCAGGGTGCGTGCGACCGAGCCGGTTGCACGGCCGAAGAAGACCTCGTAGTCGAACGTGAGCAGCGTGCGCATCAGGGCCGCACCGCTGGGGGATCGAACAGCGTGGTCGTCATGTCTCGTGCGGCCAAGGCCTCAACCCGCCGCGGGCGAATCGATCGCCGCACCGAGGTATTTCTGCAACGGCAGGTGCTGAATGAGGAGCCGTTGCTTGCCCCGCTGGGTGAGTTCGATCGAAGCCACCTCTTCGATCTGCACGCTGCAGCCACCCTGGGTTTTCTCGATGACCGCGTGCTGCAGCGAAGCCTTCTCGGCGTCGGACAAAGGTCGCACCGGCACCACGCGCAAGATCAGCCGGCCCGGTTCGCGCTGCTCGTACTGGATGCGCAGGCAGTGGTCGAGTTGTTCGAAGTGCGCCGCACCCAGCGTGGTGACGGTGATGAGGCGGGAATCACTGCACACCACAAATTCCTGCAAGCGGCCTTCGATGCGCTCGACCACCGGAAACCCGGGCAGGCTCGGGTGCGGGGCGCTGCCCAGCACGCCGTAGTCGCCGGTGCGGTAGCGCACGAACGGCATCACGGCGTTGTCGAAACTGGTGCCCACCAACTCGCCCACCTGGCCCGGCGTGGAGATCGGCCACCCTTGGGCGTCGATCAGTTCGAGATGGCCGTAGTGAGGCCAAAAGTGATAGCGCGGATCATCGGCCAGGGTGTGCGCAAAGAGCACCCGTTCCGAGTGACCGTAGTGCACGATGACCGGGCAACTGAAAAACGACTTGAATGCCGCCAGGTGGTGCTCGAACACCGATTCGGAGGTCAACAACACACCACGCACCTGCGCCAACAGGTCCTCCATGCCGCGGGTCTTGAGCCAGAGCACCAGCGGGTACAGGGCCGACGCGAAGGCATGGACGTAGACCGGCTTCCACAGCTTCAAGGCTTCGACGTAGCGGGCCATGTGGCGGTCTTCGAGGTGGTCGCTGCTGACGATCAGATGGCGCTTGATCGGGTCGTAGCCCCAGATCTGTCCGTCGCTCGACGCGGCCGAGTCGACGCTGCGACCTCGAAGCGCCAGCACGACGCCGTCGCCATCGGTGTCGTTGCGGGTCGACATCACATGCGTGGCCGCCCATTCGCGCGCACGGGTGACACCCTTGTGAAGGTAGAATCGCATCGGCACCGAAGTGGAGCCGCCGGTGAACATTCGCAACCTGGAGCTTGCCGGTAGGGCGGTCGAGCAAAACGACTCAAGGCCCAGCTTGATGGCTTCCTTGTCCATCAGCGGCAACTGCAACAGCGCTTTGTGCGGCTCGGCCGCAGCCATCTCGATCAGTTGCGCGTGGTCCTTGAAAGCCGGTGCATGCCGCAGCGCCGTCAGCAGCGTGTTTGCAAGGCGCGCCTGCACATACTCTTGTGGCACCGGCAGACGCTCGAAAACCTGGTGATAGCGGTCGTAGCTGCGACCGAAGCGGGCCGACGGCGGCATCCGCGAATAGACGCCGCCCACGATCGATTTGACCCATTGCGGGGCAGCCGCGTATCGGCCCACGAAGCGGTGCAAGCTGTCGTCGATGCTCATGCTCGGCTCAGTTCAAGACAGGCCACTAATCTACACTGCCGCTGTCACGCACTTGGCAAAACGATGCCTGCGGGCGCGCTAAGCCAGGCACGACATCAGGCTGCGGCTGAGCCGGCGCAGCGGCCCTTTCAACACGCACCCCATGCCCAAGCGAATTGTCATGATCGGCACGGCCACCGACACGCGCGGAGGCATCGCCTCGGTCATCAAGGTGTACCGGATGCAGGGTCTTTTCGAGCGCTGGCCCGCCGTCTATTTGGCCACCCACCGCAACGGCAGCAAGCTGCAAAAACTGGCCACCGCCGCCTCGGCATGGCTGCGCTTTCTCGGGCTTCTGGCCACCGGACAGGCCTTGCTGCTTCACGTTCACACCGCTTCGGGGGCCAGCTTCTGGAGAAAGGCGCTGTTCGTGGTGCCGGCCCTGGCGGCGAGGGTTCCAGTGGTCTTGCATGTGCACGGAGGCGGGTTCAAAGAATTTTTTGAACGCCAAAGTCCGCTGCTCGGACAGCGCTTCATCCGCTGGGCCTTCTTGCGCAGCCAGGCCGTGGTCGCCTTGTCCGATGAATGGATGCGTTCCCTGGACAGCATGGCACCCGGCAGCCGCATCGTCGTGGTGCCCAATCCGATCGAGATACCGCCCTGGCAGGCCAGCCTGACCGGCGCGCCGCCCACGGTCTTGTTTCTCGGCCTGTTGCTGCCGGCCAAGGGGGTGCAAGAGCTGATCTGCGCATGGCCTGCGGTGACCGCCGCCGTGCCCGACGCGCGGCTGGTGCTTGGCGGCGTGGGCGATCAACTGCCACGCTGGCAGGAACTGGCACGTTCGCTGGGAACTGAGCAGTCGATCCGCTTTGCCGGCTGGGTGCTGGACGACGCCAAGACCGAGTTGCTGAAGCAGGCCTGGGTGTTCGCACTGCCGTCATACCGCGAGGCGCTTCCGATGTCGATCCTCGAGAGCATGGCGGCCGGCATTCCGGTGGTGGCCACGCGCGTGGGCGGCGTGCCGCTGGCGGTGGCCGAAGGCCGCACCGGGCACCTGGTCGAACCGCAAGACGTGGCCGCGCTCGCCGCAGCGCTGGTCGATTTGTTGACCGATGAAGACAAGCGCCTGCGCTTTGGCCGGCAGGCCCGCCAGCGTGCGGTCAGCGAGTTTTCAGCCGACGTGATGGTGCCGAAGATCGACGCGCTGTGGCGCGCCATCCTGCCTCCCGCACCTGACGCGCCAGACGCGTCTGCCGCCGCTGCGCCCCGAGGCTGAGAGGCAGAGCGCCCGCAATGGCTGCACCGGCATCGCTGGCCTGGTACTGGAACCGCCTGCGCCTGATGGGCATCGGCGAGCTGGCGTATCGCGTGCGGCGAACCGTCTGGGTGCGCCTGAACCAGCGCGGCATCGGCCTGGCCAGGCGAGTGCCCAAGCCCGACACCCGCCGTTTCGGCGCGCCGCTGTGCACCGAGCCACCGGCGTTGCAAGGGGCGGCCCACACCCTGGACGCTGCAGACCGCGTGCTGGCCGGCCGCTGGGACGTGTTTGCACTGCGCGACGTGGCGCTCGGCTTCCCGCCGCAGTGGAATCAAGACCCGCTGACCAAGACCCTCGCGCCGATGGGCTTCGGCAAGACCATCGACTACCGCGATGAGCGCGTGGTGGGCGACAGCAAATATCTCTGGGAGCCGGCGCGCCACCTGGAGCTGACCCTGCTGGCGCAGGCCCACCACCTGAGCGGCGACCGCAAGTACCTGCACGGCGTGGGCACGCTGCTGGGTTCGTGGATGGACGCCGCACCCTACCCGCTCGGCCCGCACTGGACCAGCTCGCTCGAATTGGCCCTGCGGCTGTTGAACTGGTCGATCACCTGGCACCTGATCGGCGGGCACGACAGCGCTCTGTTCGACGGCACCGATGGGCAGGCGCTGCGCGCGCGCTGGCTCGACCACATCTACCGCCACGCGCATTTCATCCACGGCCACCGCTCATTCCATTCGTCTGCCAACAATCACCTGCTGGGCGAGACCATGGGCCTCTTCATTGCCGGCGTCACGTGGCCCTGCTGGCCCGAAAGCGCCGGGTGGCAGCGTAGCGGGTTCGATGGCTTCGTGGCGCAGAGCCTGCTCCAGAACAGCGCCGACGGCGTCAACCGCGAGCAAGCCATCTACTACCAACACGAGGTGATGGACATGATACTGATGTGCCTGCGCGTGGGGCAGGTCAACGCCGTCGTCTTTCCCGCCGCCTACCTCGACCGGCTGGAACGCCTGGCCGAATTCGTGGCGGCGCTGATGGACGTGGCAGGCCATGTGCCGATGATCGGCGACGCCGACGATGCGCAACTGGTTCGCATGAGCCACGAGCCCGATTGGAGCCCGTACCGCTCGTTGCTGGCGAGTTGCGCACTGCTGTTCGAGCGACCCGACTTCAAGCACAAGGCCGGGCGGCTCGACGACAAGACCCGCTGGCTGTTCGGCGCAAACGCGCTTGTGGCGTGGGACCGGATCGGCGCTGCCGACCTGGCGCAAGCACCGCGCATGGCGTTTCCCGAAGGTGGCTACTACTTGCTGGGCACGCGCCTGGGCCAGCCCGACGAAGTGCGCCTGGTGGCCGACGCCGGGCCATTGGGCTACCTGTCGATCGCGGCACACGGCCATGCCGATGCGCTGGCCTTCACCTTGTCGGCAGGCGGCGAAGAAATCCTGATCGACCCGGGCACCTACGCGTACCACACGCAACAGGCCTGGCGCGACCACTTCAAGGGCACGGCGGCGCACAACACGGTGCGGGTCGACGGGCAGGACCAAAGTGAAAACGGCGGCAACTTCATGTGGCTGCGCAAGGCCCAGGCCACGCTTCTCAGGCACGACACCGGCTCGGCGGTGCAGGTTTTCGAAGCCGAGCACGACGGCTATCGCAGGCTGCGCGACCCGGTGACGCACCGGCGAAAACTGGAGCTGGACACGCGCACCCACCTGCTCACCGTGACCGACTGCATCGACTGCCGGCAATCCCACGAGGTCGAAATTTCATGGCATTTCGCTGAGCAGCTCGACGTGGTGCTCGAACACGCCGCCGTGCCGCACGAGCACGCCGTGGTGCTGGCGAAGGCGCGTGGCGTGAGCGTGCGCCTCAGTTGCGCGAGCCCGCAGTTTGAACCGACGCTGCTGCGCGGCGATGCCGCGAACACAGACCCCTCGCGAGGCTGGGTGGCCAGGTCGTTCGACAGCAAACAGCCCGCGTTTGCGGCGGTCTGGCGTGGCACGGTGCTTGGCCCGACCACCGTGGTGACCAAAATCGAGATTCGCTTTGACGATCCGCCCGCATAGCCAGTTGCGCAATCCATCACGATGAGCCGGGCAGCACGATGTGTCCGGCGCGGCGCAACCACCAAAACACCGGCGCGTAGCACGCGGCCGTGACGATTGCGCCCACGGCGAGCATTCGCCACGCGGTGCCGGCACCGAAAGTATCCGCTGCCAGCCAGCCCAGCCCAGCGCAGGCCACGCTGAACGCCGCCAACAACAGCAGCGACGCCCAGGGCTGCAACTGGCGGGCAGGCACCCCGAGTGCCGCCGCGATGCGCCGCGCCGTCAACCAGCGCTCGACATAGATCGCCAACACGCCCCCGAGCACGCCTCCGGGCAAACCCATCACCTGGGCCGCCGCCCAACTGAGGGGCACCGAGGCGGCGAGCAACAGCACGTTGACCCGGGTCATGAACCCGCCCTGCTTGAGCAGCATGGTCAGGCTGCTGAGATCGATCGCCTGCAGCGCCCAGATTGCCAGCAGCATGCGCATCACGTTGGTGCCGTCGGCCATGCTGCGGGTGTAGACCAGTTCGATCATCGGCCCCGCAAAAAAGAGCGTGAACCCCAGCACCGGGTACAACACCGCCGCCACCGTGGTGCTGGTCTGGTTGCTCAGCAGCAGCAAGGCTGGGTGATTGCCCGCCGCCAGTTCACGGCTCATCGCCGGCAACAAGACGAACGAGACGGCCTTGCGCGACATCAGCACCACCGGGGCCAACGCTGCGGCAATCGAGAAGGCCGCGAACTGCGCCGGCGCGAAAAGCAGCGCCACGATCCACTGCTCGGCCTGCGAACGAGCGCCGAACAGGATGCCGGCCGCCCCGAACGGCAGCGCATGCGCAATCTGGGTGCGCAGCCGCGCGGCCGAATACGCCTGGCCGCCGGAGCCGTGGAACCGCGCCACATACACCTGCAGGATGACCACCTTCAATAGCGACATCAACGCCAGCGCGACGATGACATGGTGCACATCGCGAAACACCCAGGCCACCGTGACGACACACAACGCCCGGCTCACTGAAAACACCATCGTCGCCGCGACCTGCCAGCGGATGCGTTCGTCCACCGTGGGAAGCTGGTCGAGCAACAGCCCCCAGCTCCAGAACACCGCCAGCGCCACCAGCCAGGCGCCGTGCGACGCCGCTGCAGCCAAGCCGCTGGGCAACCACGCATGCACCAGCCACAGCAGGGCCAGGCAGGCCAGCGAGGTCAGCACCAGGAAGGCCTCGGTTTGCCTGACATAGCCGCGACGCTCGGCGCGGTCGGCATTCGGCATGAAGAAGAACAGGGTGCTGATCATTCCCAGCGGTGCGATCAGGCCGATGGTCGACACCAGCAACCACACCAATCGATAGATTCCGAAGTCGGCCGGTGTCAGCACACGCACCAGCACCACGGGCAACACGAACTGAAGCGCCAGCTCCAGCATGTGGGCCCCGCCGACCGACAGCATGCGGCGACCGGCGCTCATCGTGGCACCTGCAACGTCGATCCGCCGAGGTGTCGCATCGTTTTCACTCAGCCCACGTAATCGGTGCGGTTGATGTAGCCGAGCGAGCCTTGCATCGACACCACGCGCGCGGGAATGCCCACCACCACTGCGTCGTCGGGCACATCGTGCGTGACCACGGCGTTCGCGCCGATCGCAACCCGGTTGCCGACCCGGATGCCACCGACCACCTTGGCGCCCGGGCCGATGTAGACATCGTCACCCAGCGTGGGAACGCCGACCGAGCGGCCGCGGTTCGCCTGGCCGATCGTCACGCCGTGCGAGATGTTGCAGTTTCTTCCGATGACGGCAGCGTCGTTGACGACGATGCCGCCGAAATGCCCGATGTAGAAACCCGGCCCGATGCGGGTCGTGAACGCGATCGAGATGCCGTACTTGTAGCGACAGTGGCGCAGCATGAGCCGCGCCCACGGGTGCAGCAAAAACTTCAGCCAGCCGTGCCGGCGCGTGGCCTCGCAGGCGCGCATCCAGAACACGTACTTGAACGACTCTCCCAGCACCAGTTCGCGCAGCAACAGGGCCGCGCCCGAGCGGCCATGAATGCGGTGCAGGTCGGACATCACCAGCGAAGAAAAACGGGTTGCTCGCATGTAGTCTTTCTGATGTGCGCTTCAGCCCTTCGGCATCAAGGCCAGCGTGCCCGGAGCCGGCAATTCATTCATCGATCCAGACAGCGGGCCAGCAGTTGCTCGTAAGCACCGAGCATGGCCTGAAGTGAGAACTCTTTCTCGACCCGCGCGCGTGCCTGGCGCGCCAACTCGGGCAGGCGCCCGGGTTGGGCGCATTCACGCAGCACATCGGCCAGCGCGCCGGCATCGCGCGACGCGAACAAGAAGCCGTGCACCCCGTGCCTGACCTGCTCCCTGGCACCGCCGACATCGCTGATGATCATCGGCTTGCCCAGCGCCATCGCTTCGAGCGCGGCGATCGAGAAGGTTTCGGACACCGACACCAAGGCCATCACGTCGCACAGTTCGATGGCCTCGCGCACATCGGGCAGCAAGCCGGTGATGCGCACATCGCGCAGCAGCCCGAGGCGCAACACGTCGGCTTCGAGCGCAGCGCGCTCGGACCCGTCCCCGATGATCAGCACCTTCCAGTTCAAACCTTCGGCGTTCAGCCGCGCCACGGCCTCGAGCAGCAGGCGGTGCGCTTTCTCGGGGCGCAGCACGGCCGAGATGCCGACCACGCGGTCGCCGCTGCGCCAGCCGTGTCGAGCGCGCCCTTGCAGTCGCTGCGCGGCGCTGAGTCGAGGCGCGAAATACGCGGTGTCCACCCCGTTGTGGATGACTTCGTTGCGGCGCGAAAAGAGCGCCCACCGCCGCCAGTGGCTGCGCTGGTTCTGGCACACGAATACCATCTGGTCGGTGACCCAGATGAAGGGTCGGTACAGCACCATCTGCGCCTGCTCTTTCCAGGTGCGCAGCAAGGTGGTGTGGAAAATGTCGACGATGACTGGCGCCGCGTGCGACTTGCGCAGCGCCAGGTGCAGGTACATCAGCGGGTAGATGTTGATGCACAGCACCAGCTTGGGTCGATGGGTGTCGAGCAACCGGGCCAGCCGACGCACCGCATCGAAATCGAGCCAGCGACTGGCGTCCAGGAACACGAGGTCGGCCAGGCGCTCGCGCTCGACATGCGGCAGCAAGGACAGATCGGGCTTCAGGAAGACCAGCACCACGCGCAGGCTGCGGCTGAAGTGATTGATGAGGGTGATGGCGTGGCGTTCGGCACCCCCATGCACGAACGAACTCATCAACACCACGATGCAGGCGCGGTGGTCGTCCGCCGCCCCTTCATGGCCAAGGTCAGGGCCAAGGCCGGCGGCTGGAGCGATGTCGGCCGGGCTCACGCGCAGGTCCGGCCCGTGGCCTTCATCGGCGTGCGGCAAGGCCGTCGCCAGCCGCGGCCAGGCCCACCTGCTGCTGCGAACCGACCCGGGGCGACGTCAGCCGGGTGCGCCAACGCACCCAGTCAATGGCCAGGTCGGAGCCCACGCGGCTGTAGGTGTGCACGCCCGTGGCCAGGCCGCCGGCGCGCGCGGCCAAAGACGCCACCGGGCGCTCACGAACGCCGTCATCGCCGATTCCCATGACCGTCAGGATCTGCAAGGCGCGTCCGTATCGCCCGCGGCAATCCTGCACCGGCCGCGCGGCGCGACCCTGCCACACGAACCACGGACCAGCCGGCCGCGACCAGGCGGGGTCGACACGGACCGGGTTGTGCGGGCTGGCGCGCCATGGGCCTTCGAGCCGGTCTGCCGAATAGAGGTGCAATTCGTCGTAGATGCAGCCCGCGTCGGTGGCCACCGACGCCGTTAGCCACCAGCGTGCGCCGTCGTGGTGGAGCGTCGCATCGGCCATGCGCACCTGCGTCAGCAGTTCGGCCACCGGCTCCCAGGGCCCGGGCAGTTGTCGCGCCCGGTACAGCACCAGGTTTCGACGCGCCGAGCTCTCAGGCAGCATGAACCATTGCCCCTGGTGCTCGAATACCTGCGGGTACGAAAGGTGGCAAGGCGCTTCGAGCACGGCGACCGGTTCAGACACCTCGCCGTCGGCGTCGATGGCCACGCAGGCGATGTGGCCGCGCTGCGTGGCGTACGGGAGGTCTTCGAAGAAAACCCACAGCCGGGTGCCCTGTCGAACCACAAAAGGATCGGCCCAGAAACGGTCAGCCGGAGGAATCAGGTCGATGCCCCCCGAGTCGGGCCACAAGACATCGGACGCCACCCCCTGGTGCACGGTGATGGCCCATTGATCGTGTGCCAGCAAGCGGCGCGCGGCGTGACGAAGCGCCCGCCGCAGCGGTGCTTCGGCGACCAGACGTTGCTTGCCAGGCGGCACGGCCAGCGGCATCTGGTTGTGCACGCTGCCGCGCCGCCGCACCATCAACGCGGCCAGGCGCACCAGCTTGTCGGCGACGAAGTCCAGGCTCCTGCAGCGTGATCGTTCATCGACAAAGCACTGCCACGAGACGTTCGTGGGTTCGGCGTTCGGTGCCTGCCATTGCGCGCCCACGGCCAGGCTGCCGTGCCCGCAGTTCAGGGCCTGCTCGACGGCTTCGATCATTCGGCACGCCGGCAGCCCGCCCACCGTCAGCGTCAACTGGAACGAGGTGCTGGCGGGATCGGCCGCATCGGCCAGGCGGACGATCAAACCGCCCGGACGCTGTGAGGTCGAGGTCGTCATCGGGTCTGGCGCGCCCGGGGCCAACGCACGTGCCGGCCCGAAGATGGCACGGTCGAGGCGCCAGGCGACGCGCGTCGACAGCGGCACATCGGGGTTCGCCGGTGCGCGACGCGTGAGCGTGCCGGAGCAACCCGTTTCAACCGCCACGGCACTGGCGAGAGCGCCGATCCAGAGCGGCGCGTCACCGAGCGGGATATCGATCTGCCACCCAAGAATGGAGGCCGCTTCAGGTGCCGCGGGCGGCAGGGCCGGTGGCTGGGCGACCTGCACGCGCTCAGGCCCGGCTCGGCAGCGCGGGCTTGCCGGCTGTGCACAAGCCGTCGAAGAGTTCGATGTAGGCGGCGGTGCTGGCCTGGGCCGAATGGTGCGACTCGAAGTAGCGCCGCGCGTTGATCGACGCGCGCTGCCAGGCCGCAGGGTCGCGCAGCCAATGGCGCAGGCGGCTTTCCATGGCGTCGAGATCGGCGCAGACCTGCCCGACGCTCTCGCCGTCGATTTGAGCCCCCACATCGACGAACGACAAGGTCGGCACGCCACGGCACCAGGCCTGCAAGAAGGTGTTCGGGAAGCCTTCGGCCAGCGCGGTGTTGATGAACACGCGCGCCTGCAAAAACCGCCGATCAGCGTCTTCATAGGGCTGAAATCCATCGAACCGCAGGTTGGGCAGGCTGCCCGCCAGCGCGGTGAGTTGAAGGCTGATGGCCTGGCTGTAGCTCGATGCGTCGGGGCCGCCGACGATTCGGAACACGGTTTCAGGCATCCGCCGCGCGAGTTCGACAAACAGTTCGACCTGCTTGTTTTCGCGCAGCACGGCGCACCACAAGACCTCGGCTGCGGCCGCGTCGTGCACGGCCGGCGAAGGCGGTACGAACATGCTGCGGATGTGGGTCGAAGCGCGGCCGTAATGCAGCCGGCACGACACCGCCTGGCCGGGATGCTGCACGACGATGCGGCTCACGCGGCGCACGCCGTGGCGAAACATGGCGCGGTACCAAGGGTCGCGAATGAGTTCGCGGCCCGGCACGAAATCGAAGTCGTTGGCCGCGGCAAACACGCTCTTGCGCCGGTGCAGCGCGCAGTACGCGGTGACCAGGCCGACGGTCATCGAAGCCGAGCGCAGGCAGTAGATGTCGGCATCGGCCTGGCGCAACGCCTTCCAGGTGCCTGTCATGCGCGGATGCAGTGCACGCAGTACCGGAAGACCGTCGGCGGCATCGAACATTTTGACGATTCGGATGCCGTCGATCACCTCAGTGTCGGGCTGGCCGTAGTCCTCGGACGCCACCGACACCGGGTACCCGCGCTGCACCAGTTGACGCGCCAGAAACGCCTGCTGCACTTCGGCACCGCCCACCACCGCGATGTCGCCCCGACGGGCCAGCACCGGGTACATGCGCGGCGCGACGAAACACACGCTCGGCAGCGAAGGGTTCGGCAAGGGGCTGGGCAACTCAGAGCCTCGTGCCTGCTGCCATGGATGCGGATCCGCGCGCAGATCCACGCGCGGAGTTGGGCGTCGGTTCAGGTGCCCGCGCCGGCGCGTTGGCGCGCGCGTGCAAACCGCAGATGAATCCGATGCCGCACCACACGAAAACCTGCGACGGCAAGGGCGTGAAGGCCCCTCCCGTCAAGCCCTGCACCGCCATCGCGATCAGGGCCCACTTGGCAGCCTGAGCCATGGCTTGTTCTTGCGGACTCAAGCGCGGGTCAGAGCCGAGTTTTCTGGCCTTGCTGAACAGACCCCAGAAAAACCACAGCACCAGCGCGAGGCCCACGACGCCCATTTCGAGAAACAGCCGCAGGTAGGCGTTGTGCGGATGTCCGATCGCATCGCCCGTTTCTTCGTTGAACCCGGACGCCGACCAGAGCATCGCCTGGATGCCTGCACCGAAGACGGGCGTTTCAACGGCGTCACGCAGCACGGGTATCCAGATGCCGGAGACTCGCCCGGCCGTCAGCGCATCTTCATCCGCGTTCATGACCGACCCTTGGCCGATGCCGGTCGTCGCCCGGTTGACGAATTCCCTGGGGAGCAAGAGGGCGGCCAGCAGCAAGACCACCACGCCCATCGACAAGCGCCAACCGATCTTGCCGCCGAAGAAGAAGCCTGCCAGCACGATCAACAGCATCAGGAACGCGTTGCGGCTGAAGGTCAGCATCGCCGCCAGAGCACACATCGATGCGGCCGCCAACAACCAGAACCGAAGCGCGGCCTTTTGCGGGCCGGCAGCGTGCAAAAAGATGGCCACGCTCGCGACGAACATCGGCCCCAGGTCGTTGTTGTGCATGCCCAGCCAGGCCAGCGTCTTTCGGGCCCGGGGTGCAGCCAACTCGGCCAGGCTGAATCCGGTCAACGCGATGCCGCCAATGGTCACCAGGGCCATCAGCAGCGCTGAGATCAACAGCGGCCACAAGTACCGTTCCGGCTTCTCGCTGTCACGGATCAGCACCGAAACCAGCCACGCATAGGCCACGAAGAAAAGCGGTTTGACGACCTCGCCCGTCAGGTACTCCCATGGCCCCTCGAATTCCACCATCCCGTTTTCGTGGAACACCGGCAAGACCTCGTCCACGTGCTGCATTCCGTTGGCTCCAGCCAGCAACACCGGCAGCACGAAAAACCAAAGGATGCCCGAGTCCATGGTGCGGGTCGATTTCGGTCGAAAGGCCTTCGACCCCGACACGAAGTATCCGATGACGGTGCCGACCAAGAGCAAGTTGAGCGGGCTCAGGCCGGTCACGCCAAACATTTCGCGAGGGATCAAATGAGTTTCCGACAACGGCAGCAGGACGATCAAGGCAATCGCGCCGATTCGACAGTCCCACGCGACCGCCCCCAAGACCACCACCACCAACAGCAGCGACGCCGCATAGTGTCCGCCACCGATGCCGCTGAAGAAGCCGATGACGACGGCAAACAGCGCTGCGGCGGCAAAGGCCAGCAGGCCCGGAACCCATTGCGCACCTTGGGTTCGAAGCTGCATCTAAACCCCCTTGCCGATCAGGCGGCTGGCCCGATTGCCGAGGCTCGCAGCCAAGGCAGTGACGAATTCTTCTTGCTCGACCCAGGCCTGCGCCGGGTTGGGGTTGATGCTGGAAACGCGCACCAGCATGCCGTCGGGAACTTGGCCTTTAAGCCCGTACCCGACCTGCACCAGCAAGCGCTCGACCCGGCTCAACACCACGCTGTCGCCCATGGTGAACCAGTAAGTCACCGGCTCGGACCGGTTGCGCATCACCGCATGCATGCGGGTGACCGGAATGGTGCTGGCCCCGAACTTCATGCGGCCGTGACTCAAGGCTTTGATGCTGAACCCCTGGGCGGCGTAACACACCTCCTGCCGATGCGCCTTCAGCGCGTCGCTTTGGTCGCCGCCATAGGCCACCGACAGCATCATCTGCCGGCCGCGCGAGTCGACGTAGGTTCTGGCCACGATCTGGTCGTAGATGGCGTCGAGATTGGCCTGCACGTCGGGGGTCGGCTTGATCGGAACAATGCTGGGGTCGATCACCCAGTCGCCGATGCGCTCGGGAATCAGCGTGGCGAGATCGAGGTTCTTGTCTTTCAGGATCTGGGTCGGCTTCAGCGCGACGGCAGCCAAAGCCGCCAGCAGCAGCAGTGCGCACACGACCCACAAACGCAACGGCAACCTCTCAATGAAATGTGGCTCTGCCACTTTCTTTGATCCCTGCGGGGGACGGTCGGCTTCGGCCGGCCTTGCGGCGCTCATGCCTGAACCTTGCGATTTGCGAGCCAGCCGATGCGACCCATCAGGCTGTCGGCAGCGAACAAGAGAACCAGCCCGATGACGAACAGGAACATGCCGGCAAAACCGTGCAGGAAACCCTGGCCGGCTTCATCACCGAAATAGTAGGTCAGCAAGATCAAGAAGATGACGCGCACCAGGTTCGCCAAAAACGCGATCGGCAAGATCAGCAGCAGCAGGATCAGGTTGCGGGCAACGCTGTGGTGCCCCATCAAAAACAAATACAGCAAGCCCATCGCGCTGAGCGAGAACATCGAGTTCAAGCCCGAGCAAGCGTCCGCGACCATCAACTGATACTGCCCGATGGTCAGCGTCACACCCGACCTGCCGATCGGCAGCCCGGCGCTGTAGAGCAGCGCTTCTGCGATGGAGGAGACCCGCTCCTTGAGCGGGAGCGTGAGCATGTCGAGTACGAAGCCCGGCAGCGGAATCAGGAACACCAGGAACAGCAGCGGAAACCAATAGACTCGCAGGGCCGGCGTGCCGCCGACCACCAAAACCGCTCCGAAACACAGCGGCAGCAAGGCGGTCACGTCCAGAATCGGCAAGCTCTGCGAGCGGCCCACCACGTACAGCACGCAGCCCACGGCGATGAGGCCGAAGCCCAGCACTTGTTGCGTGTTGCTCACCTTGCCCAACACGGGCGGCTGGATTCGGGTCATCAGCCAGACGATGATCGCCAGCACGATGGGGCCATGCGCGTAAGCCTCGTCGTTCCACAAGCTTCCCCACAAGAAAAACGCAGTCGGAATCACCAGCACCAGCAAGGCGATGCCCAGCCACAGCCAGGGCAGACGTTGCGCGGTCAACCCGCTGACGGGTGTTTGCATGCTGTGAGCTCACTCAACTGTGAACGGGTTGAGATCTGGCGCAAACGAAGGCACTCAGCGCGTTGCCGCCTTGCGATCGGCTTTGTCGATGGCGCTGGCTTCGAATTCGTTGACGATCACCCCGGCGACCAAGGCCGATGTCTGCGCGATCATGGCCACCAGGTCTTGCAGCGCGCTCATGCGCGACGAGCCCTTGCGGGCAATCGCCAATGCCGCTCCGCAACGGGCCGCGATGACGGTTGCGTCGACCCCGAAAATGCCGGCCGGCGTGTCCACCACCACGTGATCGAACTTGGCGGTGAGTTCTCGCATCAGCAAGCCGAACGCCGGGCGTTCCAGCAGTTCGAGCGGGTTGGGCGGAATCACGCCGACGGGAAGCACGAACAGGCTGGGCAGGTCGGGCACTTGCTGGATCACGTTGCCGTCGGACCGGCCAGACAGGATGCCGGACAGCCCCGAGGTATTTTCAAGGCCAAACACTGCGTGCTGGCGGGGCCCGCGCATGTCGGCGTCGAGAAGCAAGGTGCGGCCACCCAATTGCGACAATGCGACGCCCAGGTTGGCCGCGAAATAGGTTTTGCCGTCGCCGGAATCGGGGCTGACGACCGCCAACGCGGGCTTGCTGCCGTCGCCGGTGAACACCCGCATGATCAATTGGCTGCGGATGGATCGAAACGCCTCGGCCTGGTGCGAGAACGGTTTGCTAGCAACGACCAACTCTTCCGAGAATGCGCGCTGCTGCTCGGGCGCGTACGGGTAGTGGAACTGCTGCGACAGCGCGAACAGCACATCGCGGTCTGAAGCGAAACCGAGTGCGATGGCGGCCTCGCCGAAGCGAAGCCCATTTTCGCGCTGATGCTGCAACACCTGCTCGACCTGTTCCGCCGTCAGGTTGTTGGTCTGGCTGATGATGTCGCCGATGGATCGGTCGTACACGGCCGGGTCGGCGTCTTGCAGCGGAGCCCCCGCAACGTGAAGCGGAGAAGTCGTCGAATCTCGAAACTTTGCCATGGCGGGTCAGCGGCTACTGCGGGCCGGGCAACTGCCCGAGCACGCGGCGGGCAAGCAGGGGCGCCATGGCGTGCCCACCGATCCAGCGAGTGCGATCCGGCGACGGCAAGATGCCGATCACCGGCAACCCCAAGCCGCGCGAAACGTCTTCGATGCTGCGTACCTTTCGATCCAGAAACTCCAGCAGCAGGCCCGTCGCCAGCGCCAGCATGCCACCCAGAACGGTCGCAAAAATCATGTTCTTCATGATTTTGGGTGACGAAAACTCGGTCGGCGCGACCGCCGGGTTCAACACCGATGCATAGCTGAGCGTGTTTTGACTTTCGAGGTTGCTGGCGGTGAGCCGACCCAGGACGCTGTCGTAGATGCGCTGGGCGTTTTCGACATCGCGCTGAATCGTCGTCATTTCATCGCGCACGCCCTTCAGGCGCAGCACCTTCGCACGCTGCGCTTCGAACGATGCCGACACGTCGGCCTCTCGCTGCCGGTTGATCGAGTTGGTGACGCTGACCGAGCCCGTGGCGCGCCGCACTTCGCCGTCGAAGCGCCGGCGCAACTCAGCCAGGCTTGCCTTGGCTTCGACCACTTGCGGGTGGTTGTCACCGAGGCGTGTGCTCATCTGCTGCAGCGCCACTTCCTGGCGCGTCACGTCGGCCTTCAGGGCCGCGACGACCGGGTGCAGCATGATGTCGGAGAGTTGATCCGCCGAGCCGCTGCGGGCCTGCACCTGGCGGCTGGTCGAATCGGAGAGGATCGCCTGCATGTTGACCATCTGGCCCGACAGGGCGTTCAGGCGCGCGGTCTCCACATCGAGTTTTTCGTCCGTCACGGTGATTCCCGTGCGGTTCTGGAAAGCCGTCAAGCGGGCTTGCGCGACCTCGAGTTGTTCGCGGTACTGCTTGACCCGGACATCGAAGAAGCCGCTGTTCTGCTTGGCCGGATCGGTCCGCAGTTCGCGGCTGGTGTCGATGTACGCCTGCACGAAGGCATTGGCGATCCGCGCCGAAAAGCTCGGCTGGACGCCCTTGTACTTGACATCGATGACGTTGGATTTTCCGGCCGGCTCGACGTTGAGGCTCTTCATCAACAGTTGTGCCGTCCAGGCTTCGATATCACCCGCACCGTCCAACCCGCCCCCAGTCGACTCGCGCCACCTTTCCCGCAGCCCCGGGTCGTCGGTCAGGCGCAGTTCGCGCACCACCCGCCTGGCCACCCGCTCGCTCGAGAAGATGGCCAGTTGGGTGTTGATGTACCCCGCGCCGTTCAGCACCGGGTTGGCACCGCCATACAACGCGTCCTTCGACTCGAGCACGAACGAGGCGTGGGCTTCGTACTGCCTGGGAGCAAAGTAGGTGACGACCGCCGTGGTTGCCACGGTCAGCAAAAAGATCAAGCCGATGGCCTTCCAACGAGCGAGGAAGATTGCAACCAGTTGGCGAAAACTCATGTCGACACTCCTCAGAACAGGCTCTCGCGCAGGTACACGACATCGCCGTCCCTGAGCAAGTCTTGCATGCCGGGCTGGAGCACCTGGACCTTGCCGTCGGATCCCTTGCGGTGCACGCGCAAACCTCGTTCAGTGCCACGCGGAGTGACGCCGCCGGCCGCCGCAAGCGCCTGAAGCACGGTCATCCCGCGTTCAAGGCGCAGGGTTCCGGGCCGCTGCACTTCGCCGTACATGAACACTTGCGGACCACGGTCGATGTAGATCACATCGCCGTTCTGGACATAGATGTCTTCGGACTTCACGACGCCGGTGAACACTGCCGGCAGATCGATCTGGGTGCGGTAGGGCTTGCCGTCTCGGATGCCCACCAGGGTGGCGACGTCTGCCCCGCCCTGCACCACGCCGCCGGCAATCGCAATCAGTTCGGTCAGTTTGGTGCTGGTGCTCTCCAGTGGATAGCGGCCCGGCTTGCCCACCTGGCCCAGCACCGAGGCCTGGTTGGCGCGCACCTGAACGACCAGGATGGACACCTGAGGCTGCTTCAGGAAGTTGCCTGATTTGAGGCGGTCGGCGATGCGCTTTTCAGCCGCGCCCACCGTCAGGCCGCCGAGGGGAACGTTGCCCAACAGCGGGAAGGTCAGCACGCCCCCTTCGGAGATGCGCGACTCGACCGAAAGGTCGGGGCTTTGGTACACGGTGACGCGGATCACGTCGCCTGCACCCAGCACATAGTCGCCCTTGACATCGGCAGCCTTCGCCTGGGTCTGGGGCTGCGCCTGGGTCTGCGCTCGGGTCTGGGTTTGGCACAGGCCGGCGGCCAACAAGCACAGCAGCGGCGCCAGACCGCGGCGAATAAATGAAATATTCATCATTTCAACCCCGAAAGGCCCTTGCTGGTGGCGTCTGCATCGGCCCCGGCACCTGACGATGCAGGTGCCGCAGCCGCTGCCGGCGCTGAGGACGATGCCGGTGCCGCGGTTGCCGGAGCCAGCACCGGTGCGGCAACCGCGCCGTCCGGACCCGATGCTGCCGGTGCGGCCCATTTACCCAAATACTCGATCTTCGACGCGGCGCGCATGGCCTTCACGTCGGCCTCGATCAGCTTGCGCTTGGCTTCGTTGCTCAGAAACTGCTCGATGGCAGGCTTGGCCACGGCTTCGTCCACCGGTTCGGACTTCGATGCGGCCAGCACGATGACCTGCGCCCCAGTGGCCGAAGGCAGCAGCATGGCCTGGCCGTCTTTCATCTTGGAAAACCCTTCGAGCATGCTCAGCGGCAGTTGCTCGGCGGGGCGAACCGCCTGACTGCCCGCAAAACGGATGTCGTTGGCCTTCATGTAGTCGATGAAATCGGTGATCGACTTGGCGCTTTTCAACTGCGTGCGCAGCGCTTCGAGTTGCTCGGGCTTGGCCTGGATGGCCAATTCCTGGATGCTGTAGATGCGACGCTCCTTGAACAGGGCCGGCTTCTCGTCGTAATACTTCTTGACTTCCTCGGCGGTGGGCTTGGCAGCCGCCTCGCCGGCTTTTTCAACATAGGCCCGGGCAATCACATCGCGGCGGGCCGCGTCGAGTTGCTGCACCACGCGCGGATCGCGGTCGAGTTTTTGCTCGACTGCTTTTTGCATCGCCAGTTCCTGATCGACCAGGCGTTCCAGGATTTGTTTGCTGGCGGCGTCGACCTGGTCCGGCTTGATGTTGCGCTGCTGCTGCAGTACGAAGTTGATCTGGTGAATCGAGATTTCTTCTTTGTTGACCTTGGCCGCGACCTGGGTCGGGGCCTTGTCTTTTTTTCTGTCGCCGCAGCCGACCAGCAAGATGGCCAGGCTTGCCGCGGTGACCACCAGGGCCCGGGTCGGAGCCGCCGTGCGCGACCGGGCTGCGACTGCGTTGAGCATTGAATTCATTCGTGCGTCTTTCTAGTTCTGTTCAACCGGGCGCTTTGCGACTCAGCGGTGTGTGGGGCAAATTCGGCGCATCGTGCTGGCACCTCGAACAACCAGGCTGGAGTTTACTTGTGAAGTATTTCGGCTTCGTAACGCCGCGATGTGGCTGAGCGGCGACGAAACCGGCTTGAGCCGAGACGCAGTCGGGGTGCAGGTCGTCCAGCAGCGCCGCGGATCAGCTCAGCACTTGATGCCCGCATGCAAGGCCACCACGCCGGCGCTCAGGTTGTGCACATCGACATGCCCGAAGCCGGCGCTTTTCAGCATCGTTGTCAGCTCGGCCTGGCCCGGATGCATGCGGATCGACTCGGCCAGGTAGCGGTAGCTCTCAGCGTCGCCCGTGATCAGTTTGCCGATTCTCGGCAGCACCTTGAACGAGTACCAGTCGTAGGCCTTTTCAAGCGGCGGCGCGATCTTCGAGAACTCAAGCACCAGCAGGCGGCCGCCGGGGCGCAGCACCCGATTCATCTCGGCCAGCGCCCGGTCTTTGTGAGTCATGTTGCGCAGGCCGAAAGCCACGCTGACCAGGTCGAAGCTGCCGCTGGCAAAAGGCAGCGCCTCGGCGTCGCAGATCGCGGTGGGAAGGTTCAGGCCCGCGTCGACCAGGCGGTCGCGGCCCTGGCGCAGCATGGTCTCGTTGATGTCGGTGAGCACCACGCGGCCGCGGCTGCCCACCTTGCTTGAAAACGCCTTGGCGAGGTCACCGGTGCCGCCCGCGATGTCGAGCACCCTGTCGCCTTCGCGCAGGTTGGCCACCGCCACGGTGTAAGCCTTCCAGGCGCGGTGCAGGCCCATCGACATCAGGTCGTTCATGACATCGTATTTCGACGCCACCGAGTCGAACACGCCGCGCACCCGGCCGGCCTTTTCGCTCTCGTCGACCTGCTGAAAACCGAAGTGTGTGTCGCTCATGCCGCTGCGCGTCAGTGCGAGTGGCTGCTGCACGCCGAGCCGCTGGCGGCCGCCATCGGTGCGTCGCGTTGGAGACCCGCCGCTTGCAGCCGCGTTTCGTACTGTTGCCACAGTTGCGTTTGCTGTGCGCCCAGGAAGTAAAGGTAGTCCCAGGAAAAGATGCCGGTGTTGTGACCATCTGAAAAAGTCGGTTGCACGGCGTAATTTCCGACCGGCTCCAGGCCGGCCACGCCGACCTCGCGCTTGCCCGTTTGCAGCACCTCTTGGCCTGGCCCGTGACCCTGCACTTCGGCCGACGGCGAGTAAATGCGCATCAGCTCGAACGGGATGCGGAACTGCTTGCCATCGGAGAAGCCGATTTCGAGCACCCGCGATTGCTCGTGCACGGTGATGGCGGTGGGCTGCGGTGTGGTGGGGGTCAAGCCGGCCATGTGCGGAACCTGTAGAACTTGGTTGCGCACAAGTGTAGCCAGCCAGCCGACAAGCGGCCCTGCTCGGACGCCCCTACTGCGCGATGGGCGCGTCGGTGATGATTTCGGCGTAGTTCAACATCGGCAGCGGCGGGGGCAGCTTCAGCCGTTCGGCCGCGCTGATGCGCACCTGGTACGAGAAGCGTTTCAGGGTTTCGATGGGGATCGTCGCGGCCGCCTGTTTGCCGACCAGAATCTGCTCGGCCTTGTGGGCGGTGAATTGGCCGACGCTGTAGTAGCGGCTGACCAGCCCGGTCAAGGCGCCCGCCTGCATCAGTTGCTCGGTCGACGCGAAGGTCGGCAGGCCCGCCTCCATGGCAGCCGGGATGATGACGTCCTGAGCCAGGGTGCCCAGGAAGCTGTCGGGTGGCAGGTACAGCCACTGCGCCTTGCCTTCTTTGAGTTCGCGCACCAGGTCGGCAGCGCCGTCGGCGATGACCTTTCGGTTCGCGTCGAGCCGGAACGTGCGCTCGACGGTGTCGAATCCGCGCTCGCGGCCGAGCTTGCGAATCTCCTCCAACACCGCGACCGAGTTCTTTTCGGTCGGCGTGTACAGCACGCCCAGGGTCTTGAACGGGCGGTAAGCCGCCATGCCCTTGAGCTGTGCCGCCACCGGTGCGACGTGGATCACACCGGTCACGTTGGGCCGGGAAACCGGTTCTTGTGCAGACACGATCTTGGCCAAGGTGGGCGACGCCACCAGCGTGAACACCACGGGAATGTCGGTGATGTGCTGTTTCGGGTTGACGCCGTCATACGGCCCCAGCACGCCCAGAGTCACCGAGGTGCCCCAGGTGTAGATGAGGTCGGGCCGCGTGGCGCGGATCTCGTCCAGAAAGCCGGGCATGCGGGTGGCATCGCGATTCAGGTCGCGGTAGGTGATCTGGACCGGAATCTTGCGCGAGGCGAAGTATTCCTCGAAGCCTTTTTCGACTTCGGTCATGCCGCGAAAGGTGATGGCGTAGATGCGATACGGCCGCGCTGCGGTGCGTCGCGCCGATGGCTCTTGCCCGTTGGCAAGCGCGAGTGCGGACGCTGGCAGCGTGGCAGCCACCGCTGCGGTGATCCAGGCCCTTCGGGTAAGGTGATTCATCTGAACGTTCTCCTTGCAATGCGATGGTTTGTGCGTTGGTTCATGCAACGATTTCTGCGCTGGTCTGTACGGTCGGTGCGGGTGCCGCAGCCGGGCCCTGCGAGCGGCGCGTCGCCAGCACGAAGCACATGCCGCACAGCAGCACCAGTGCACCGGTGACGACAAAGCTGGTGCGGTAGCCGAACATCAGAACCAGCACGCCGGCGAGCAGCGGGCCGAGCGCATTGCCCAGCCGTTCGAGCAGGCGGTAGACGCCGTACACCGCGGGCTCCCCCATCACCGCGACCTCGGCGTCGCAGTGCTCACGCACCAGCGCGCTTTGGGCCGCGATCGACAGCGATTGGCCGAGCCCGACCAGAAAAATCGCCGCAAACACCCAGCCCACGCTGGCACCGGCCAGCAGCAGCACGCCACCCAATCCGGAGATCACCAGGCCTGCGCCGACCAGGCCTTGCATGCGTTCGCGCGAGGTGGCGAGCGAGGCCGCGATCGGAGACAGCACCACCATCACGACGGCATAGGTCATCAGAATACGCCCGACCACCGACTGCGAACTGCCGATCGACAGGACGTACAACGGCACGAGATAGAAGCACACACCCGTGAGCAGGATCTTTGCCGGTATCGCTGCCAGGCCCGTCACCGTCATGAACCGCTTGTTGACCAACAGCGTGCCGATCTCGCGCAGGCGCGGTGCCCTCGCGGAGGCACGTTTCGGGTCGGCCGGTGCCGGGCCCGGGAGCAGTTGGATGGCGGCGATCGAGCCCAGCGCCAGCAGCGCCGAGACACCGAATGTGAGGCGTTCGCCGATGTTGTCGGCCAGGATGCCGCCGATCGACGGGCCGCACACCGTGGCCACCATGATCGCGCCGACGAACAACGCAAAGCTGCGCGCCCGGTTGGCCGTGGAAGCATGTTCGAGCACGTGTGCCTGTGCGGCCACGAAGACCATCGCATAGCCCAGCGCGCACAAGGAGCGCCAGACGAGCAAATCCAGCACGTTGCCGGCAAAGGCGGTGGCCGCGAAGCCGAGCGCGGCAATGCCGGCTCCGACCAGCATGGTGCGCCGGTTCCCGACACGTTCACTGTAGGCACCGAGAAAGGGCTGCCCGATGGCCACGATCAGCATGAACAACACGATCGGCAGGCCGATGACGATCTCGGGCGAAAGCCAGGGCACCGGGATCAGCAAACCCTTGATGTAGCCGGGCAGGAACGGCCGGGTCAGTTCCTCGGCCAGGATGAAGATGAACAGCGGCGCCCGCACCTTGGCCAGGTGGCTTTCGTCGACCCGCGTCGAAGCGTCGGCCATTCCGAAGCGGTGGTGCCGGGCGAGAGCCTGCAAGCCGTTGTGCGCGGCCAGCAGCCCGGGTGGGCGCTCGTGTGCCGGGGCTCGTCGCGCGGCCTCGATTTCGCGCGCCAGCGCCTCGTAGGCAGCATTCACCCGCGCACGCACCGCGTCGAGCAAGCCGAGCACAGCGCCGAAAGCCGAGTCGGCGTCGCGCACTTTCGTGGTGGTGAAGTCGCCGGTGGCACCGCGCTCTATCGCGTCGCCCAGCGATTTCAGCGCCGCCTCGAGCTTGGTGCCAGCCATGAAGTTGAGCAGTTCGAGCGTGAAGAACAGCGCCACCACCAGCACCACCAGCACGTCGTACAGCATGTCCAGAATGATCTTGTCGACGAAGCCCACGCTGACGCCGATGTGCAGCATGCCCAAGGCCTGCTGCTGGGTGGCGATCGGCATCGACACGATGTACTGCTCGCCGACCCGAATCGCGGGCGGCGACCGCTCGGTCTTCGACGCGGCGGCCAGCGCCGAGGGCGTGCGAAAGTAGTCGGCCGCGCCGTCGGGGGCTGAAAACCGCTCGTACAAGATCGAGCCCTTCGTGTCGGTGACGGCGACGTACGAAATCTCGGGGATCGCGCCCTTCAGTTCGTCGAAGGTCTGTTCGATGCCGTACAACTCGCGAAAGCCGATCTGCAACTCCATCGCCTTGAGCATCAACGAGCGGGCCGACGCACCGCCGCTGGCGACCTTCTTGGCCATCTCCGGCGCGAGCGCGCGCTCGAACGCTTGGTGCGACAGGTAGGCGCTGGCGGCCAGCGCCAGCACCACCACCAGCATCACCACGCCGGCCAGGCGCAGGTAGATGCTGCGCAAGTAAGTGCTGCTCATGGCTGCGCTCCCCGCTCCAGATTGCCTCGCAGCAAAGCGATCTCAGCCTCCGCGCCGCGAACCCGCTCGAAGAAGCGCCGCAGCGCGCGTCCGAACGGGCCTTTGCGCACGGCCTCGGAGTGCCGCAGCGGGTCGGCGGTGCGAAGCTCGGCCTCGACCGCGTCGAAGTCGCGGGTCAGCCGGTGCATCACCGCCAACAAAGCCACCGAAGCCAGTGTCGCCGCGCCAACGAACACCGCAAGCGCCGAGAGGGCCAACTCGCGCGCCACCACCAGGGTGGACTCGCTGACCTGCTCCTCCGAATAGCGCAGCGCCAGGTAGCCGATCAAGAGCCCGAAGTTGTTCTCGATCGCGATGCCGGCCGCCGATTCGGTGCCGCTCTTGACGAACCAGTCGGCACCGCTGGCCCGGCGCGCGGCGGCCAGCCAGGCCGGCGGCACACTGCGCGTGGCACGCATCCGATCGGTGCTGTACAGCGGCTTGCCGTCGGTGTCGAACACGTCGATGCCGAGGATCAGGTCATCGGTCGCGCGTTCGCGTTCCATCATGCCGGGCAGCGTGCCGAGGTCGGCGAACTGCAGTCCGAGCGCCAGCGAGGACTGGATGCTGTTCTCGATCGATGAGCCGGTGACGACCAGGCGCTCTTTGATGATGCGCTCGGCATTGCTTCGGTACTTGAAGAAATTCAGGAAGCCCGCCATGCCGACCGAAAACAGGCACACCAGCACGGCGACCAGGATCATCTGGGTTCTTGTTGTGTTCATTGCTGTCACTCCAGGGCAGCACCGAGGTCTCGGCGCCCGACTCAGGTGTTTTCGGCGCACGCCACTGCGACTTGAACCTGCCATCGACACCGCCTTGCCGAAGCCGGCCAAGGCACGTCCACAAGCGCACACAAACCCCTTCAAGCGGCCTCAAGCGGCAGAACTCCTGACCGATATGTAACCAGTCGAGCGCCTGCCGC
>JAYVCL010000127.1:0-4863 GCA_043749975.1 Burkholderiales bacterium
GGCGGATGAGCGTGCTGCACGGTCACGAAAGCGGGCAGGTCAGCGCCCTCGACGGTGGCCTGATTCTCGGCGTAAGCAGCACTGGCAAGAAAGCGCAGCCGCACCCAGGTGTGGCCGGGTTCGCTGCCGAGCGCCTGACCGATGGCGTCGGCAAGCGCGCGGGCGGACACCGTGGCGAATTCAGCCTTTGATTCACACACGAGCTCTATGTCAATGATCGGCATCAGGGGCTAACGATCAAAATCAGCAGCAGCCGGAAGGTGTTGATGGATGCCTCAATCGACACATGCGTGTCGGCAGACTTCATTTACAGCAGCCAGCGCCGCCTCAGGAGTTTGCCGGCCGTGACGGCTCGGGGTACTTGCGCAAGAACGCCTCAGGGTTCAATGCCGGCACAGGGGAAGTCTTGAAGTCGCGCTCATTGCGGGTGATGATGAATTGCGCCCCACAGGCCATGGCGGCCGCAACCTGGAGCGCGTCTTCGAAGTCAGGCATCGGCAGTTCGAGCGCCGCCAGCGCATCGGGTCGGCCGGTCTTCGCCACGTCGGCCCAGACCAGAATGCCCCGGATCAGCTCCCGGCCCGAAACAGCCGATCTCTGCCGCTCGATGAGATAGGCCAGGGTGGCGATCGAATGCCACGCCAACCAGCCCTCGTGCTGCCGGCCGCACAGGGCCAACAGCCGCGCCGATGCCGGTGCGCCGAGGCGAAGCAGGGCCACGTCGAGCAGCACGTTGATGTCGATCAGCAAGCGCATGGCGGGTCAGCGGGCCGAGCGCCGGGCCGGCTGACTTACGCGGCAAACGAGGGGTTCCATCAGCGCAGGTGCTTGGCGAGCAGATGCGCCAGCCTGGGGTCGGTGGCTTCAGCGTCGCTCGCTTCAGGCAGCTCCAAACGTCCCTGCCACTGCGCTACCCAGCGTTCGGCTGCCCCTGCCGCCACGCCCTGCGCCAACAGCGATTGCTCCAACGCCTCGCGCACAACGGCCGACTTGGAAAGCCCACGCTTGCGGCTGACCTCTTTCAAAGCGGCGTTCAGGTCGTCGGGCAACTTGAGGGTAATGATGTTCATGCCAGGGCTACGCGTAATACTTCGTTGATCACGGATAATACCAGCGCCACCCCGCCTGTGTCCAAAGCGAAGTTTCAGCGCAGACTCACTTGTACCCACCTGACGTCGGAATCAAACAGGCTGGCGACGGCGCGCTCTTGCGCTTGGCTTCCGGCTCTCAAGAAACAAAACGGTTGTGGCCTGTTTCAAGCGGGCACCGAGGTCGGATTGATCTGGAAGCCGAGCGCGGCGGCACGGCGCTTCAGCGCGGCGATGCTGCGCTCGCGCTGCTGCTCTTCGTAGCGTTGCTGGCCTTCATCGACGAAGGCTTCGCCGCGGGTCAGCATGAAGTACACCATCCGTGCCAGCTTGTGGGCGGTGGCGGTGTTGGCGCGCGGCTTGTCCATCCGGCTGGATAGTCGGCGATAGAACGCGCCCAAAGCAGAGTCGCTGTGCGACAGGCTCATCGCCGCCATCTTCAGCGCCTGGCGCACCCGGTTGGCTGATCGTTTGGTCTTGGCCGACAGCACCTTGCCGCCGCTGATCTTCGTGCCCGGACACAGACCCAGCCACGAGCAGAAGTGCTTGACGTTGGCGAATCGGCTCAAGTTCGGGCCGACCTCCGAGAGAATCTTCATCACCGCAGCCAAGCCCAGGCCGTTGATGCGCGTCAGATCGACGCCCGCCCAGTTGGCCAAAATCTGGCGCGTATCGAACTCCGCGCGCGTCTTGCTGCCCGCACGAGGCGTCTTGCCCAGATCGACCTTGGCTGACCCAAGAGCGCTCAGCAGCCCCTGCAGCTTGGCGTCGCAGTCGCCCAGGAGTTTGGCGATGTCGTCGTACATCGCCAGCGCCTGACGTAGCACGAACAGGTGTTCGTCGCGCCAGTTGCCCGTCAGCGCCTTGGCGATGTCCTGCTCGCTGGCCTTGACCCGGCCGTTGCGGTGCCGCGCCAGCACCTTGGGGTCGCGCTCACCGGCCAGGATGGCGCGAATGATGGCCTGGCCAGTCATGCCCATCACGTCAGTGAGCACCTCGGTGAGCTGGATATTCATCTGCACCAGCGCCAAGGCACCGTAGGGGCCCTTCGTGGCCCTTGCATGCGCTGCACCCAGCTTGCCTGCTCGGTCAGCAGCACGTCGCGCTGGCGGGCCACTGCGCGCACCACGCAAACTTCGTCGGTCGGGCGAAACGCCGCGCGCAAGAACCCCAGGCTCATCAGCTTTTGCAGCCACTGGCAGTCCTGTACATCGCTCTTGCGTCCGGGCACGTACTTCATCTGCCGCGCGTCCACCAGCCAGACCTTCAGGCCGCGCTGCTCCAGCACCTCGAAAACGGGTATCCAGTACACCCCGGTGGACTCCAGCGCCACGGTATCGACACCGCACGCGAGCAGCCAGTCGGCCATCGCGTTCAGATCGTCGGTCATCGCACCGAACTCTCGTACCGGCTCGTCACTGGCTTGGCGCGGCACCGCCACCCAGTGGCTCGATCCTCCTACGTCTATGCCCGCCGCGTTGGGAAACACCAAATCATCATCTCGCTTGCGCATTGCCATGGTCCGCTCCAAGATAGTCAACGAACGGCAGCGCTATGGGAAACGTCGAATTCGACTCGATCTCTCAAACGGGATGCGCATCGCTGCGCTCACCACTGTCGCCGACGATTCCCGGACCATGCTCACGAGCGGGCTCACCTCACGGCGTCGTATAACGCTGCGGGCTCGCACCAATGCTGTATCGGTCATCTCGGCGCTGCCGTTCACCTTGTAGCGCAAAAGATCGTTTCTTCGCGAACGCCGGGCGCCGACAGGGGCCTGGGATGCTCACGAAGGAATGTTACCGCCGCCTGGTTGTCGCTGATGTTGGGTTTTCTATCTCTCGTGGTCGAAGGCTGTGGGCATGTGGGCGAAGGGCGCCGGCGGTGGGCAACGCTCGGCGCGCAGCGCCGGCGTTGTCCACGGTCGGCGCCCGGTGCGCCCGAAGGCGCATCGTCCAGATGTCCACAGCCTGCCGGGCGCGAAGCGCCCGGCCCCCGCGGCCTCGCAAGTTTTTCGGCTCGGTTTGACTTCAAAGTTCAAGCCGTCTGTTCGACCACTTTGCGCAGCTGGCCGAGAACCAGATCCTTCGCCTTCTCGGCGCGCCAGGCTTTGATGCGCCGTTGCAGCGTACGCAGCTGCGCCTTGCTGGCATAGGCGTCGGGCGCTGCTCGCGCCAGGCGGTTCATGAGCTCTTTGGCGGTCACTGTAGGCTCACTGATCAGCCAGCCCTCTACAACCGGCCAGGCGAGCTCGAAGGGGTCTTCTCGTGTCCTCCACCACCGATGTGCTGTCGTCGTTCTGCGGTGTGTCGGACGGACCTCGCCGTCCTTCCAGGCCGTGGCCAATCCTTCAAGGAACGCTGAGATCCCGGACGTCTTCGACGTCGACGTGCCAACTTCTTGTGGCGCTTGCATCATGTCGCTGAGCACCTGTTGGGCCGCGCGAATGTCATGCAGCAGACGCACAGGGTCGAGCCCATCGAACTGGTCCCGCAGCTTGGCCTTGACCTCTTCACTGACGCCGCTCGAGGCGAGCAATCGATAGCACGGCGTTGCAGGCCGGGTAGTACGTCTTGCTCACGTGCGCACCTTCGCGCGTCTTGCTCTTGAGCTTGAACGACGGCTGGAAGAAATTGACATACAGGCGCGAAGACGCATACAGCTCGGCCAGGGCGCGCGTGGCGGCCAGTCCGCTGAGTCGGCCATAGCCCACGAGGTGCCGCACGACGGCGCCGTTCTTCTGCTCCACCCACGCCTGATCATTCTTCTTGTAGGCGCGTGAGCGCGTCTGCTCCAGTCCATTGGCCTTGCAGTAGTCGAAGACGGTCTCGTTCATGAATGCACTGTCGTTGTCGGTGTCCACGCCGCGCATCGCAAAGGGGAGGTCGTTGCGCGCCGCGGTGATTGCCTCGACGACGATCGACTGGTCGCGTACCGGCATGGCGATGCATTCGGTCCAGCCGCTGGCGATGTCGGTGGAGCGTCAACGTGTGGACAAAGTCCCCTCCGGTCTTCATCCCGCCGCAGTGCTCGACCATGTCGACTTCGAAGAAGCCGGGAGGCGGATCGCGCCAGTCGCTGAACGTGCGCACCGGCACCTGTCGACGAATGACATTCACCACGGTGCGGCGCCTGCGGTGCCCGTCGGCGCCCGCACGAGCCTGGCTCAGCGCACGATCAATAGTCGCCGCACTGACCTGCAACAGCCGCTCCTGGACCAGCGGATCCAGCTTCAAATGACCGTGCCGCTGCATGGCATCGATGAGGATCGGAACCAGTGGCTTGAGCCGCTTGCCGCACACGCGGTCGCCGGCTTCCCACAGCATGATGAGTGCCTGGCGAACCGCTTCATCGTAGAGACGGTTGCGCGGGGCCCTGGGCCGCTCCTGCAGATGTTCTCCGGCCAGGACCCGTATGGCGTGCTTGCGGTGGTACCCGGTCAACGCCACGAACTCATTGAGGATCGTCGTCCTCTCCCGTGCTCGCGCCTGCCGGTAGCGCGCGCCAACGGCCTCTGTCAACTCCTTGCGTGTTGTCATGCTGATTCGCCTTTGCCTCGTCACGTGATGCCCCCGTCGGACCATCCGACGGGTAGCAAGATACGTGAGGCAACGGGGTCATCAGCGGTAGCAAATCTGATGAGTCAATGCGCTCGTGCGCGCTTGGCCGGCGCCTGCGCCGCCTGAGCCGCGCGACGCCGGTAGCTCTCGACGTTCATCTCCAGGATCGTCGCGTGATGCCCACCCGAGTTCGACAGTTAAACGCGTAAGTCATT
>JAYVCL010000128.1:0-21062 GCA_043749975.1 Burkholderiales bacterium
GCGCACCAGCCGGTGCACGCCGGTCTCGGTGCGCAGCAGGCCGAACGCGTAGTCGCCCTCGACCTTGATGGTGGCGCTCTTGATGCCGGCGATGTCGCCGTCGCTGATCTCCATCACCTCGGTCTTGAAGCCTTTGCGCTCGCAGTACTTCAGGTACTGGCGCAGCAGCATGCTGGCCCAGTCGCAGGCCTCGGTGCCGCCGGCGCCGGCCTGGATGTCGACGAAGCAGTTGCTCGGGTCGGCCGGGTTGTTGAACATGCGGCGGAACTCGAGCTGGGCCACGATGGTTTCCAGCTTGTCGGCATCCGCTTCGATGGCGAGCAGCCCGTCGAAATCGGCGTCGGCCTTCGACATGTCGTACAGCTCGGTGCTGTCGGACAAGTTGCTGCTCAGGTGGTCGATGGTTTCGACCACGGTGTCGAGCACGCGCTTCTCACGTCCCAGTTCCTGCGCCCGCTTGGGTTCGTTCCAGACATTCGGGTTCTCGAGCGCGGCGTTGACTTCATTCAGGCGCAGGGCTTTCCGGTCGTAGTCAAAGATACCCCCGGAGGGCTTGCGTGCGCTGGCTCAGGTCTGCGATGTGGTTGCCAATGGCATTGATGTGTTCGACGTCCATGATTGCGTGCTTTCTGTGCGTGAGGGCCGCGATTTTCTCACGCGCCCGGGCTGTCCGCCGCGCCCTGTCCACAGCGTCGACAGGCGGCTACGCCTGGTTCAGAAACGCCTCCAGGCGCTGCGCCAGTGCTTCGGGCTGGTCGTGGTGCAGCATGTGCCCGGCAGGCGACAGCACGTGCTTCTCGACCTTGGCGACCACGCTCAGGCGCTGGTGAAACTCCGGCTTCGTGTAGCGGCTTCCCCACCACTTGCCGATGTCCGTCTGGTCGCCTTCGAGCCACAGCAGCGGCGCTGTGATGAGCTTCCAGCATTCCAGCACCTCGGCCACTTGCGACAACACCGGGTTGGCGCGCTTGTGCGCCGCGTCGCCGAGGATCTCGAACACCCCCGGCGTGCCGTCGGCATTGATGCGCTGGCGCGACCAATGCTGGGCCAGCCAGTGGGCCCGCTGTTCGGGCAGCAGCGGGTTGGTCTTGCGCAGCCGCTGCGCCACCGCATCCAGGCTGTCGTAGCTGCGAAGTTCGAGCGGCGTTTTCAACTCGTCCAGCCACTGCGCATAGCGCTTGGGCGCATGTGCGGGTTTGGACGCCGGCATGCCGAAGCCTTCGAGATTGACCAGCTTGCGAATCCGCTGCGGGCGTATGCCGGCATACAACATCGCCACATTGCCGCCCATGCTGTGGCCCAGCAGGTCGATCGTTTGATTCGGCAGCATCGCGTCGAGCACCGCGTCCAGGTCGCCCAGATAGTCGGGAAACCAGTAGCTGTCGGCGATCGGGCTGTCGGTCAGACCGAAGCCGCGAAAGTCGAGCGCGAGCACGAAGCGGTCGGTCGTCAACGCATCGACCACGAACTGGAACGACGCGGCCACGTCCATCCAGCCATGCAGCATCAGCAGCGGCGGGCGCTGCGGCGTGACCTGGCTCGCGTCGCCCCACTGCAGCACATGGTGGCGCAGCCCGCGTGCATGGATGAATCGACTGCGGCTTTCGCGCCGCACGGCGTAGGGGCTTGAAATCATGCGCGCACTATAGAAGCTGGGAGCGGAAGCTGTGAGCGGGAGGCCGTGTGATTCAAAATGAGCGCATGACGCCGACTGCCGCCTTCACATTGCGCCCCGCCGAGTTGCGCGACCTTGCCGCCATCGTTGCACTGATCCGCGAGCTGGCCGAGTTCGAGCAACTGCTGCACATGGTGCAGGCCACGCCCGAGAAACTGCTGCCGCATCTGTTCGGCGACAAGCCGGTGGCCGAAGCGTGGGTGGCCGAGGTCGACAGCGAGGTGGTTGCCTTCGCACTCTTCTTCACCAACTTCTCGACCTTCCTGTCACAACCGGGCCTGTACCTCGAAGACCTGTACGTGCAGCCGAGCCACAGAAGCCTGGGGCTGGGCCGTGCGCTGCTGACGCGGCTGGCGCAACTGGCGGTCGAGCGAGGCTGCGGGCGCTTCGAGTGGAGCGTGCTCGACTGGAACGAGAGCGCGATCCGGTTCTACCAAAAGATGGGTGCCACCGTGATGCCCGACTGGCGCATCTGCCGCGTCAGCGGCGACGCACTGGCGGCTTTGGGCTCGGGCTGAAAGCGCTCATGCCACGCAAGGGCAGCGTCGCCGCCGACCGCTACGAGGCGCTGTATCGCCAGTTCCGATGGCAGGTGCCGACGCAGTTCAACATCGCCGAGGTGTGCTGCGCGCGCTGGGCGCGTGAAACTCCGCGAGCGGTCGCGATTCGTGTCGAGTACGAAGCCGGTCGCGCAGCGGTTCACACCTACGCCGACCTGCAACGCGATGCCAATCGCCTGGCCCATGCGCTGAGGCGTCTGGGCGTTCAGCGTGGCCACCGGGTGGCCGTGGTGATGCCGCAGCGGTTCGAGACGGCGGTGGCGCACATTGCGCTTTACCAACTCGGCGCGGTCGCGATGCCACTGTCGATGCTGTTCGGCCCAGACGCGCTCGAGTACCGCATCAACCACAGCGAGACGCAGCTCGCCATCGTCGACGAAAGTGCCATCTTCAACCTGCGGGCCGCGCGCGCGCAATGCCCGGGCTTGCGCACGCTGCTGGCGGTGGGTGGCGCGGCGGGGCAGGGCGACGTGGATTGGGACGCGGCGCTGCAGCGCGAGCGCACGCGCTTCAGCGCTGTCAAGACCCTGGCCGACGAGGCGGCGGTGCTCATCTACACCAGTGGCACCACCGGCCCGCCCAAGGGCGCGCTGCTGGCGCACCGCGCCTTGATCGGCAACCTGCCGGGCTTCGTCGCCAGCCAGAACTGGTTTGGCTTCGATCCCGCCGCAAGCGCCGCCTCGATCAGCCAGAAGCTCGAGAAATCGCAAAGCGTTTTCTGGAGCCCCGCAGACTGGGCCTGGACCGGCGGGCTGATGGACGCGCTGCTGCCCACGCTGTATTTCGGCCGCGAGATCGTCGCCTACCAAGGCCGCTTCACGCCCGAAGTCGCGTTCGATTTGATGCAGCGCCACCGCGTCGGCCACACCTTCTTGTTCCCCACCGCACTCAAGGCCATGATGAAGGCCGTGCCCGCGCCGCGCCAGCGCTACGACCTGCACTTGCAGGCCATCATGAGCGCGGGCGAAGCGGTCGGCGATGCGGTGTTCGATTACTGCCGACAACACCTCGGTGTGACGGTCAACGAGATGTTCGGCCAGACCGAAATCAACTACATCGTCGGCAACTGCGCGTTGCTGTGGCCGGCCCGGCCCGGCAGCATGGGCCGGCCCTACCCGGGCCACCGCATCGCGCTGCTCGACGACGACGGCAACGAGTGCCCGTGCGGAGTGGCCGGCGACGTAGCGGTGCATCGGCGCGACATTCACGGCCACCCCGACCCGGTTTTTTTTCTCGGCTACTGGAAAAACGAAGCCGCCACCCGTGCCAAATTCAGCGGCGACCCGTCCGACAGTTGGTGCCGCACCGGCGACATGGCGCTGATGGATGCCGACGGCTACCTTTGGTACCAGGGCCGCAGCGACGACATGTTCAAGGCGGCGGGCTACCGCATCGGGCCCAGCGAGATCGAGAACTGCCTCGTCAAACACCCGGCCGTTGCGAACGCCGCCGTGGTGCCCAAGCCCGATGCCGAGCGCGGTGCGCTGGTCAAAGCCTATGTGGTGCTGGCCGCAGGCTTCGACGGCACGCCCGCCCTGGTGGCCGAGCTGCAGCGCCACGTGCGCGGCAAGCTGGCCCCTTACGAGTACCCGAAAGAGATCGAGTTCATCGACGCCTTGCCGATGACCACCACCGGCAAGGTGCAGCGGCGCGTGTTGCGGCTGCGCGAAGAAGCGGCACAGGCTCAGACCCCTACCGTGTCGATCTCGCGGTAGACGTCGCGCAACCACATCTTGACGCGCTGGCGGTCCATCAGGCCCAGGCCGGCGCTGTCTTTGTCGCCTGAATTCTTGGCGGCCCAGAAGCTGCTGCTGGCGGCGTCGATCTTGTTGATGACGCCGTCGTGCAGGTGCCGCATGCCGACGATGCGGGCACCCAGGCTCAGCGCCCGCGCCTGCTCGCCGGACTGCTCGAGCACATGAAAATCGTTGCCGCGAATCTGGTTGCGCACCAGCACGTAACGCAGGCCCATGCCGAAACGGTCGAGCAGCTTTTTCAGCAAGTCGACCGAGTCCTTGCCCGAGTCCATCACGTGCCAGTAGTACAGGCCGATACCCATCTCGTCGGCCAGGTTGAGCACGCCCGAATCGTCCATCCAGCGCACCAGCGGCTCGTGCGTTTGCGCCGCCAGGTCGACCAGGATGCGCCGCTCGGGTTGTTCGACCGCGGCTTCGACGATGGCGTCGAGCGCCTCGTAGCGATCGGCCAGCACCGGTGACGCGTAGCCGGCATAAAAGCGCATCAGCGCGCCGTGCGAACGGTCGGTGTCGAAGCCCAGGAAGGGCAGCTCCTTGTCGATCATGTATTGCGCCAGCACGCGCGACATCAACGACTTGCCCACGCCGCCCTTTTCGCCGCCGATGAAATGAATGTTCGCCAAGATGAAATCCTCAGTCGGGTTCGGGAGTTGAAACCTCAGCCTCTGCGGCCTTGTCAGGCCGGCACCACGCCGGCGCGGCCGGCTTCGACGCTGAAGCGGGCGGCGGTGGAGACGCCGCTGTCGGCGTCCATCACGTCGCTGACCACCCGCAGTTGCGCCTGCAGTTGCCTGGCATCCAGCGTGAAGCGCATGTAGCCGCGCTGGTCGCCGCGCGCGTAGTGGATGTGCGGGTTGAAGGGCCGCGCCGCGTCGATGCGGTCTTGTGCGAGCGACAGGCTGGTGATCGAGGTGCCGCAAAACTCGGCCGCCACGACGGGCGACTTGGCGTCGTCGAAATCGGCCTTCAGGTCGGCCACGTAGTTGGTGTGGACGTCGCCGCCCAGCACCACCACACCGCCCACCTTTCGCTGCGCCACCGTGCCCAGCAGTCGGTTGCGTGCGGGGGCGTAGCCGTCCCAGCCGTCGGTCCAGTAAGAGCCGCCACCGTTCTCCGGGTCGCGCCATGAGCAGCGCGCCATCAGCGTTTGCTGGGCCAGCAGATTCCATGGGCGCGTGGTGTCCCAACCCTCGGCGAGCCAGCGTTCCTGCTCGTCGCCCAGCAGCGTGCGTCGCGCGTCGAGCAACCCGGGGCAATCTTTCAGCGTCACCGTGTTGGCGCCGCCCCGGCCGGGCTTGGCGCAAACTTGCGGGTCACGGTATTGGCGGTCGTCGAGCAGGTGGATGCGCGCCAGCGTGCCCCAGTCGAGCCGCCCGGTGATGCGCATGTCGGCCCCGCGCGGGCGCGCAGAATTCGGGAACGGCATGTGCTCCCAGTACGCCTGATAGGCGGCGGCGCGGCGGCGCTCGAAGTCGCGCTGCAGCGACTGGCCTTGCAGATTGGCGTAGTCGTTCTCGACCTCGTGGTCGTCCCACACCAGCAGCCACGGTGCCGAGGCATGGGCGGCCTGCAACGCCGGGTCGCTTTTGTAGGTGGCGTAGCGCGCGCGGTACTGGTCGAGCGTGCTGGCCACCGTGCCTTCGTGGCGGCGAAACGCATCGGGGCGCGACGCCGATTCGTAGATGTAGTCGCCCAGGAACATCACCAGGTCGAGGTCTTCGGCGGCAATGTTCCGCCACGCGGCGAAGTGGCCCGCGTCCCAGCGCTGGCAACTGGCAATCGCGAAGTTCAGCGTGGCGGCTGAGTCGGCGGCCGGCGCAGTGCCGGTGCGGCCCACCGCGCTTCGCTGGCCCAGCGCCGTGAAGCGGTACCAATAGCGCCGACCCGCCTCGAGCCCCGAGGGTTCGGCGTGCACGCTGTGCGCCCAAGCGGCCTGCGCGGTCTCGATGCCTTTGGCGGCGATGTCTTGAAAAGCTTCGTCGCGCGCCAGCTCCCAGCGAACCTCGACCTGCTCCGCCAGATCGGCCCCGGTCACGCGGGTCCACAGCACCATGCCATCGGCGCGCGGCTGGCCCGAGGCGACGCCCAGTGCAAAGCGCGGCACGTCGGCGGCGCGTGCGAAGCGCAGCAGCGCGGGCGCGAGGCTGATCGCAGCGCTGGCTTGCAACAGCGTTCGGCGTGATGGCTTGAGGAAGTTCATGCGCAGAGTAATGGGTGGTCGGCTGAACCTGTCACGGTGCAGGAGACGAAGGCGTCACCACATCGACGGTCTTCTCGATCACCTTGCCGGTGACTTTCACGCCGGTGCTGACCACCGCACCGGCCACTGAAATGGCTGCACCCGCAGCCGCGCCGGCCACGCTGATGACGGCGCAGCCGCCAAGCATGAATGCCGGCATCAGCGCTGCGGCAAGAAGCTGGGTTCGGCGGCGTGTGGGTTGCAGTGCGCGCATGAAAAAACCATTTCCTGGGAGATGTGAAGCGTCGAGCCGGGCGGCATGCTGCGGCGCGGGTGGATCATGCATTGTCACGGCACACCTGTGCCTCACGGGCCTGCAATGAAATGTTCACACGCCGTGTTTAAGCTTGTGCAGTCTTTACGCAGGAGTTTTCAATGCATCGTTCATCGCTGGCAGCGGCAGCCATCGCCGCGCTTTTTCTGTTCGGCTGCGGCACGGGCAGCCACCCCGGCCCGACGCCGGTTGCAACGCCAACCGCCGCGCCGAAGAACGTCATTTTCTTTCTGGGCGACGGCTACGGCATCGTGCCGATGACCGCCGCGCGCATCTACGCCGCCGGTGAAGACGGTGAACTGGAGATCGACAAGCTGCCCGAGACCGCCTTCGTCAAGACCTACTCGCTCGACGCCCAGGTGACCGACAGCGCGCCGTCGATGGCGGCCTACATGACCGGCGTGAAAACGCGCAACGAGGTGCTGGGCATGGATGGCACCACGCTGGCGGTGGCCCCTGGCCGCGACACCGCCAGCGGCGTCAGCAACGCCGTCGACAACTGCCCGACCAGCGGCAACGGCAACCCGGCCACCACCCTGCTCGAACTGGCGATTGCCAAAGGCCGGGCCACCGGTGCGGTCTCGACCGCGCGGCTGACGCATGCCACCCCGGCGGCCACTTATGCGCATGTGTGCCACCGAAATGCCGAATACGAAATCGCCCGCCAGGCCGTGCCGGGCGGTGCCGGCTTCAACGCGGCGCTGGGCCATGGCGTGGATGTGCTGATGGGCGGCATGAGCCAATACTGGCGACCGTTCGACGCCAGCACCAACAAAGGCGGCCGCCCCGACGGGCGCGACCTGGTGGCCGAGCTGCAGGCCAAGGGCTACAGCTTCGTGAACGACCGCGCCAGCTTCGATGCGGCACCCACCGCAGCGGGAACCCGGCTGATCGGTCTGTACGACTTTGCGCAAAGCGAGGGCCACATGTCGTACGAGCTCGACCGCGACCCGGCGCGCGAGCCGAGCATCGCCGAGATGACGCTGAAGGCGATCGACGTGCTGTCGAAAAACAGCAAGGGTTACTTCCTGATGGTCGAGGGCGGCCGCATCGACCATGCGCTGCACAGCACCAACGCGGCGCGTGCGCTGGCCGAAGCGAGGGCCTTCGACGAGGCCATCAAGGCCGCCATCGCCAAGCTTAGGCTGACCGACCCGGAGCTGAAAAACACGCTCATCGTCGTCACCGCCGACCACGACCACACGATGGTGATGAACGGCTATGCCGCGCTGACCGGCAAGACCACCGCCACCCACCCCGGCATCCTGGGCCTGATGCGCGACTACGAGACCCCGAACACGCCCGCGCTGGACGCCGACGGCAAGCCCTTCACAACCCTGGTCTTCGGCACCGGCGAGAACCGTGTTGCCGGCAACCGCAGCGCCATGACGGCGCTGACCGATGCTGCGGTGTCGGACAAGAATTACCACCAGGAGGCGGTGATCCAGACTGGCGTTGGCGGTGAAACGCACGGCGGCGCGGATGTGTTCCTCGGCGCGACCGGCCTGGGTGCCGACAGCTTCCACGGCGTGATCGACAACACCCGGGTCTTCGAACTTGTCAAACAGGCGGTGGGTCTGTGAACGCCGGCCCGCAGCGAACAAAACCCATGAATGAGCAACGCATGAACAAGCCGTCGATTTTCGCAAAGGCCTTCGCCAGCCCGTTCGCTATCGCGCTAGCCATCGCGTTCGCGACCGCGCTGGCGCCATCCGCCTTCGCGGCGGGTGAAGCCAAAAACGTGATCTTCTTTTTGGGCGACGGCATGGGGCCGGTCACCACCACGGCCACCCGGCTCAAGTACGTCGGCGAGGACGGCTCGCTGGCGATGGACAAGCTGCCCTACACGGCGCGCGTGAAGACCTATTCACTCGACGCGCAGACCACCGACAGCGCGCCGTCGATGGCGGCCTACATGACCGGCGTGAAAACGCGCAACGACGTGATTTCGATGGACGCGGCGACGCTGGCGATCCCCTACGCGCCCAGCGCCGACCCCGCCACCAAGGTGCGCAACGCCGTCAACAACTGCCCGCCCAGCGGCAATGGCATGCCCTCGGCCACGCTGCTGGAACTGGCGATCAAGCAAGGCAAGGCGACCGGTGTGGTGTCGACCGCCCGGCTGACGCACGCCACGCCGGCGGCCACCTACGCGCATTCCTGCCACCGCGACGCCGAATACGACATCGCGCGCCAGGCGGTGCCGGGCGGTGCGGGCTTCAACGCCGCGCTGGGCAACGGTGTGGACGTGATGCTGGGCGGCATCAGCAACTACTGGCGTCCGTACGACGCCGCCAGCACCCCGCGGGGCCGACCCGATGGCCGCGATCTGGTGGCCGAGCTGCAAGCCAGGGGCTACAGCTTTGTCAATGATCTGGCGGGTGTGGCAGCCGCGCCGACGCTGGCAGGCAGCAGGCTGATCGGCCTGTTCGACTTTGCGCAGTCGCAAAACCACATGTCTTACGAGCTGGACCGCGACGCCGCCAGAGAGCCGAGCATTTCGCAACTGGCGACCAAGGCGATCGACATCGTGTCGAAGAACAGCAAGGGCTTCTTTCTGATGGTCGAAGGCGGTCGCATCGACCATGCGCTGCACGGCAGCAACGCCGCCCGCGCACTGGCCGAAACCAAGGCTTTCGACGACGCGATCCAGGCCGTGATCGACAAGGTCAAAACCTTCGACCCGGAGTTGAAAGACACCTTGATCGTCGTCACCGCCGACCACGACCACACGATGGCGTTCAACGGTTACGGCAAGCGCGGCACCGACATCCTGGGCCCCAACATCAACTACGCCAGCGGCAAGCCGAGCACCGATGTCAACGGCGTCGCCTACACCACCCTGGTGTTCGGCAACGGCTCGAACCGGGTCGATGTGCGCAGCCAAGTCGACCCGGCCGTGATGGCCGGCAAAGACTATTTGCAAGAGGTGGCGATCCGCCGCGGCAACCCAGGTTCTGAAACCCACGGCGGCGGCGACGTGATGCTGTTCGCCACCGGTGCCGGCCTGGCATCGAAAACCTTCAAGGGCACGCTCGACAACACACGCGTGTTCGGCCTGGTCAAGTCGGCGGCGGGGTACTGACATGCGCGCGCTGGCTTTGAGCCTGGCCCCCACGGCCCCCACCGCCCCCACGGCCCGCCGATGCGTCATGCTGTTGGCCGCAGGTGCCTTCGCTGCTGCCGTGTCCGCCGCCCCTGCGGTCGAACCCGTTGCCGGGCTGGCCGACATCGACGCGCTGGTGTCTTATGAAACCCGCCAGGTCACGGCGTCTGGCGTGACGCGCATCGACACATGGCAAGAGCGGCTGGTTCGGCGCGCAGGCCAGGTCTGGACCGAGCGGGTCTTGCCCGCGCATCGACACACGTTGGAAAGCAGCGTCGAGCATGCCGGGCACAAGCACTTGAACGCGCAAATGGCGGCGCGCTGGCTGCGTGTGAATGCCCGCGGCGAGATCGAGCTGAAGCTGGTCGACCGCGAGAACAAGGTGGTGGTCGATGTGCCGAAGGCCGAGTTCGCCAGCGTGTCGTTCGATGGCCGCATGGACGCTGCCGCGTCGATCGTGCCGGCGGCGGTGGTGCAGGCGATGAAGGCCCAGGCAGGCGGCACCCCGGCAGGCCAATGGCAGAGCGAGCGAAACCAGGGTTGGGCGCACCGTGTGCTGTGGTCCGAGCTGAATCAGTTGGCGATGCAGACAGAGTCGCAGCGTGATGACGGCAGCTTTTCGAGGCGCGTGACGGTGCGCTTGCGGCCCCTGGCATCCGCCGCGCCGGCACCGTGGGATGGCTTGGCGGATTACCAGACCAGGCAGTACGACGACTACATGGATTGAACCGGCTGCCGATGACGAGGGCGGCCTCGGCAGCTTGGCTGCGGCCCGGGCCACGTGGGGTGTAGATCAGGCCGGGTCGACCGGGTCGGCCGGGTTGAGGGGCGATGCGTCGAGCAACTCGCGGCCGAGCCCGCCCGGCGTTTGCTCGAAACAATCGGCAAACGTGAAGAACAGCGACGCATAGAACACGGTCGAAAACATCAAGGCGGCCGGCATGGCCGCCATGGCCACCATGCGCGGCTGGTCGAGCAGCGCGAACACGATGTTGGCCAGCACGCCGAAGAGCACGATCACCGCCGTCCAGGTCAGCCCGTAGACCGCGAATGCAGCCTTGTTGCGCCAGCACGCCAAGGTGCTGAAGAACAGCGCCTTGCCCCAGGTCTGCGAACCCCAATGAATCAGGGCCGGTGCATACCAGAATGGCAGTGAGAGCAGCGAAGCCAGCCCCAGGCGAACCGCCAGGCCGGCCTGCAATTGAGGGTCGAGCAGACGCTGGCGAATGTCGTCCGGCGGCGTCTTGGCGTTGGCCATGGCCTCTTGCAGCGCATCGAATTTGCCGGCGTCAACCACGTCGGCCAGCCACAGGATCGCGAACGTGGCGGCCGCGTACAGCAGGCCCAGCTTCAACATCGACAGGCGGCGCGATGTGTCCACACGCAGCGGTTGAATAAACACGCCCGGCAACGGAAAACCACCCTTCAACGCCACCTGGGTGGCGATCATGAAACCCAGCGTGGCCAGCGGCAGGGCCGCCATCAACAGCACCGAGCCCACCAGCGGCACCAGCATGCACAGCAGCGCACCGAACAGGAAGCTGGCGAACAACATCGAAAACGCCAGCGGCCGGCGGAAGAAGATGCGAAAACCGTTGCGCACCCACAGCACACCCTGGCGGGCCCGAACGATGCGCAGTTTCACGTGGTGGCCACCGACGCGCGCACGTAATGCCACGGCTGGCTGACGCGCTGGCGCAGCACGCGCTCGAAGTGCGTCGGGTCGTGTGCGGTCAGCACACTCGCGTCGCGCGGCAGGTGAACGTCCCACAGGCGCGAGATCCAGAAGCGCAGCGCGGCGTTGCGCATCAACGCCGGCAGCAAGCGCAACTCGTCGGCGGTGAACGGGCGCACGGCGTCGTAGGCGGCCACGAAGGCGTCGGCGCGTTGCTCGATCAGGCTGCCCGCTGCGAGGTCGATGCACCAGTCGTTCAGGCACACCGCCACATCGAACAGCAGGGCGTCGAAGCCAGCGAAATAGAAGTCGAACACGCCGGTCAGCGCGTCGCCCTCGAACATCACGTTGTCGCGGAACAGGTCGGCATGAATCGCACCTTGCGGCAAGGCGGCGTGCGCTGCCGAGCGGGCCACCTGCTGCGCCAGCGCCAGTTCATCGCAGATCAGTTGGGCTTGCGACGGGTTCAGGAAGGGCAGCACGACGGGCACCGTCTCGGTCCACCAGGCCAGGCCGCGCAAGTTGGGCTGGCGCTGCGCAAAATCGGCGCCGGCCAGGTGCATGCGCGCCAGCATCGCGCCGACGCGGGCGCAATCGTGTTCGTCCGGCGCCAGGTGGTGGCGGCCGCGCAGGCGGTTCACCACGGCGGCCGGCTTGCCTTTCAGCGACAGCAGCAGTTCGCCGTGCCGATCGGCATGCGGGTCGGGCACCGGGATGTCGCGCAAGGCCAGGTGCTTCATCAACCGCAGGTAGAACGGCAGTTGTTCGAACGTGAGCCGCTCGAACAAGGTGAGCACATAGCGGCCCTGGGTGGTGTCGGCAAAATAGTTGGTGTTCTCGATGCCGCCGGCGCAACCCTCGAGCGAAGTGAGTTCGCCGATGTTCAGGTTTCGGATCAACGATGCCGCTTCTGTGAACGACACCTCGGTGAAAACGGCCATGGGGAATCTGCAACAAACTGGACGAAACAGCGGCAGCTCAGGGCATCAGAACGACAGCACGTTCCAGACCCGTTTTCCTGCGGCACCGCGCGATGTGGCGGCACCGTCGGACAGGTCGCGCGAGCCGTCGCCGGTGATGATTTCGTAGCCGCGCCTGGGGCCGACCTTGGGCGTTACCGTGATGCGCTGCGTGTGGCCTCGCACCTTCAATTCTTCGATGCGGGCACCGTCGTCTTCAATCACGGTGCGCTTCACGTTCGGCTCGCCGGCAGGTTCATCGGCTGCCCTGCTCGCACTGCCGACCGCCGCTGAACCCGACTGCGCCGCGCAGGGAAGGGCAGCCCCACAGGCGATCACGAACAGGCAAACCGGGCTCAGCTTCATGCGCGCATTTTAGGCGGCAGCCCGCAACGCCTGCGCCACAATGACCGGATGAGCGAAAAAACCCTGCTGTTGGTCGATGGATCGAGCTATTTGTACCGTGCCTTTCATGCCTTGCCCGACCTGCGCGGCCCGGCCGATGTGCCCACCGGGGCCATCCACGGCATGGTGGCGATGATGAAGCGGCTGCGCGAGCAGGTGAAGTCGGAACACGCAGTGTGCGTGTTCGACGCCAAGGGCCCGACCTTTCGCGACGCGTGGTACCCGCAGTACAAGGCCACCCGCAGCGCCATGCCCGATGCGCTGGTGCAGCAGATCGAGCCGATCCACGAGGTGGTGCGACTGCTGGGCTGGCCGACGCTGACGGTGCCGGGCATCGAGGCCGACGACGCCATCGGCACGCTGGCCCGCGTGGCCACCCAGGCCGGCTACCGGGTGGTGGTGTCCACCGGCGACAAAGACATGGCGCAGTTGGTCAACGAGCACGTCAGCCTCATCAACACCATGAGCAACGAACGGCTCGATGTGAATGGTGTGATGGACAAATTCGGTGTGCCGCCGGAGCGCATCGTCGACTACCTGACCTTGATGGGCGACACGGTCGACAACGTTCCCGGCGTTGAAAAAGTCGGCCCCAAGACGGCAGCGAAATGGATTGCCGAGTACGGCTCGTTGCAAGGCGTGATCGATGCCGCGGAGTCCATCAAGGGCGCGGTGGGCGAGAACCTGCGCAAGGCGCTGGACTGGCTTCCGATGGGCCGCCGCCTGGTCACGGTGGTGACCGATTGCGATCTCAGCGGCCACGTGCCCGGCTGGCCATCGCTGGACGCGCTGGACCTGAAAAGCGTCGACCCGGCGGCCTTGCTGGCCTTCTACGAGCGCTTCGGCTTCAAGTCGTGGAAGCGCGAGCTCGAAGCCTCGCTGGGTGCGGTGCCCGCAGCCCCGCCCGCAGCCCCGCCCGCCGCTGCGGTGTCGAGCAACGCCGACCTGTTCGCCGAGGTGTCGGCAGACGTTTCAGTGGACGTGCCGGCGGTGCGCAGCGCAGCCACGGCGACCTACGAAATCATTCTGACGTGGCAACAACTGGACGCCTGGGTGGCCAGGATCGAAGCAGCGCCGTTGACCGCGCTCGACACCGAAACCGATTCGCTCGACGCGATGCTGGCGCAGTTGGTGGGCATCTCGCTCAGCACGCAACCCGGTGCGGCCGCCTACATCCCGCTGCGCCACAGCTACGCCGGTGCGCCCGACCAATTGCCGGTCGACCAGGTGCTGAACCGCTTGCGCCCCTGGCTGGAAAACGCCGCTGCGCCCAAGCTCGGCCAGAACATCAAGTACGACAGCCATGTGCTGCAAAACGCCGGCATCCATGTGCGCGGTTATGTGCACGACACGATGCTGCAGAGCTATGTGCTCGAAGCCCACAAGCCGCACAGCCTGGAGAGCCTGGCGCAGCGCCACCTCGGCCGCAAGGGACTGAGCTACGAAGACCTGTGCGGCAAGGGCGCGCACCAGATTTCGTTCGCGCAGGTCGAGATCGGCAAGGCGGCCGAGTACTCGTGCGAAGACAGCGACATGACCCTGCATGTGCACCAAACGCTGTGGCCGCAGATCGAGGCGCAAGCCGGTCTGCGCTACGTCTACGAACACATCGAAATGCCGGTGGCCAGCCTGCTGCAAGGCATCGAGCGCACCGGCGTGCTGATCGCCCCCGGCTTGCTCGCGGTGCAAAGCCGGCAGCTTGGCGAGCGCATGGTCGCGCTGGAGCGCGAGGCCTTCGAGCTGGCCGGCCAACCCTTCAACATGGGCTCGCCGAAGCAAATCGGCGAAATCCTGTTCGGCAAGCTGGGTCTGCCGGTGAAGAAGAAAACCGCCACCGGCGCGCCCAGCACCGATGAAGACGTGCTGACCGAACTGGCCGCCGACTACCCGCTGCCGGCCAAACTGCTCGAGCACCGCAGCCTGTCGAAATTGAAGGGCACCTACACCGACAAGCTGCCGCTGATGATCAACCCCGCGACCGGTCGCGTGCACACCAACTACGCGCAGGCCGTGGCGGTGACGGGGCGGCTGGCCAGCAACGACCCCAACCTGCAAAACATCCCCATCCGCACCGCAGAAGGCCGCCGCGTGCGCGAAGCCTTCATCGCACCCGAGGGCTGCGTGATCCTGAGCGCCGACTACTCGCAGATCGAGCTGCGCATCATGGCCCACCTGAGCGACGACGCGAACCTGCTGAAGGCTTTTACCGAGGGCATGGACGTGCACCGCGCCACCGCTGGCGAGATCTTCAGTGCCGAGCCGGCAGCAGTGACCAGCGAGCAGCGGCGCTACGCCAAGGTCATCAATTTCGGCCTCATCTACGGCATGAGCGCCTTCGGCCTGGCCGGCAACCTGGGCATCGAGCGCAGCGCTGCTGCCGCTTACATAGAACGTTACTTTGCGCGTTACCCAGGCGTGAAGCGCTACATGGACGAGACCCGTGCGTCGGCCAAAGCCACTGGCTACGTCGAAACCGTGTTCGGCCGCCGGCTTTGGCTGCCCGAGATCAACAGCCCGAACGGCCCTCGCCGCGCCGGGTCAGAGCGGGCCGCCATCAACGCGCCGATGCAGGGCACGGCGGCCGACCTCATCAAGCTGGCGATGATCGCGGTGCAAGCCGCGCTGGACCAGCAGCAGCGCGCCACGCGGGTGGTGATGCAGGTGCACGACGAACTGGTGTTCGAGGTGCCCGACGCCGAACTGGAATGGGCCCGGGTCGAGGTGCCGCGCATCATGGCGTCGGTGGCTTCGCTCAAGGTGCCGCTGTTGGCCGAGGTCGGGGTGGGGGCGAACTGGGATCAGGCGCATTGAGGGTCGAAGACATCCTGTTCCAGCTCCACGCGCTGGGCATCGAGCTGCCACCAGGCAGGGTTCGGGTCGATGGTTACGGTGACTCGGACGCGCTCTCGGATGAGTTGCTGGCACTCATCCGCAGCGGCCGCAAGCGCGCCGGCAGCGGCTTGCTGTGGCTGCACCAGATCGAGAACGACCCGCCTGCGCAGCCGGGGGACATCGAGATCGTCATCACGCATCGGGGTGATCCAGCCATCGTCACGCGGATCGTCAGCGTCGACATCGTTCCCTATGCCGAAGTCACGGCCGAGTACGCTGCGATCGAAGGCGAGGGCGATGGCTCGCTGACCTATTGGCGCGAAGCGCACTGGGCTTACTTCTCACGCGAGTGCGCCCGCATCGGACGCGAGCCGAGCCAGAGCATGCCGGTGGTGTGCTGTGTGTTCGAGGTGTTGAACGTCTTGCCGGACGCACCGGTCATCGGGCGTGACATCGTTTGATATGTCACTCGGAGTGCTTCCCTTGAATGCACGGTTGTCGCGACTCTAAGCAAATCCCGGCACTGAGCCAGGATGTGAAGGGTTCCCCACTGCCTGGCCCCGACGCCGAGACACAGCCCTTGCTCGACCCACCATCGACCGAGTACGATTCATCAATGAAAGTCGCTACTGGTACCGTCATTGGCGGAAAAGTCATCGTCGAAGGTCTCCACCTCGCCGAAGGTCAGCTCGTCACTGTGCTGACCCGTGAGGCGGAGGAGGAAGTGCACTTGTCTGCTGAAGACGAAGCTCACCTCCTTGAGGCCATCGCGCAGGCAGATCGGGGTGACACGATTTCCGCCGAGGAACTCTTCGCCCGCCTCGACCGCATTCGCTGAACGTGGCCTTGCGTCTGCGAATCACAGGCCGTGCAGCGTCCGAGGTTGAACGCGCAGACGAGTGGTGGTGCACCAACCGGCCATCGGCACCGCGTGCATTTCGGGAGGACCTCAAGGCCCCGCGCTCGACTTGCTGCTGAGACAAGCATGGGTTGGGGTCAAGGTCGGGAACGCACGGCTCGATGGAATCCGCAGGCTGCACCTGGCCCGTGTCAGATACTTTGTCTACTACCGTGTGAACGGTGATGAACTGGTCGTCCTGTCGGTGTGGCACTCAAGCAGGCGCGCAGGGCCGAGCCTCTGACCGCTACTGAAAATTCGCCAGCATCTTCTCCAGCGCCATCGTGAACGGCGCTTGCATCAGTGGCAGCGTCAGCAGCGCGCCCAGCAGGCCCACCGACACGATGATGGGGAAGCCGATGGCGAACACATTCATCTGCTGCGCCACGCGCGAAATGATGCCGAGCACGATGTTCGTGAACAGCAGCATCGTCACGATGGGCAGCGCGATCCACAGGCCGAGCGAAAAAATCTCGGCGCCCCACACCTGCGGCTGCACCGCGCGGATGAACGAGAACGGTTCGGCGCTGACCGGAAACGCCTGAAAGCTTTGCACCAGTGCGGCGATGATCAGCAAGTGGCCGTTGGCCACGATGAACAGCCAACTGATGGTGGTGCCGAAGAAGCGGCTCATGGCCGTGGTCTGGCCGCCGGTGGACGGATCGAAGAAGCCCGAAAAGTTCAGGCCCATTTGCAGGCCCACCAGTTCACCGGCCAACTCGATGGCGGCGAACACGATGCGCGCCGCAAAGCCCATCGAGACGCCGATCAGAACCTGCTGCACCAGCATCATCATGGCCGGTGCCGAATCGAGCGGCACCACCGGCATGGCCGGCAGCGAGGCTTGCGCGCACAAGGCAACCAGAAACGCCAGCGCCACCCGCACCCGCGCCGGCACGCTGCGCTGCGCCAGCACCGGCATCGAGCCGAACAGCGCCAGCATGCGGATGAAAGGCCACAGCAAGGGGCTGATCCATTCGAGGATCTGCGCTTCGGTGAAGGTCAGCACGAGCGCTCAGCCGACGACTGTCGGTATCGCCAGCAGCATGCGTTGCAGGTACTCGACGAGGGTGGTCAGCATCCACGGGCCGGCCACCGCCAGCACGGCGACGGCGGCCAGAATCTTCGGCACGAACGACAGCGTGGACTCATGAATTTGCGTGGCCGCCTGGAAGATGCTGACCAGCAGACCGACGGCCAGAACCGTCAACAGGATCGGGGCCGAGACCATCAGCAAGAGGTACAGGCCTTGCTGGCCGTAGGTGAAAACTTGTTGTGAATCCATGGTGTTTACTGAGCGAAGCTCGCGGCCAGCGAACCCAGCAGCAGGTTCCAGCCATCGGCCAACACAAACAGCATCAGCTTGAACGGCAGCGCCACCAGCACCGGGCTCAACATCATCATGCCCAGGCTCATCAACACGCTGGCCACGATCATGTCGATTACCAGGAAAGGAATGAAGATCAAGAAGCCGATCTGGAATGCGCTCTTCAATTCACTCGTGACAAAGGCCGGCACCAGCACCTTGAACGGCACGTCGGCCGACTTGACGGATGGATCGACCTTGGCCAGCTTGGCGAACAGCGCCACGTCGGACTGGCGGGTCTGCTTCAGCATGAAGGCGCGCATCGGCACCTCGCCGCGTTTCAGCGCTTCCTCGAACGCGATTTGGTTCGCTGCAAAGGGCTGATAGGCGTCGGCATACACCTTGTCCAGCGTCGGTCCCATCACGAAAAAAGTCAGGAACAGGCTCAGCCCGATCACCACCTGGTTCGGCGGCGCGGCCTGCGTGCCCAGTGCCTGGCGCAGCAGGCTCAGCACGATCACGATGCGGGTGAAGCCCGTCATCAGCAACAGCACGGCCGGCAAAAAGCTCAAGGCGGTGAAGAACAGCAAGGTCTGGATCGGCACCGAATAACTGGCGCTTCCCGCACCCTGACCCACCAGCAACGGCAGGGTCGCGTTGCCGCCGGCCTGCGCTAAAGCAGTTGCTGGAATGGCCGACAACACCGACAAGCCCGCAAGCAGTGCGCAGCGTCGGAAGATGCGAAAAAATGATGCTGTCATCACGACCGGCCTGGCGTCGAATTCGTGGCTTGCCGCAGCTTGTTCAAGATCTGGGCAAAGCCAGTCACCGCTGCGGCGCCGGCTTGCCCGGCCGCGTCTGCCTGCGGTGCCATCTGATGCAGCGTGGTGATGTTGTGTGGCGTCACGCCCAGCACCAGCCAGCGGCGCTCATCGCCCTGGCCGACCTCGACCGTCACGATGCGCTGATTGGGCGAAATCGGCAGCACCGCCACGCTGCGCATCAGGCCGTGCGCGGTTGCGCCGCCCATCGGCGTGCGCTTGAGCAGCCACAGCGCGAGCGGAATCAACGCGATGATCGCGATGAACCACAGCAAGGAAGTGAAGCCGGTGGTGGCCATGCGCAACGCCCGTTCAGGCGCGGCTGAGGCGGCGCATGCGCTCGCTCGGCGTCACGATGTCGGTCAGGCGGATGCCGAATTTTTCGTTCACCACCACCACCTCGCCTTGTGCGATCAGGTAGCCGTTGACAAGCACGTCCATCGGCTCGCCGGCCATGGTTTCCAGTTCAACCACCGAGCCCTGTGCGAGCTGCAAAATATGCTTCAGCGGAATGCGCGTGCGCCCCAACTCCACGGTGAGCTGCACCGGGATGTCGAGAATCATGTTGATGTCGTTGCCCGCAGCGAGACCGACGTTGTTCGAGAAATTGGTGAACTGCGCCGGGGCCGACGCGTCCTGCACTTCAGACGCCGACTCGGGTTTCGACTCGGGTTTCGAGTCAGCCAGCGCGGCCGCCCACTCGGCAGCCATCGCGTCTTCTTCGCCGGCTGCGTTGGCGCTGGTGGCTGATGTTGTGGTTGATGGGGATTCAGACATGGGAGCCTCCGATCCAGCCCGTGGTGGAGCTGGTCAACAGTTGATCGACCTTCAGCGCGTATTTGCCGTTGGATGTGCCGTAGTGGCATTCGAGAATCGGCACGCCCGCCACCTTGGCTTCGATGGCCGGGTGCAACTCCAGCTCGATGAAGTCGCCGGGCTTGAACGAAAGCAACTGCTCCACCGTGGCCGGGGCCGTGGCCAGTTCGGCCACCAGCTCGACTTCGGCCGACTGGAGTTGCTGCTTCATCAGGGTCAGCCAGCGTCGGTCTGGCGCACCGCTGTCGCCTTGCAAGCTCGAATACAGCACCTCGCGGATCGGCTCCATCGTGGCGTAGGGAATGCAGAAATGAATCGTGCCGGTGCTGTCGCCGATCTCCAGCGTGAACGACGTGGCCAGCACCAGTTCAGCCGGCGTGGCGATGTTGACGAACTGGGGCTGCATCTCGGAGCGCTGGTACTCCAGTTCGAGCGGGTAGATGCCTTGCCAGGCCTTTTTATATTCTTCGATCACCACCTCGACCAGCCGCGCGATGATGCGTTGCTCGGTGGCCGAAAAGTCGCGGCCCTCGATGCGCGTGGGGTACTTGCCGGCACCGCCGAACAGCGCGTCGATCACCGCGAACACCAGTGTCGGGTCGCACACGATCAGCCCCGAGCCGCGCAGTGGCCGCACCGACACGATGTTGAAGTTGGTGGGCACCACGATCTCGCGCAAAAAGGCGCTGAACTTGTGCACCCGCATCGCGCCGATCGAGACTTCGGGGCTCTTGCGAATCAGCTTGAAGACGCCCAGGCGAATGTTGCGGGCAAAGCGCTCGTTGACGATCTCCATCATCGGCATGCGGCCACGAACCAGGCGCTCCTGGCTGGCGATGTCGTAGTCGCGCACGCCGCCGGGCTGGGCAGCGTCGGCGTCCAGCGTCTGGCTGTCGCCGGTGATGCCCTGCAGCAGCGCATCGACTTCGTCTTGCGAGAGGATTTGTTGGTTCATTTCGCGCCCGCTCGGGCCCGGAAAAACAGCAGGGTCACTGGATGATGAAACTGGAGAAGTGCACTTTTTGAACCGGGTTGTGCTCGGCTGCCTTCTTGTGTTTTTTCTTGGCTTTCGGTGTCTCTTCGGCTTCGGTCTTGGCGCTGTCTTTGGCCACGGCGTCGGTTGCCGCTTCGGCTGCTTCTTCGACCTCGATGCCCATCGGGCGCACCGCCTCACGCATGATTTCCGCGGCCAGCGCTTCCTTGCCCGAGCGCTCCAGCAACTGCTGTGAGGTCTTGTGCGCCAGCACCATCAAGATGCCGTTGCGGATGGCCGGCAGGTAGGCTTTCATTTCTTCGGCAAACTTCGCGTCGTCGACTTCAATCGTGATGCCGATCTGCGCAAAGCGGTCGGCCTCGCGGTCGGCCAGGTTGACTACGAAGGGGTCCATCGGCAAAAACGTCGGCGGCGTGCGGTGCCCGCCTTTTGCGGCGCTGTGGGCCGGCTTGGCGGTGCCGTCTTCATCGGCGGCTTCCTCGGCTGCTGCTGCGGCCGCTTTCTTCTTCAGCATGAACACGGTCGCGCCGCCGCCTGCCAGCACCAGCACCAGCACCGCCGCGATGATGACGATCAGCTTCTTTTTCTTGCCGCTTTTCGGCACGACGTCGGTGGGTTCTGCGGGTGCGGCTGCGGCGGACATGGTCGATCCTCGGGTTCAGGCCAAGCGTGCGTCGGGTGAGCGCACGGTCGGTGGGTCTGAACACGATTCTGGATTCGACGCTGCTGGCAGATGGCGCGATAA
>JAYVCL010000129.1:0-4153 GCA_043749975.1 Burkholderiales bacterium
GCTTGCAGCTTGACCGCCTTGCAGGCACTGGCCAACACCCCATAGTGGCGGATTCGTTTTATCCCTGTTGGCAGGACATGCAACATGAAGCGGCGCACATCTCACAAGAGCTACAGCATCTAACCGCTGCTGAAAAGAACGCATTGGGTGAAGCCTTGATTGGGCAGCGCGGACAGCCCCTCAGAACCGTGCCGCGCACCAAAGGCACGACGACGCTGCGGCGGTAGCTGTCATACAAGGCGGACTGGACGATGACCACGTAGGGTATGTGCTCGCTTTGCCTGCCGGTGTTGCGGTGCATGTTGGAGTGGGCCATTCGTGCCGCTTCCGTTCAAAGTGTCGAGTGCTGGTCGGCGAATGAACCTGTGGCGTCATTGAAGTCGTTCCACGCCTGCGGGGTCAACGTGGCTTCCTGCCTGTGAGTTTGCCGCGCCTGGGTTTGCTGGCGAACATAGTCGGCCAGCAGCGTTTCGACCACAGACGACAGGTTGTTGGAGAAGCAGCGAACTTGCCGGATCAAATCATCGTTCAGGGTCAGATTGACAGGGCGTTTGCGGGACGCTGGCGAGGCGATGGTATTCATAAAACTTCAAAAACAGGTAAATGCGCACTGTATGCGCATTTACCTGTTTTTTTTTCCGTTGCGCCTGTCAACACGCTGAATACAGTGCGAAAAGCCTCGGTATTTTGCTAGCTAATTCATAGCTCCTCACGCAATGAGGACGGGCGAAAAAGCCCTAAACGATCAAAAGACTGCAGGCGAACCAGCGTGCTGCCTGTCAATGGCGCTCCAAGGCCGGCAATCAATCCAGATAATCCGAATAATCCTTTTGCGTGAAGCCCTGCAACTTGTCCCAGGGACGCGATGCCGGGGCGCCCAGCACCTGCACTACGGTCTGGCGGCGCGAGCCGGCGTCGGAAGACTCGACCCGCATCGGTAGCTGCAGTTTCGTATTCCAGATCACCTTGAGCAGCCGATCTTTCTCCACCAGCGTGTAGGTCGTGAGGTCACCCGCTACCGGGCCGGCTTTCATGCGCTTCAACGTGGCCGGATCGATCAGGCTCCAGGCGGCAGCCCAGGAGCCGTCGAAACCGACATTGCCGTAGTCGGTTTTGGTGACGGTCACCAGCACTTTTTCATCGTTGGGCACCAGCCGCAGCCCGATATAGCCGTTGGCGGCGCGCGTGATCCAGCGCGACGCCGTGGACACGTCCACATGCTTGTGCGCCTCGCCGCCCTTGGCATGGTCGTGCCCGGAATGCGCGCCTGTGGGCAGCACCCGGCTGATCCACACGCTGTCCGGCGTGCGCGTCAGGCGCTCGGAAAACTCCGTGGAGCGCTTGACGCCGTCGGCGCCCTGCGACACGGCAAGATGCTTCACCAGCAGCTCGACGGTCTGCGCATGGGCGTGCGGCAGGACCAGCAGCGCCAGGCCCGCCAGCCCGGCGCGCAGGGTTTTGATAACAGCGCGCCGCATGGTCAGAAACCGAAGGCCTGGCGCAGCATGCCGAAGACTTTCGTGTTGTCCAGCGAGCCCTTGAACACGCCGCTACCGGCGCCGGCGGCGAACAGCATCACGTCGCCGCCGCCGTGGGTTTCGGAACTCAGGGGCACACCGACCTCTTGCGTGTAGTCCTTATTGCCGGAGGTATCGACAAGGGTAATGTCGTCACGCACGCCGTTGCGCGGGCTCAGGCCGTTGCCAAACACCAGCGTGGTGAAGGGTTTGCCATCCGCTGCCAAAACCGGTCTCTTCGTTTTTACGTCGGTGGTTTTGCCCAGGATGTCATTGCCCAGATGCGAGTAACCGTTGAAAGCCATCGTGTGGTCATGGTCGGCGGTCACCACGACCAGCGTATTGCTCAGGTCGACCTTGCCAAGAGCGGTCTTGATCGCATCGTCGAAGGCAATCGTGTCGGCCAGCGCGCGCTTGGCGTTGGTGCCATGCAGCGCGTGGTCGATGCGGCCGCCCTCGACCATCAAAAAATAGCCGTTCGGGTTTTTCGACAGGATGTCGATTGCCTTGGTCGTCATTTGCGACAGGCTGGGTTCCTTGGCCGGGTCGCGGTCCAGTTCGTAGGACATATGGCCTTGCGCCACTGCCTGGTCGAACAAGCCGATCAGGCGGCCCGAGGCTGGCGCCGCATTGAAGCCGGGCAAGTCGCTGACGGCGGTGTAACCCTTGGCCTGGAGTTCGGCGACCAGGTCGCGTCCGTCGGGTCGGCCGCGCGGGTTGGCGACGGCATTGAACGGGCGCCAGAAGTAGCTGACGCCCCCTAGCAGCACATCGACGCCCGAACCCAGCGCGGTGTTGAATCCGACACCGCCTGGGACGGCCTGGCGGGAAATATCGTATTCGGCGTCACGGTGGCAAACATGCGCATAAGTTGCCGCTGGTGTCGCATGCGTCAGCCGCGCAGTCGATACGACGCCGGTGCCCTTTCCTTTGGCAATCGCCTGCTCAAGAATCGTCGGCACCGATGCGCCATTGCCGGTGGCCGGGCAATTGTTGACCGCATTGCCGACGTTGGGCGTCACCGTGGTGTCGGCGGAGGGCCGCTTGGCCAGGGTGTTGCCGTCCATCGACAAGACTTCGTTGCGCATTTTCACGCCCGTCATGTAGGCGGCCATCGACGGCGCGCTGTCGGTGGTTTGGGCATCGAGGGAAAACGTCTTGATGCGCGCGGTGCGCGGCAGGGTATCCATGGCGAGCTTGCCGGCTTCGCCGTACTTGTAGATACGGCTGGCCGTCACGGTCACGGGGCCCATGCCGTTGCCCAGAAAGAAGATGACGTTCTTGGCCTCGCCGGCGGCTAGAGCTTGCGAGGCGGCCAGCGCCATCGCCGTGGCGACCATCAGCGGCTTGACGAGCCGGCGTGTTTTAGGGAGTGGGGAGTTCATAATTTTTCCTGTTCTTGATAAGTTGCGAGGCGATACAAGACCTTACAAGCCCATGGCCTTGCGTATCAGTCCAAACACCGCTGTGTTCTCCATCACGCCGGCAAAGCTGTCGGCGCCTTTGCCGATCGCACCCAGGAAGACATCGGCGCCGCCATGCGTTTCGCTGCCGGCGGCCGTCGGAATCGTCGCTTCCTGGTGGTAGTTTTTATCGAACACCTGGGTGTCAGTCAGCGCGGTGCGCGCGACCGGGCGGTTTTCGCCGTTGCCGAAGCCGATGATGGTGAATGGGTTGCCGCCAACGTCTTTGCCCAGCACCCCGTCAACATAGCTGCGCAGCAGGCCGAGCACGCCCGGGCTGGCGTCGGTGGTCTTGCCGGTGCGGATCGAATAGCCATTGAGCACCAGCGTATGGTCGTGGTCGGCCGTCACGACGATCAAGGTGTTTTTCAGATCCGGGTCGATCGCCCTCATCTTGTCGATGCCGGTTTTGATGGCATCGTCGAACGCAACCGTGTCCTGCAGCGCCTTGCGCGCCGTGGTTTCATGCAGCGCATGGTCGATGCGGCCGCCCTCGACCATCAGGAAAAAGCCTTTCGAGTTGCCTTTGAGCTGGTCGATCGAGCGCGCTGTCATCTCGGCAAGGCTGGGCTCCTTGCTCGCGTCGCGGTCCAGGTCATACGCCATGTGGCTGGTCGTAAACAGGCCGAGCAGCTTGCCGCTGGCAGGCAGCTTGTCGAAATCGGTTTTGTTCGCGGCGTAGCTGTAGCCCTTGGCTTTCAATTCAGCGACCAGATCGCGCGAGTCGCTGCGGCTGCTGCCGCTGGCTTCTTTCGGCAGGAAATGCCGCAGGCCGCCGCCCAGGACCACGTCCACGCCATCGCCCAATGCAGTATTGAAGCCAGTTCCGCCCGGCACGAGTTGCGAGGCGATGGTGTTTTCGCCGTCGCGATGGCAGATGTGCGAATAAGTGACCGCTGGCGTCGCATGTGTGATGCGGGTTGTCGTGACCACGCCGGTGCCCATGCCGGCCGTTTTGGCCAGTTCCAGCAGCGTGGTGACGGGTTTTCCGTTGCCAGTGGCCGGGCAGGTGGTGTCAGCGCCCGACAAGTAGTCTTTCAGCGTCACCGGGTCGTAGGCTGAAGTCTCGGGCGACATCGAGATGACTTCGTTGTTCATCTTCACGCCGGTCATATAGGCGGCCATCGACGGCGCGCTGTCGGTGACCTGCGCATTGGCCGAAAAAGTTTTGAT
>JAYVCL010000130.1:0-10499 GCA_043749975.1 Burkholderiales bacterium
AACGGCGTCTTCGAAACCCGCGTCAACACGAGCACCGGCAGCGCCTGGGTCGACGCCGGCACGGTGACCAACCCGTCGGCACTCACCGGGTCGACCTACGCGATCCAGTTCGGCAACATCGCCGGAGCGGTGAGCTATTCGGTGCTGAAAGACGGTGCGCCGACTGCGCAAACGAACCTCGCCTTCAACCCCAGCAGCAGCGGCAGCGTGATCGAAGTCGACGGCATGGCCAGCGCCTTCAAAGGCACACCGGCCAACGGCGACAGCTTCGAGCTGCGGCCCTCGACCGCTACGCTCAGCGTGTTCGATGCGCTGGACAAGGCGGTCGCCGATCTGGCGACCCCGGGCCTGAGTGCCACCGCCAGGGCGCAACACACGGTGCAAAACCTGAACAACGTCGACACTGTGCTGTCGCGGCTGGTCGACGCGCGCGCCCAAGTGGGCAACACCTTGAACCAGGTCAGCAACACCGGCGAACGCCTGGCGGCGCAAAAACTGCAAGCGCAAAGCGAACGCGCGAACGCCGAAGACCTCGACATGGTGAGCGCGATCTCGGCGTTTCAGAGCAAGCAAAGCGGCTACGATGCAGCGCTGAAATCGTATTCGATGGTGCAGCGGCTCTCGCTGTTCAACTACGTCAACGTTTGAAAGACTCAAGGTTTGACCGACTCCGCGATCCTGGGCCAGGTGGCTCTGTGCTACTCCCCCTTCATTGATCGCCAGCGCGCCGTCAGCGCCACCCGCCTGACGGTGTTTCCTCTGCAAGCCGATGTGCCGCTCGACGCGGCTCAGTTGCTGCATGCCATCGGCACGGTGTGGCCGGCCGATGGCGGGCGGGTCTCGCTCAACGTGGCCAGCGAAACGCTGCTGCAAGACCTGCTGCAAGCGCGCCCCAGCGCCAACCTGATGGTCGAAGTGCCGGCCTTCATGGCTTGCGATGCTGTCAACACGGACGCCATCGTCGCCTTGCATCGCAACGGGGGCGTGTTGTTGCTCAAGGGCCGGCCGCTGCGCGAGGTGCTGCCGTGTTTCAAATATTCCATCGTCGATGTCGCTGACGACCGCCGCGGCGACAAAACCAGCGCGCCTGCCGGCGTGCAACGCAACATCCTGCATGTGCAGGCCGGCGTTTCCAGCGTGGCCCAGATGGAAAGCAGTTTTGCCCGCGGTGCGGCGGCCGTGATCGGCTGGCCGATCGACGACGCCGTCAGCAGCAGCGCCAGCTCTGGCCGGCCGGCGGGGCAAGCCGACATGCAGGTCATCGTCGAGCTGATGCACCGGGTCGACAAGGAAGAGAGCGTCGAACGGCTGGAGCAAACGCTCAAGCGCGATCCGTCGCTGGCCTTCAGGCTGATGCGCTACATCAACTCGCCGGGCTTCGGCTTGCCGGTCGAGGTCAGTTCGTTTCGGCACGCCATCATGTTGCTGGGCTACAAGAAGCTCAAGCGCTGGCTGGCCCTGCTGCTGGCCACCGCCAGCAAGGACGCCAACCTGAAGCCGGTGATGTTCGCCGCGGTGCGCCGGGGCCTGCTGCTCGAAGAACTGGCGCGCTCCAGCGGTGATGAAGAAATGCGCAGCGAGATGTTCATCTGCGGCGTGTTCTCGCTGCTCGACCGCATGTTCCGCCAGCCGTTTTCCGAATTGCTCAAATCGTTGCCGGTGCCCGAGCGGGTCTACCAGGTGCTGGTCGACAACGCCGGCCCGTACCAACCGTACTTCGACCTGGTGCGTGCGGTGGAATCGGAGTCGTTGTACGACTTCCGCGAGGCGGCCGATCGGCTGATGCTCAGCGTCGGTGAAATCAACCGGGCTCAATTGCGTGCGCTCGCCGTGGCTTCAGAGTTTGACTGACGCGCCGCCCCACGCCGGCACTGCGGGGGCGCTCGCGTGATCTTGCAGCGCTCGTGGTCGGTGGACCCGGCGCTGCGTGCGCTGTTCGACAGCCTGTCCGACGCGGTGCTGCTGCTCGACCGGCGCGGCCGCATCAGCTTTGCCAACGCCTCAGCGCTGCGGCTGTTGCGCTGCAAGGCGGGCGTGTCGGTGGCCGACTTGTCCGACGCGCTGGGCCCCGCCGCGGTGCAGTGGCTTCAGCAAGCCCTGCTCGTCAGCGCGGCAGTTGGCGCGGCACCGGCTGCGCACCTGCGCGACGGGCGCCGCGCGCAGATGGCCTGGCAGCGGCTCGATGCCTTGCATTTTTCGCTGTGTGTTCAGCCCGCCGCTGCGGCAACCGACAGCGCCCTGGTTTCGGCAACACCCGGCCAACCGGCGGCGCTGCCCGCCGCCGCGGGCGAACCGCTGAACCTGCACTGGGAATCGCCGTTTCCCTGCACCTTGCAGGATGCCGATTTTCGACTCATCGACGTCAACCAGGCCTACCTCGATTTCACCGGCTACAGCCGTGAACGCCTGCTCGGCAGCGACCCGATCGACTTGCAGCCCGAAGAAGACCGGGCCAGCCACCGCGCCCTGCGCCAACGCCTGCAAGAAGACTTTCTGCGTCCCGACGTGCCGGCCCTGCTGGAGCGCCGCTTGCTCGACGTGTGGGGGCGTGAACGCTGGTTTCGCGCGGCCCGCCACTTGCTGGCCGACGCGGCAGGCCGCGCCGTCTATTTGGTGGTGATGCAAGACAGCACCGCCGAGCACATTGCGCGCGAGCGGGCCGACCGCTCGGCGCTCGAGCTCGACGACTGGTTCGTGCTGAGCCCGGTGGGCATGGTGCTGTTCGACGAGGCCGGCCTGTTGGTGCGCACCAATCCAGCGTTCGAGGCGCTGGCCGGTGCGGTGCCGGTGCAAATGTCAGAGGCCTCGGACAGCCTGCAACAACTGCTGGCCTGGGGGCCGGGTGGGCCGGGTGAAGCCGGTTTGCCGTCGGCCTTGTTGCAGCCGGGATCGAACCCGCTGGTAAGCCAGGGATGGTTGCCGCAGGCCGAAGGCGGCATGCGCCGTCTGCGCGCCAGCTTGCGCTGCTACCGCACCCCGGGCGGGCAGCGGCGTTTCATGGCGGTGGTCGAAGACCGCAGCATGGAAGAGGAACGCGACCTGGCGCAGATGCAGATCGGCGCGCTGATGGACACCGCCGGCGTCGGCCTGGCCACCTTCGCGGAGTCGTCGGGCTGGCTGCGCCAGCGCCAGGTCGGCGTCGGTGGCGGTGCCGCTGGCGGCGGGCCTCAGTGGCCCGCCTCCGGCAGCGCCAATGCGGCGCTGCAGTCGATCAGCCGCGAGATCGTGCTGCCCGACTCGATGCCCGAATACGACCGGCTGCAAGACGCTCTGCGGCATGCCACCCGCGCCGAGGTGCGCTACGCCATCCGCCACCCCGAACTCGGCCAACGCTGGTTGCTGACGCGGGTCGAGCCGGCCACGCTGGCATCGGGCAAGCGCACCACCTCGGTGGTCACGCTGGACATCACCGAGCAGCAGCAATCGCAGCGGCGCAGCGAGCAACACCTGCGCGAGATGAGCACCATCCTGGAAAGCACGGCGGCCGGCATTGCCTATCTGCGTGGCAAGCGCCTGGTGCGCTGCAACCGCCGCTTCGCGGCGATGTTGGGCCTGCGCGGCAGCGCGGTGGCGGGCCGTGCCCTCGACGAACTGTTCGGCCGCAACGCGCAGGCGCAGCGCATCGCAGCCGACACGCTGCAGGCGCTGGCCGAAGGCACGCTCTTCGAAACCGAACTGGAAGTGCCCGCAGCGCCGGGCTCCGGGCGCGCTGCGCGGTGGTACGCGTTGTCGGTGCGCCGCACGGGGCCGCGCGCTGAGCAGATCGAAGCCATCGCGGTGCTGTCGGACGTGACGCGGCTGAAGACCCAGCAGATGGAGTTGGAGATTCTGGCGCGCGACCGCGAGCTGATGTTCAGCCTCTCGGGCGTGGGCATCGCGTTTTTGCGCGACGGCCGCATCCAGCGCGCCAACGAGGCGTTGGCCTTGCTCGCGGGCTGTGCGCCGCACGACCTGGCCTCGTTGCCGTTGGGCCTGCTGTTTTCCAGCGCGGCCGAATATGAACGCCACTGGCAGATGGAAGAGACCGCCTTGCGCGATCACGGACGCTGGATGGGCGAGCGGCAACTGCGCCGCTTCGATGGCCGGCTGCTGTGGGTGCAGGTCACCAAGCGCCTTGTGCACGAGGGTGATCTGTCGGGCGGCATCATCGCGTCGTATGTGAACGTGCACGACCGCCACCGCGCCGAACAGGCGGTGGCGCTGCAGGCCGAGCGCACGCGCGCCATCCTCGACTCGGTGCTGGTGGGCATCGTGACGGTGGGGCCGCGCGGCATCGAGTGGATGAACCGCTCGGCGCGGCGCATGTTCGGCGGCGACCTGGCAGATTTCGTCAACCTGCCGATCAGCACCGTGGCCACGCCGGAGCCGAGCCACCCGTTTCGCCGCACGCAGTACATCGACGAGCTGGTCGAAGGGCTGGCCGAAACCTTCGAGTGCCGCGTCAAGGCGCGCGACGGGCGCGAATTCTGGGTCGTCGGCAACGCGGTGGCCACCGGGCGCGAGTCGACCGGGCGCCAACTCACCTACGCGCTGCTCGACATCGAACGGCGTCGCCAGGCTGAAGCGCGCACCCTCGAAGTGCAGGCCTCGTTGCAGCGAATCATCGAAGCTGCGCCGATGGCCATCACCTTGCGCGATGCGCGCAGTTTGCGAATCCTGCAAGCCAATGAGGCGGCTGCGCGGGTGGCCGGCATGAGCATCGGCGAAATCATCGGACGCACGCCAGAAGAGATCTTCGGCCCCGAGGTGGCTGCCGAGCGCCGTCGCGACATGCAGGACGCCCTGGCCTCCAGCGGCGTCACGCAGCGCGAGTACCGCTTCGATGTCGACGGCGAATTGCGCGTCTGGGACGCGCGCTACCTGCCGCTGGCCGCGCCCGGCCAGCCGCCCGACACCCTGCTGCTGCTGGCCACCGACGTGACCGAACAGCGCGCCGCACAAGATGCGCGTTTCGAAGCGGCGATCGCGCAGCGCGAAATGCTGGTCAAGGAAGTGCACCACCGCATCAAGAACAACCTGCAGGGCGTGGCCGGCTTGTTGCAGCAGATCGCAGTGCGACGGCCCGACGTGGCACCGCTGATGGCCGAGGTGGCCGGACAGGTGCAGGCGATCGCGCAGGTCTACGGCCTGCAGGTGGGCATGACCGGTCCGTTGCGCGCCAAGAGCGTGGTCGAGGCGATTGCCGCATCGGTGCAGCGCACCTTCGGGCGCGACATCCGCTTCAAGGTCGAAGGCCCGCTGCAGCACCAATGGGCGCTGCCCGAGATCGAATCGATACCGATCGCGCTGACCGTCAACGAAGTGCTGACCAATGCCGTCAAGCACTGTCCTGCGGGCGACGACGGGACGGTGACCTGCACCCTGCTTTGCGCGGACGCCGGTGTGCGCATCGTCATTGGCAATCCGGGGCAGCTGCCCGAAGACTTCAACCTGGCGCACATTCCGGGCGGGGTGTCGGGCCTGGGCCTAGTGCGCGCCCTGCTGCCGCGGCGCAGCGCGAGCTTCAGCCTCGAACAGCAAGGCCAGCGTGTGGTGGCCACGGTGGCCCTGTCGCCTCCGGGCGTGGTGCGGCTCGAGCCTGTTTGACGCGGCTCGATGGGTTGGCGATGGGCCGGCGGCTGGGCGCGGGTTGGGTGCATGCAGGGTGCGCCGGCTTTCAAGCAGAATCGGGCACCGCCTCCAAGCCGCGCTGACCCGGCGTTGTTCGGAGCGCTGGGACGATCCTGATCGGGGCTTCAACGTGACACAGGCTGTGGCGGACAAGGGAAGAATTCTGGTGGTCGACGATGACCGCCTGGTGCTGGCCACGCTCGCCCACGGGCTGACGCAAGCCGGCTACCTCGTGATCGACGCCGACAACGGCGACGACGCCATCTTGCTGGCGCGCGAACACAAGCCCGATCTCGCCCTGCTCGACATCCGCATGGAAGGCAAGAGCGGCTTCGACGTGGCCGCCTACCTGCGCGACTGGTGCCAGATGCCGTTCATGTTTCTGTCGGCGTTTTCCGACGACGACACCGTGAAGCAGGTCAAGGCGCTGGGTGCGGTGGCTTACCTGGTGAAGCCGCTGGACATCCGCCAGATCGTGCCGGCGGTCGAGACCGCATTCGCGAACCTGCGGGCGCAGCGCCACGAGCCCGCACCGGCTGCGCCCGGGGTCGATCGTCCGTCCGCCAGCGCCGAGCCGATGAGCCAGGTCGTGGCGATGGCGGTGGGCGTTTTGATGCACCGCTATTCGCTGGCGCGCGGCGTTGCGCTGGAGCGTTTGCAGCGCATCTCGGCGGGCGAGGGCCGGCCACTGGAGGAGCAGGCCGCGCGACTGATCGAGGCGGTGGAACTGCTCTCGTTGCCCGCCGCGGATTGACAGGCTCGGCCAGGAGCCTATCGAGGGCCGATCGAGAAGTGAAAGGCGGCACCGCGGTCGACCTCGGCTTCGGCCCAGACCTCGCCGCCATGGCGGCGAACGATGCGCCGCACCGACGCCAGGCCCACGCCGGTGCCCTGAAATTCGTTGGCGCTGTGCAGCCGTTGGAACACACCGAACAGGCGGTCCGAGAAGCGCATGTCGAATCCGGCACCGTTGTCGCGCACGCTGAAGGTCGACGCCGATGCCGGGTCCGTTGCCGCCCCACGTTCAAACCACACGGCGGGTTCGCGGCACTTGCCGGTGTACTTCCAGGCGTTGCCCAGCAGGTTCTCCAGCACCATGCGCAACAGCGTGGGGTCGCCCTGCACCTGCATGCCGGGTTCGATGTGCAGCACGACGTGGCGGTCGGGCCACTGACGGCGCAAGTCGTCGGCCACGAAGCCCGCCAGTTGCGACAGATTCACCGGCTGGCTGGCCAGTGGCCGGGTCGACAACTGAGACAAGGCCAGCAGCGCGTCGATCATGCTGTTCATTCGCGCGGCGGCGGCCAACACCCGGTCGAGGTGGTCGTTGCCGACCCGGTCGAGTTGGCGGCCGTAGTCTTCCTTGACGATCTTGGTGAAGCCTTCCACCACGCGGATGGGCGCGCGCAGGTCGTGCGACACCGTGTAGCTGAACGACTCCTGCTCGTCTTGTACGCTGGCGGGCTGCTCCGCCGGCAGCGCAGCGGTGGTTGCAGTGGTGGCCGTGGTTGGCGTGGCTGGCGTGGCTAGCATGGATGTAGCAGTCACGGCCGTCAACTCGCGCCAGGTGCCGATGTAGCCCATGAAACGGCCTTGCGCATCGGTGAGCGCGGCGGCTCGCAGGCTGCCGAAAGGCTGCGCCTCGCCGCCGCGTGCCTGCTGCACCGACAGATCAGACAGCGCGCCGTGGGTGTCCAGCCTGGCCCGCAACGCCTTCGGGTCCGCCGCGATGAACCGATCCCACAGCAGGGCAGCCTCCGGCGTCGCCGCCCAATCGGCTTCCGACGCCGCCTGCGGAGGCCGCAGCAAGGTCAGGTGGTGTTCGCGGTCGCTGCGCCAGTGCCACACGTCCAGCAAGTCCGACAGTGCCGAAGACTGCACACGTGCGTCATGCAGTTCCCGGCTCAGTCGTTGCCGCTCGCGCCAAAGTCGAAGCGCGGCTGCGCTGGCCAGCAGAGCCAGACCGAGCAGAACCAGCGACAGCAGGGTTTCCAAGTTGAAAAGAGTGACCACGCGGTCAAGTCTCGCACAGGCACGCCGACAACCAGGGAGCGTGCGCAAGCGTGGTGGCGCATCGGACTCGTGCTTTCGCTGCCACCAAGACGGGCTGCGCAGTGAAGTCGGTGTCAGGCACACTTCGAACTGCCAGCGCTGAAACAGCAAAGATCAGGCATGAAGGGAAATCAGCAGGTGAAGAGGCTTTTGGCGGTGGTCCCGTGACACAGCATTCCATCGACCCGGTCGATGCTTCGGGTGAGACGCTGGCGCTCGACGAGACTGCGCTGACACGCCTGCGCGAACTCGATCCGAAAGGCGAGAACCGGCTGATCGAACGTGTCCTGAAGGCTTTCGACAGCTCGGTGTCGCGCTTGCTGCCGCAACTGCTGCACGCCCGCAGCGTGGACGACCGTGCCGGCATTCGTCATGTGGCACACACGCTGAAATCGTCGGCGGCCAGCATCGGCGCCATCAAGCTGTCGCAGATCTGTGCCGAGATCGAGTCACAGGTCCGCCTGAACAGGTTCGACCGGCTCGGGCCGGGCATCGACGCGATGTGCCGCGAGACCGAGTTCGTGCTCAAAGCCCTGCGTCGCGTGTTGAACCCCACGCCATGAGCTCAAGCCTTGTCTTGCGCGACGATGAGTCGTTGAGCCAGCCCAAGGTGCTTCTCGTCGACGACGACGAGGTGAACCTGTTGTTGACCTCGATCGCGCTGCGTGAGCGAGGCTTCGCTGTCACCGAAGCGACAAGTGGCGAAGCGGCCATCCTGATGTTGGCCGATTGGTTGCCCGACGTGGTCGTGCTCGACGCCCTGATGCCCGGCATGGACGGATTTCAGACCTGCCGCGTGCTGCGCGGCCTGCCCGGGATCGAAGCGCTGCCGGTGCTGATGCTGACCGGCCTCGACGACGACGCCTCCATCACCCGTGCCTACGAGGCCGGTGCCACCGATTTTTTCGTCAAGTCCACGCAGTGGAGTTTGCTGGCTGGCCGGCTGCGCTACTTGTTGCGTGCTTCGCGCACGCGGATTGAACTCGAGCGCAGCAAGGCCAAGCTGGCGCGCGCCCAGGACCTGGCTCGCATGGGCAGCTTCGATTGGCGTCGCAGCCAGGGCGCGCTGGTGCTGTCGGTCGAGGGCTTGCGGGTGCTCGGCAAGGGGCCCGGCGACGCCATGGGGTTCCGGGCCTTGATGCGCTTGCTGCCCGCAGAAGAGCGGGCCGGCTTTTTCACCATGCTGCACGACGTGCTGGCCCACTGCTCGGTGCTTGCCACCGACGTGCCGGTGCTCTTGGCCGATGGCCGCCAGCGCATCGTTCACACCGAAGCCGAGCCTGAATTCGACGAGCATGGCAGCCTGGTCGGCTACACCGGGATCGTGCAGGACGTGACCGACCGCCGCGTTGCCGAAGACAAGATTCGCCACCTGGCGAACTTCGACACGCTGACCGGCTTGCCGAACCGGCGCCAGCTCATCTGGCGCACCGAGCGCGCGCTGGAGCATGCGCGCCGCCTGGGCCATCAGGTGGGCGTCCTGCTGATCGACCTCGACCGCTTCAAGCTCATCAACGACACACTCGGCCACGGTGCGGGCGACGAGTTGTTGATGGAAGTGTCGCGCCGCCTGCGCTCGTGTGTGCGCCACTCCGACCAGGTGATGGAAAGCTCGCTCGAATCGATGGGTTCGCGTTCGCACCGCACCTTGGAGGCGGTGGGCCGTTACGGCGGTGACGAGTTCGTCGCCTTGCTGCCCGAGGTTATCGACGAGCGCGACGCCGAACGCGTGGCCAGCCGCATCCTGGAGCAGATGCGCGAACCGATCTTCGTCGGTGGGCAGGAATGCTTCGTGACCGCCAGCGTGGGCATCGCGCTGTTCCCGCGCGACGGCAATTCGGTGGCCGACCTGATGCGCAATTCCGACGTGGCGATGTATGCCGTGAAGGCGCAGGGCCGCAACGCTGCGTCCTTGTACCGGCCGCAACTGGCCGGCAAGGGCCGCGAAAAACTGGAACTCGAAAGCGCTCTGCACAAGGCACTGGAGCGCGGCGAACTGGTGCTGCACTACCAGCCCAAGATCGATGTGCGAGGTGCCCGCATGGTCGGTGCCGAGGCGCTGATGCGCTGGAACCGCAACGGCGTGTTGGTTCCACCGGCCGAGTTCATTCCGCTGGCCGAAGAAACCGGCCTGATCGTGCCGATGAGCGAGTGGGCCATTCGCGAGGCCGCTCGCCAGGCCCGCGTCTGGCAAGACAGCTTCGGCTTCGCCGACTCGATCGCCGTCAACCTGCCGAACCGCCTCTTCGAGCGAACCGACCTGGTCGAGCACATTCATCAGGCAGTCACGATGTACGGCGTGCCGCACCACGCCATCGAGCTCGAAATCACCGAGACAGGGCTGATGAAGGATCTGCAGAATGTGATCCCGTCGCTGCACCGGCTGAACGAAATCGGGGTCGAGATTTCCATCGATGATTTCGGCACCGGCTACTCGTCGCTGGCCTACCTCACCACGCTGCCGATCAGCGAGCTGAAGATCGACCGGTCGTTCGTGCGCGATCTCGGGCTGACGCCGCAAAGCTCGGCGGTGGTCACCGCCATCATCGCGCTGGCACGTTCGCTCGGGCTGCGCGTGATTGCCGAAGGGGTTGAAAACCTGCGCCAGATGGAGGTGCTGCACCGCCTGGGTTGCGTTGTCATGCAAGGCTTCCTGTTCAGCCGCCCGCAGCCGCCCGAAGCCATCGAAACATGGCTGCAGCAAACCATCCTGCCGAAGAAGGCACCGTGGATCGGCAAAGCCGGTGACATCGACGTGGCCGATGCGGTGCGCGGCCCCGAGCTGCGTGGCCCGCGCCGAAACCTGCCCGCCGCCTGAGCACCGGGCGGCTGCGCGC
>JAYVCL010000131.1:0-8949 GCA_043749975.1 Burkholderiales bacterium
CGGCGTGGCCTGATCGCGACAGCGGCCTTGCCGCCTGACGCACGTCCTCGAAGAACGACATCAATCCATCTTTGCCGTGAAAGGGCGAACCCCCATGAACCTGATCCACCTGGCCGCGCGTGGCCTGGCACCCGTCCTGGCCTTCGCACTGAGCGTGTCGCTGTTGCCGCTGAGCGCCCAGGCGCGCAGCTTCGACGACGTGAAAAAGGACGGCAAGCTGATCGTCGCGACGGAAGGCCAGTTCGCGCCGTTCAACTACTTTCAAGGTGCCAAGCTGACCGGCTTCGAAGTCGAAGTGGCCGAGGCGATGGCCGCCAAGATGGGCCTGAAGGTTGAATGGAAGGCACTCAGCTTCGACGCGCTGCTAGCCGGCCTGCGCCAGGACCGCTGGGACATGGTGATCGCCTCGCACGGCATCACCGAAGAACGCGCCAAGGCGGTCACCTTCACCGAGCCGCACTACTGCTCGGGCGGCGTGATCATCGCCAAGACCGACGCCATCAAAACCGCCGCTGACCTGCGCGGCAAGACCGTGGCGGTGCAAACCGGCACCACCTACCTGGACAACGTCAAGAAGCTGGCCGGCGTGAAGGAGGTGAAGAACTTTCCGCAAGACACCGACGCCCGCGCCGCGCTCATCACCGGGCGCGTCGACGCCTGGGTCACCGACCGCTTCGTGGCCAAGGCCGCGCTCGCGGCGAGCCCGAACGCCGGCATGAAGATGGGCGGCTTTTTGTTCGTCGAGCGCATCGCCCCGGCTGTCAGCAAGGGCAACACGTCGCTGGCCGCTGAAGTCAACAAGGCCCTGGCCGCGATCCAGGCCGACGGCAGTTATGCGGCCATTTCGCAAAAGTGGTTCAACGAAGACATTCGTTGCAAGTGAACCCGCGCGGCTGACAGCGTGACACGAGGTTCGCTCCGGGTCTGGCCGGCCCACTGGGGTCGCCAGCAGCGCAGCACGGCCACCATGGCCGCCGCCGCGCTGGTGCTGGTGTTGATGTTGTGGTTGATGGCGATCCCGCTGTCGTGGGCGCCCGAACCGATCGGCAACAACGCGCAACTGTTCGCCGAAGGCACCCGCATCACGGTGCTGTTGACGGCGGTGGCGGCCGTGGCCGGCGTGTTCATGGGGGTGCTGGCGGCGCTGGGCAAAACCTCTCGCGCAGCACCGCTGCGCTGGATCGCCAGCGCCTACATCTGGGTCATCCGCGGCACGCCCTTGTTGGTGCAGGTCTTGTTCGTGTATTTCGCGCTGCCGGTGTTGATTCCGGCGCTGCAGCTCAGCGACTTCACCTCGGCCTGCGTGGCGCTGAGCCTGAACGTGGGGGCCTACGACGCCGAGGCGATTCGCGCCGGCCTGCTGGCGGTGCCCAAGGGGCAGGTCGAGGCGGCGCGCTCGCTCGGCCTGTCGCCCTGGTTCACCTTCATCGACGTGACGTTTCCGCAGGCGTTCAAGATTTCACTGCCGCCGCTGGTCAACAACGTTGTGGCGCTGCTGAAGGACTCGTCGCTGGCCTACGCCATCGGCGTGGTCGAACTCACCAACGTGGGCAACCGCATCCAGGCCGCCACCTTCCAGCCGCTGCCGATCCTGCTGACCTCGGCGTCGATCTACCTCCTGCTGACCGCGGTGCTGACGCAGGTTTCCAACGCGGTGGAACGCCGTTTCGATGTGGAAGGGCGGGTCGCATGAGTGAGCTTGCGCCGGCTGGCAACAACGGTCCGCTGATCACGGTGGACCACGTCAACAAGCACTTCGGCGCGGCCCATGTGCTGCGCGACGTGTGCACGCATTTCAACGCCGGCGAGGTGGCGGTGATCATCGGTGCCTCGGGCTCGGGCAAGAGCACCTTGTTGCGCACTTTGAACCGGCTCGAGAAACACGACAGCGGGCGCATCGTGGTCGACGGCATCGAGGTCTGCGACGACCTGAAAGAACTCGACGCGCTGCGCAGCGAAGTCGGCATGGTGTTCCAGCAGTTCAACCTGTTCCCGCACCTGACGGTGTTGGAGAACGTGACCCTGGCCCCGCGCCGCGTGCGCAAGACGCCGCGCGAGCAGGCCGATGTGCTTGCGCTGGAGCTGCTCGATCGCGTCGGCCTGAAGGCGCACGCGCACAAGCACCCGTTCGCGTTGTCGGGCGGGCAGCAGCAGCGGGTGGCGATTGCGCGGTCTTTGGCGATGGCACCGCGCGTGATGCTGTTCGACGAGCCCACCTCGGCGCTTGATCCCGAAATGGTCAAGGAAGTGCTGGACGTGATGAAGCAGCTCGCCGCGTCTGGCATGACCATGATCGTGGTCACGCACGAGATGGGCTTTGCGCGCGAGGTCAGCGACCGCGTGCTGTTCATCGACCAGGGCCGGGTGGCGCAAGATGCGTCGCCCGAAGAATTTTTCGGGGCCCAGCGCAACCAGCGCATCCGCGCCTTTCTCGGCCAGATGTCCACCTGATTTCCAAGCACACGCCAGGCAGGGAGAGCCATGATGTTGAGCCAGGCTTTCATCGGCGCTGCGGTCGCCGCCGCCGTCATGATCGCGCTGCCCGCACTGGCGCAGACGGCCCATCGGGCCGGTGCATCCGGGTCGGCGGGCTTCCTACAATCCGGGCTCGCTCCCCAGGCACCATGCCAGACACCCACCCCAACCCCCGCAGCACCGACGCCGACCCGCTCGGGCGCTTCTTCGATCTGATCGCGCACGCCTTGGCGGTGGGCAGTTTCGTCAAGCTCGTGCTGGCGAAATCGCGCGTCCCTGGGTCCGACCTGGTGCGGGTTTCGGTTCGCCAGCTCACGCTCAAAGGCCAGGCCTGTCTGTCCTTCGTCAGCAGCCACACCAGCCGCGACATCATCCAGAATCTGGCGCTGCCTGCGGGCCTGGCGCTGCTGCGTGACCAGGTGGACACAGGCTTCAGCCACTCTCACCTGCTGACCGCAACCGAAGACATCCAGTTGCTGACCAGCAAGAAGGGCAAGCGCAGCCTGAGCCGCACCAAGGCCGGGCACGGCGATGTGTCCGGCCAGACCGACGGGGCTGCTGTGAAGCCAGCTCCGCACGACCGCGAGAAGCAGCGCCTGATCGCGCAAGACCGGCCCTTTCTGGTCGCGCTCGGCGTCACCGACGCGCAGCACCAGGTGGTGCCGGCGATGTCGCGCAAGTGGAAGCAGATCAACAAGTTCGTCGAGGTGTTCTCGCATGCGCTGGCGGCGTCACCGCTGGCGCAAGCGCAGCAGGTTCGGGTGGTCGACTTTGGTTCGGGCAAGGGCTACCTGACGTTCGCGGTGCACGACCACTTGCGCCGCACGCCGGGGCGAGACGTGCAAGTCACCGGGGTCGAGTTGCGGCTTGAGATGGTGCAGTTGTGCAACGCGGTGGTGGCCAGGCTCGGCCTCGGCGGTTTGCGCTTCGAGCAAGGCGACGTGCGCAGCCACGTGCCTGAAAAACTGGATGTGATGATTGCGCTGCACGCCTGCGACACCGCCACCGACCACGCGATTCATCTGGGCGTTCGCGCCGGCGCGGCCATCATCCTGTGCTCGCCGTGTTGCCACAAGCAGCTTCGCCCGCAACTGCTCAGCCCGCACCCGCTGCGCCCGATCCTGCAGCACGGCGTGCACCTGGGGCAAGAGGCCGAGATGCTGACCGACGGCCTGCGAGCGCTGCTGCTCGACGCCTGCGGCTATGAGACGCAGGTGTTCGAGTTCGTCTCGCTCGAGCACACGCAAAAGAACAAGATGATCCTGGCCGTGAAGCGTGCGCACGCGCAGCCGCCCGACACGGTGCTGGCGCAAATCCGCGAGATCAAGGGCTTCTACGGCATCCGCGACCAGTGCCTGGAAACGCTGCTGCGGGCGGACGGGACTTTGGCCTGAGCTCACCCCGTGCGGATCACCGAGATGTGCTCGGTGCCGCTTTCGGGCAGCCACACCTCGCCAGGCCGGCCCAGAATCTGGCGGATGTTCGCGGCCTCTCGCGGCGACGCGAAGGCTTGAAATTTCTCGGTCGCCGGGTCGAATCGAAATGTGGTGTTGCCGCCGAAGTCGCTGACCCAGACGCTGTCGCGCTCGTCCACATAGACCGCATAGGCGCGCGGGTTGGCACCCGGCAGCTTCCAGTGGCGCCAGCTCTTGTCGGCCGGGTCGTGCACCGAGAGGTTGCCGGAGTTCCATTCACTGACCCAGATGCGTCCTGCGCTGTCGCTCCAGACGCGGCGCGCACCTTGGCGCGGCGTTGGCGGCTCCACGATGGTCGACGCGCCGCTGCGCCGGTCGATGCGCGCGATGAAAGAGCCGGCCAGCGAGCACCACCAGACGTCGCCCGCCGGCGTGGCGCAGATGCCGTACGGGCCGCGACCCCGCGGCGCGTCTTGCAACGTCAGCTTGCCGGTGTGCAAGGCCAGCTTGCCGACGACGCCGCTTTGGCCGGTGAACCAGAGGTCGCCGTCGCCATCGAAGGCGCAGGTGTTGAGGTTGGCGTAGGGCGTGCCGTCGGGCAGCGGGTAGACGCGAACCTCGCGCTGCGGCCAGCTCACGCGCACGATGGCACCACGCCCGCCGTCGGTGATCCAGGCCGCCTTGTCGGGCCCCTGGATCACGCCGTGCGGTGCCGAGCCGCCACCCAGAGAAAGCAGTTCGGTGCGGCCGCTCTTCGGGTCGAACCAGCCCAGGTGCCCGCTGCGCTGGGCGGTGAACCACACGCCGCCGTCGGGGGCCGGTGCCAGGTCGTGGATGCCGGTGGGTCGCGGTGTGAGCAGCGGCCAGGACTGCATCTGCGCGCCCGGCTGCGCGCGCAGCCAGGCGGGCCAGCCGCACGGGGTGACGCCGAGGGCCGCCACGCGGAGTGCTTCACGTCGATTCATGCGCAACACAAGGGCAACCCTCAGCGGCAGCGGTGTTCAGGTTTCAGGCGGCAGCCTGAAGCCCATCTGGTCGAGCGCGTCGGCCACCAGCTCCAGGCGCAGCAGCGGGCTGTCCAGCGACATGAAGCGTTGCTTCACTTCGGGGCCCAGCGGCAGCAGTTCGCACCAGCGATTGGCCAGCCAGCCGCAATCGTCCCAGCGGTGCGGGGCCTGCAGCGGCATGTCTGCGCCTTCGAGTTGCCGCTCGATGGCCAGCAGCAATTGTTGCAGCGCCGTGCGCGTGTGCGCCAGGTCTTCTGGCACCGGCACCTCGGGGTCGGCTGGCAGCAGCGTGACGTCGGCCACCCACAGCCCATGCGGAAGCTGCCGGCTGCTGTGCACCTGAAACCGCTGCGTGGCGGTGCAGCGCACCATCATCAGCCCCGGTTGCGGGCGTTCCAGCCGGGTGATGGTGGCCAGCGTGCCGAGCGGGTGAAATGCCTCGTCGGCAAAACCTTCACCCGAGGGGCGGGCGGCGGACGCGGGTGAATCTGCCGCGCCGCGCTGCTGCTTGTCTGGCTGCCGAACTTCTCGCTGCCGAACTTCGCGGCCCTGGGTCAGGCACACCACGCCGAAGGGCGTACCGGCCTTGTGGCATTTGCCGATCATGTCGAGGTAGCGCACCTCGAAAATTTGCAGCGGCAGCAGGCCGCCCGGAAACAGCACCGACTGCAGCGGGAACAGCGGCAGTTGCGCGAGAGGGCGGTCAGTGGTGTTCACGGCAGCCATCGTAAGCCGAGCCGAACACCCGCGGTGACAACGGGCGCTTTCAGTGTGAAGGCGGCAGGCCGGCACCCGGGCCTGGTGTGGCTGGTGCGGCTGCTGTCGCTGCGGCCCGCCGCAAGTCGAGCCGGGTGTAGGGCTCAGTCCGCCCCGACAAGCCGAGCGACAAGCGGGTGACCCAGCCGTGCGTGGGCGAAGGCGGTGCGTGGGCCGGCGTGAGAGCCAGCCACGCGGCCAGCGCGGCCGGCAGCAACCACGGCACCCGCACCGAGGGCAGATGGCCCCGGCGCAGGGCCCAGGCGCTGGCCGCGCCGCCCAGCGCCACGCCGGCCACCACCTCGGACACCGAATGCGCACCCACCATCACGCGCGACACCGCCACCAGCAAGGCCACGACCACGCCACAGGCAAAAGCCAGGCGCTGCCAGGCCGCCGCCCGCCCCGACGCCTCCACGCCGAGCAACAGCGGGTAGACGGCGGCCGCGAACATGGCATGGCCCGAGATGCCGGTGAAATCGAGCGCGGCGCTGCCCAGGCCCCAGCCCAGAAACGCGACCTTGGTCAGCGTGGTGACGAGCGTGGCGAGCGTCAGCAGGCCCAGCCACCACGCGACCAGCGGGCGGGCGCTCGGGCGCAGCGCCATCCAGGCACAGAGTGCGAGTGCGGCCGGCAGCAAAATCTGCGCTTCGCCCAGGCGGGTGACGACGGGCCAGAGGGAGTACGCGGGCAGCGGCGGGAACAGCATGGCGAAGATGGTATCGGCAGCGATGGCGGTGCAAGAACGGCTGGCCTGGCCGCGGGCTTGGGCGTCCCCGATAAGCCGAAGGGCACGGGGCCGAAGGGCACGGGGAGGCCGGGCCGAAGATGTCAGCCGTCGACACATTGGCGACCCGCCCCCACTTTTCCTTACGTTAAAGTAAGGCATTCAGGAGTTTGAAGCCATGACCACCGCAACCGTGAGCAGCAAGGGCCAGATCACCATACCGGCCAACGTCCGTCTGGCGCTGCAGGTCGTGGCGGGCGATCGGGTGGAGTTTGTCGAAGTCGATCCCGGCCGGTTCGAGTTTTTCGCCACCACCCGGTCTGTGCGCGACTTGAAGGGCATGTTCGGCAAGCCCAGGAAAAGCGTGTCCATTGACGACATGAACAAGGCGATCGCAACGCGCGGTGCCGCGGCACGATGATCGGCTTGGACACCAACGTGCTGGTGCGCTATATCATGCAGGACGACGCGAAGCAGTCGCCGAAGGCCACCCAACTGATCGAGTCGCTGACGGTCGACGCGCCCGGCTTCTTCGCCCTCGTGTGCGTGGTCGAGTTGGGCTGGGTGCTCTCGACTTCTTACGGGCTCACACGCGAGCAGTTGGCACAGGCGATCGAAGCGTTGCTGCGCACCAAAGAAATTGTGATCGACCGCGCGGATCAGGTGCTCAAAGCCCTGCGGGTCTTCAAGGCAAGCTCGGCCGACTTCGCCGACTGCCTGATCGAGCGGGCCGCTGCCAGCGCCGGTTGCGATCGAACGATGACGTTCGACGCAGGCGCTGCGAAGGTCGCGGGCATGACCTTGATCCGGTGAACTGAAGCTTCGTTCTTTGTTGCAGCCGTGCGAGGCGACGGCTTGACCGTGAAACAGCGGTCGCTCATAGTGGTGTTGCGCATTTCGCGCGATTGGGGGCTCCCATGAAGAACGTCAAGGCGATTCGATCACTGTCGGGTTTGTTGCTCTTTGCGCTCGGTCTTGCCACGGGCCTGACGGCCCAGACGCTGACCGATTCGCCGCAGCGCAAAGAGCAGAAGCGGGCCGATCTCACCGGCGCGCCAGACATGGAAGTGATCGCGTCGATCGTGGAACTCAAACCAGGCGAGAGCAGTAATCTCCACATTCATCACGGCGTTGAAGCGTTTCACGTGCTGCAGGGCGCCTCGGTTCAAGCGCCCGGAAAAGACCCGATGACGCTGGCCACGGGGTTCACGTCGATGAATCTGCGAGACGTGCAGCACGGCGGCTTCAAGGTGGTCGGCGACACATCGCTGAAGCTGTTCACGGTTCATATCGTCGACAAGAGCAAGCCCCTGTACGACTACGTGAAGTAGGCTGTCAGCCCCTGACCTCGGGCGTGCGCGCGGGCAGCGCAACGGGCGCCGGATGCGCGCCCGACTTGCGCCTGGCCAGCCGCAGCAGCCACTGCACCGCGTCGTCCACATAAGTGAAGATCACCGGAATCACCAGCAGGCTCAGGAAGGTCGAGGTGATCAGCCCGCCGATGACGACGATGGCCATCGGCGATCGGAAGCTCGGGTCGACGCCCCAGCCGAGCGCGATCGGCATCATGCCGGCACCCATCGCGATGGTGGTCATGATGATCGGGCGGGCGCGCTTGTGGCAGGCGTCGAGCAAGGCGTCCCAGCGCGTCATGTGGTGGTCGCGGCGGGCCATGATGGCGTACTCGACCAGCAGGATCGAGTTCTTGGTGGCGATGCCCATCAGCATGATCAGGCCGATCATCGATGGCATCGAGATCGCCGTCTGCGTGATGAACAGCGCCAGGAACGCGCCCGGGATCGACAGCAGCAGCGCGGCCAGAATCGTCACCGGCTGGACGAAGTCCTTGAACAGCAGCACCAGCACGATGTAGATGCACAGCACGCCGGTCAGCATCGCCAGGCCGAAGCTCGCAAATAGCTCGGTCATGGCTTCGGCGTCGCCGATGGCGGTTTGCGTCACGCCGGGCGGCAGGTTCTTCAGGCTGGGCAAGGCCAGCGCCAGCTCCTGCACTGCGCCCAAGGGCTGCTGGTTCAGCTCGATGTCGAAGTTGATGTTGCGCTGGCGGTCGTAGCGGTCGATCTGCGCCGGGCCGCTGGCCATCGTCAGCGTGGCCACGTTGCCCAGCATCACCGGCCCGTGCGTGCCGGGCACGGCCAGGCGCGACAGCAGGTCGAGGTCGGCCCGCGCGTCGGCCTTCAGCTTGACCACGATCGGCACCTGGCGCTGGCTCAGGTTCATCTTGGCCAGGCTTTGGTCGTAGTCGCCGGCGGTGGCGATGCGCAAGGCGTCGGCGATGGCGGCCGAGGTGACGCCCAGGTCGGCGGCGCGCGCGAAGTCGGGCCGCACGATCAGTTCAGGGCGCACCAGGCTCGAGGTGGAGGTGACGTTGCCGATGCCCGGGATGCTGCGCAGTTCGCGCTCGACGGTGCGCGCGTGCTCGCTCAAGGCGCGGCCATCTTCACCGGCCAGCACCAGCACGTATTTTTCGCTCGACCCGCCGAAGCCGACCTTGACGCGCGCGCCCGGCAGCACGGCCACCGCGTCGCGCAGTTGCGCTTCGATGGCC
>JAYVCL010000132.1:0-9229 GCA_043749975.1 Burkholderiales bacterium
GGCGACGACGCTGTCGATCGTCGCGGTGTTCCTGCCGATCGGCTTCATGGGCGGCATCGTCGGCAAGTTCTTCCACGAGTTCGGGCTGACCATCGTGGCGGCGGTGCTGATCTCGATGTTCGTCAGCTTCACGCTCGACCCGATGCTGAGCAGCATCTGGAACGACCCGCAGGCGCACGGCGTTCACAAGGGCGCGCCGGTGACGCTGTACGACAAGACCATCGGCCGCGTCACCGGCCTGTTCGAACGCCTCACCGAATGGTTGTCCGGGGCCTACCAGGGCATCTTGCGTTGGTCGCTCGGGCACAAATTGTCGACCTTGCTGATCGCGCTGGCCACCTTCGTCGGCAGCTTCTTCGTCATCCCCTTGCTCGGGGCCGAATTCGTGCCCAAGGCCGACTTCTCGGAAACGCAAATCAACTTCTACACGCCGGTGGGTTCGTCGCTCGAAGTGACCGAGGCGCGCGGCCGGCAGATCGACGCCGTGTTGCGCGCCATGCCCGAGGTGAGGCACACCGTCACCACCATCAACAGCGGCAATGCGGCGGGCAAGATCTACGGCTCGGTCTACATCCGGCTGGTCGACCGCAAAGACCGCCAACGCAGCGCGAACGAGATGGCCGTGCCGCTGCGCGAGCGGCTGGCCCGCATCCCGGGCATCACCGTCACCAACATCGGCCAGACCGACCTGGGCGGCGGCAAGAGCTTGCAGTTCTCGATCCAGGGCACCGACCTGGCCGAGCTGGAACGCTTGTCGAAAGGCATCACCGCGCAGTTGCGCGACATTCCCGGCCTGGTCGATCTGGACAGCACCCTGAAGCCGAACAAGCCGACGATCGCCATCGACGTGAAGCGCGACGCCGCCGCCGACGTGGGCCTGAACGTGAACGCGCTGGCCACCAGCTTGCGCACCCTGGTGGCCGGCACCCTGGTGGGCAACTGGCGCGCACCCGACGGCGAAAACTACGACGTGAATGTGCGCCTCACGCCCGACAGCCGCCGGTCGCTCGACGATTTGCAGCGCCTGCCGATCAACGTGGCTGCGGCCAGCGACGGCTCGCCGCGCGTGGTGCGCCTGTCGCAAGTGGCCGACGTGTCGGCCTCCACCGGCCCGAACCAGATCAACCGGCGCGACCTGAACCGCGAGATCAATGTCGATGCGAACGCCTTCGGGCGCAGTTCGGGCGATGTCTCGGCCGACATCCGCAAGCTGCTCGACGCAGTGGCGTGGCCGCCCGGCTACCGCTACAGCTTCGGCGGCTCGACCAAGAACATGAACGAGTCGTTCGGCTACGCGGTCGGCGCGCTGGGGCTGGCGGTAGTGTTCATCTACATGATCCTGGCCAGCCAGTTCCGCAGCTTCTTGCAGCCGCTGGCTCTGATGAGTTCACTGCCGCTGACCCTCATCGGCGTGGTGCTGGCGCTGTTGATGTTCCGCTCGACCCTGAACATGTTCAGCATCATCGGCGTGGTGATGTTGATGGGCCTGGTCACGAAGAATGCGATTTTGCTGATCGACTTTGCGATCCGCTCAAGGCAAGGCGATCACGGCGGTGCCCCGATGCCACGCAACGAGGCGCTGCTGCATGCCGCGAAGGTTCGGTTGCGGCCGATTTTGATGACCACGCTGGCGATGATCTTCGGCATGGTGCCGCTGGCCTTCGCGCTGAGCGAAGGTTCGGAGCAGCGCGCGCCGATGGGCCAGGCGGTGATCGGCGGCGTCATCACTTCGTCGCTGCTCACCTTGGTGGTGGTGCCGGTGGTGTACTGCTACCTCGACGATCTGGCCGAATGGGCCAAGCGCCGCTTCAGGGGCCGGGCTGCCATCGGTGCTCCGGTCGGCGCCGCGGTCGGCCCTGAAGCAGCGAAATAAAATAGCCGCTATTGCCTGAAAGAACCGACAGATGAACATCGAACAAGCCCGCTTCAACATGATCGAGCAGCAGATCCGCCCCTGGGACGTGCTCGACCAGTCGGTCCTCTCGCTGCTGGCGGTGGTCAAGCGTGAAGACTTCGTGCCGGCTGCCTTCAAGGCCATGGCCTTCGTCGACGCCGAGGTGCCTTTGCCCGGCGGCCAGTGCATGCTGGCACCCAAGGTCGAAGCCCGGCTGTTGCAGGAGCTGGCGGTGTTGAAGCACGAAAGCGTGTTGGAGGTCGGCGCGGGCTCGGGCTTCATGGCCGCGCTGCTGGGCCACAAGGCGCAGCAGGTTCACACGCTGGAGGTCGACCCCGCGCTGGCCGCCATGGCGCGGGCCAACCTGCGTCGCGCCGGCAGTGTCAACGTGACGGTGCTGCAGGCCGACGGCGCGCACGGGCTGGCCGCCGAAGGCCCGTTCGACGTGATCGTGCTGTCGGGTTCGGTGGCCGAAGTGCCACCCGCGCTGCTGGCGCAACTGAAGCTGGGCGGGCGCCTGGTGGCCGTGGTGGGCCAACTGCCGATCATGCGGGCCAGCCTGACCACCCGCAGCACCGAACACGATTTCAGCAGCGTGGAGCTGTTCGACACCGTGGCTCCACGCTTGAGCGGCTTCGAAGAACCCAGCCGGTTCAAGTTTTGATGCAGCAGATGGCGGTCGAGGAATTGCGGGCCCATTGCGCAGCGCGCCCCAGCTTGCTGCTCGACGTGCGCGAAGCCTGGGAAGTGGCGCTGGCAGTGATCCGCATCGACGGTGCGCAATGGCTCGACATCCCGATGAACCAGCTTCCAGCACGCTTGCCGGCCCTCGACCCGACCCAGCCCATCGTGTGCATTTGCCACCATGGCGTGCGAAGTGCACAGGTGGTCGCATTTCTCGACCGGCAGGGATTCGAGTCGGTCTATAACCTCGCCGGTGGCATCGACGCCTGGTCGACACGGGTCGACGCGAACGTGCCCCGCTATTGAATTTTCAAAGCAACGAAAAAACCAAGGAACACGCCATGCACCCTGCGCGCCCAGACCCATCGTTCGACCGTTCTGGCCCCAGGGGCGGCAAGACCCGGCTGGCGCTGAGCCTGGCCCTTGCCCTGGGTGCTGTGCTCGGTGCTGCGCCGCGGGCACAGGCACAGGTACAGGCGCAGAACCTGTACGACCTGTACGAGGCCGCGCGCGGCTACGACGCCACCTATCTGTCGGCCCGCGCGCTGGCCGACTCGGCCCAGTACAAGGCAGCCCAGACCGACGCCTTGTTGCTGCCCAGTGCCAGTTTGCAGGCCGGCGTGAATCACAACAACATCGACCCCGCGCTGGGCGGCAACAAGGCGTCCGAGACCACGTCTCTCGCCGTATCGGGCCGACAGCCGCTTTTCAACCGCGCCAACGGTGCCACCGTGAGCCAGGCCCGCAAGCTGCTGGAGCTGTCCCGCTTCGACCTTGAAAGCGCCGAGCAAGACCTGATCGTGCGGGTGGCGCAGGCCTACTTCGATGTGCTCGGCGCGCAAGACACGCTGGCCACCACGCGCGCCAGCAAGGCCGCCATCAGCGAACAGTTGGCATCGGCCAAACGCAACTTCGAAGTCGGCACCGCCACCATCACCGACACGCGCGAAGCACAGGCCCGGTTCGACCTCGCCACGGCGCAAGAAATCGCCGCCGAAAACGACTTGCGCACCAAGCGCATCGCGCTCGACCAACTCGTCAATCGCGACAACGTCACACCAAGTCCCCTGGTGGTGCCGGTCGTGTTGCCGGCCATCGCGGTGGCCGGGGTCGACGAGTGGGTGGGCCGCGCAGAAGCGCACCCTGCGGTGCAGCGCGCCCAACTGGCGTTCGACATCGCCAAGCTCGAAACCGACAAGGCACGCGCCGGCCACCTGCCCACCGTCGACGCGGTGGGCTCCATCAGCAGCGGCTACGGCCGCGGCTCTGGCGCCTTGCTGACGGCGGGCACCACCAACGCGCTCAGCCTGGGGGTGCAGTTGAACCTGCCGTTGTTCGCCGGCTACTCGATCCAGAACCGGGTCAAGGAGACCTTGGTGCTCGAAGACAAGTCGCGCTTCGATTTCGAAGCCGCGCGGCGCGGCGTGGCGCAGGCCACGCGGCAGAATTTTTACGGCGTTCAGTCGGGCTTCGCGCAGGTGACAGCGCTTGAAGCGGCCGAGTCGTCGAGCCAGCTCGCGCTCGAGGCCACCCAGCTCGGCTACAAGGTGGGCGTGCGCGTGAACCTGGACGTGCTGAACGCGCAGACGCAGTTGTTCACCACCCGGCGCGACCTGGCCAAGGCGCGCTACGACGTGCTCTTGGGCACGCTGAAGTTGCGCCAGGCCTCAGGCCAACTCACGCCCGCCGACGTGCTGGCGATCAGCCAGTTGCTCGCCAAGTAGCGCGGGGGCTGGATCGGCAACGAAGCCCTGCACTGCGGGGCTTCGCCGTTATCGCAAGCTCAGCTTCGGCGCGCGGGTTTGCCTGTCGGCTGCTGTCAGCGCAGCAACGTTTCTTGACCACCGCCACACGCCGGCTTGACGATCGGCCGCGATCATGAGGGCTTCCAGGAGACGCGCATGAACACCGCCGCAGCCGCCATCGCTGCCCACCGCTTCGGCTTGGGCGAGCCGACGTTGAACGCGATCCAGTCCGACCCGCAAGGCTGGTTGCTGGCCCAGATCGGCCCGGCCGACGCAGCCGTCGGCGATGGGCTGTTGAGCACGCAGCAGGCACTGGCCCACGTGAGGGCCGAGGCCGAGAACCGGCGCCTGGCCAAGAACCCGCCGCCGGGCATGACGGGCGAGCAACGGATGGACAACAGCTTGGGCGACCGCTTGCCAAACCACTACCGCGAAGTGACCCTCGCCGACGCGCGCTCGCGCCTGATCACCGCCGCCACCACGCAGCGTCCGTTCACCGAGCGGCTGCAACTCTTCTGGGCCAACCACTTCACCGTCTCGCTCGCCAAGGGCGCGGTGCGCGGTCTGGTCGGGGCGTTCGAGCGCGATGCCATTCGGCCCCACATCGCGGGCAGTTTCGAGGCGATGCTGGTGGCCGCCACGCTGCACCCCGCCATGCTGCGTTACCTCGACAACAACCAGTCGGCCGGGGCGCATTCGCTGCTGGCCAAGCGCGTGGCGCGGCGTTCAGAAGCGATGCAGGACAGCCCGCGCACGGTGGGCCTGAACGAGAACCTGGCGCGCGAGGTGCTGGAGCTGCACACCCTGGGCGCCGCCAGTGGCCGCAGCACGCAAGGCGGCGTCCAGGACAGCGCGCGGGGGCACTATCGACAAGCCGACGTGACGGCGTTCGCAGCCGTGCTCACCGGCTGGCGCATGAGCCAGCAGCCGACCGACGACGCGCGGAACTTCGACCCTGCCTGGCACGAACCCGGCCCCAAAACCCTGCTTGGCAAGAGCTACCCCGAAGGCCCAGACGCCTTGCGCCAGGTGCTGCACGACCTGGCCGAGCATCCGGCCACGGCGCGCTTCATCGCCACCAAGCTGGCGCGCCATTTCATCGCCGACGAACCGCCGCCCGCCGTGGTCGACGCACTGGCCGCCACCTACCTGCGCAGCCACGGCCAGCTCGCCGAGGTGTACCGCGAACTGGTGCGCAGCCCCGAGGCCTGGCTGCCCACCGCCGCCAAGCTGAAAACGCCCGAAGAGTTCGTGCTGTCCACGCTGCGGGTGCTCGGGCTCGGGCTCGGACTGGACAAGCGCCAGTTGGATCGGCCCGGCGCGCGCGGCAATCTGACCGGCAGCATCAACGCGATGGGCCAGCGCACCCACAGCGCGCCCTCGCCCGCCGGCTGGCCCGACCGCGCCGAAGACTGGCTCGGCCCCGAGGCGGTGTGGCAGCGCATGGAATGGGCCACCCGCGTGGCCGACCGCCTGGGCCGCAACGTCGACGCGCGACAGCTCGCCGGCGCCAGCCTCGGCCCGCTGCTGGGCGACAGTTCGCGCCAGCAGATCGAACGCGCAGCCGACGGCCCGCAGGCCTTGGCGCTGCTGCTGATGTCGCCCGAATTCCAGCGTCGATGAAAGCGAGGTTTCCCATGCAACACAGCTTCGATCCGCAACGCCGCCTGCTGGTGCGCGCCGCCTTGACCGCAGGCGCTGCACTGCCCTTTGCGGGCGCGAGCCTCGGCTTCGCGGGCAGCGCCAACGCCGGCGGCAACCGCTTCGTGATGGTGATCCTGCGCGGCGGCCTGGACGGTTTGTCGGCCGTGCCGGCCGTTGGGGACCCCGACTTCGCCGCCGCGCGCGGCACGCTGGCGCAGTTCACCGCGCCGCCATTGCCGCTGGACGCGACGTTCGCCATGCACCCTGCCCTGGGTCAGTTGCATGCCATGTACGGCCGCGGCGAACTCAGCGTGGTGCAGGCGGTGGGCCTGCCATACCGCGAGCGCTCTCACTTCGACGCGCAGCAGCTGCTGGAGTCGGGTGGCACCCGACCCTACGAGCTGAGCACCGGCTGGCTGGGCCGCGCGCTGGGCGGCAACCACGCCAAGGGCCTGGCGCTGAACACCACCGTGCCGCTGGTGCTGCGCGGGCCCGGCACGGTCGACACCTGGGCGCCGTCGACCCTGCCTGACCCGTCGGTCGATCTGGTGATGAGGCTGGAGCGCATGTACGCCGCTGATGCAGCACTGGCCAGCGCGCTGTCGCGCGCGCGAACGCTGCACTTCGACCCAGTGCTAACAGCCGAAATGAGCGGCTTGTCGAATGCAAGCCCCCGCGGGGTGGTTGGTGGGAGCTTCAGTGTGCTGGCCCGGCGCGCAGCCGAGTTCCTGGCGCAAGCCAACGGGCCGCAAGCCGCGGTGCTGGAACTGGGCGGCTGGGACACGCACGCCAACCAGGCCAATCCGAACGGGCCGCTGGCCAACAACCTGCGCCAGCTCGACGCGGGCCTGGCCGCCTTGCGCGAAGGCTTGATGCCGAGCGGCGTGTGGAGGCAAACCGTGGTCGTCGTGGCCAGCGAGTTCGGCCGCGAGGTGGCCATCAATGGCACCCAGGGCACCGACCACGGCACCGGCGGCGTGGCCTTTGTGCTGGGTGGCGCGGTGCAGGGCGGGCGCGTGCTGGCCGACTGGCCGGGCCTGGCAAAAAAAGACCGCTTCGAGGGCCGCGACCTGCGCATCAGCACCGACATCCGCGCGCTGCTCAAGGGCGTGCTGTCCGACCACCTGCACCTGACGCAGCGCAGCCTGAACAGCGAGGTGTTTCCGGGCAGCGAAGGCGTCAAGGGGCTGTCGTTGCTGCGGGCATGACGCTGACCGCGCGCCTGCGGCTGCGCGCGCTGGATGCGGGCGACGCGCTCTTCATTCTTGAACTGCTGACCGAACCGAGCTTGACCGAATTACCCGATGCGGAAATTCGAGCTAGCGGTTTGGCACTTCCGCAGGCGTGACCCGCACTTGGTTGTACTCGACCAAGTCCAAACCATGCCAGCCCACCAGCTTGTCGTTGATGTAATGCCAGGCTTCATACTTGACGAAGCGCTTGACCGTTGGAACATACCAGTACGTCTGGAGCCACCCGCCGAAGAACTCTTTCTTGCTGAAGATACGGCGGGTCTCGGGGCCGGCGTAAGACGGGCTTTTCAGCTCGACCTTTATGGCGGTGTAAGTCCCCGCCGGAACGGTGATTTCCTCCCAACCCAGAACCCTGCCTTGCGCCTGGCCGTTTCCTTCCTTTCGCTCCCCGCCTGGTTTGCGTTCCAGGCTTTCCGCCCAGGTCTTTGGACTGGACTTGTTGTCTGGCAAGTCACTTCGTTGCCATTCATAGTCACGCGCCCAGGCTTTGCCGATATGCAAAGGAAAATGAAATGCGGGCAGATATGGCGAGAACTTGACCAAGCGGGTCCCACCGCTGATTGTTTCAATATGGTTCCACTGCCGATCGAACACTTGAAGCTGCGCGAGCGCCGCGTCGTCGTTCGGTGTGACAAGCGCGTGGATTTCTTTGTCGCTCAACTGCCAGATCTCTACCTTGACAGTGAGTTTGTGCTTGTCCTCGTAAGCAGCGTAGATCCAACTCTCCCCCACGGCGACTTCAGGTACAGAAACAGACTCTGGTGGTTGCGCCGCGGTACAAATGGCGGGGATCAGGGTAACAATTGCGACCAGCGTTCTAATCGAAATTGGTAGCGATTTGGCACGGAAACTCATCAGTATCTTCCGTTGCTTGCAGTGAATTTGTCGAACTCGTTGCCCCGTAAGCGGCTTGTCGCGCGATGCACTGGCAAGTGCTTGGGAACACATCATCGCCACCCGCTGACCCAAGAGCATCCCCAATATTGAGGACGGCGTTGGGCTGCTCTCAGCGATGCGCGGTCGTCGACATGGCATAGGCCCTGTTCGAAAACTTGAAAAGCGCACCCTGCAAGTCGTACATCGAAATTCAGGCCCCGGCCGAAAACTGCGTCAACAACTCCCCCGCAAGGGGTGCGAATGCCAGCAGCCCATCTGCGTTCGCCACCATCTGCCCGTTGACCCACACGCCTCGCACCCCCACCGCGTCGGTCGTCAACCGCGGCGCACCGCCCGGCAGGTCGAAGACGCGACGCTTGGGTCCGCGTGCCACGGTCTGCGGGTCGAACAGCAGCAGGTCTGCGGCGTAGCCTTCGCGGATCGTGCCGCGCTGGTGCATGCCGAAGACTTGCGCCGGCTGGCTGGTGAGGCGGCGCACGGCTTCGGTCATCGACATCGAGCCGAGTTCGCGCGCCCAGTGGCCCATCAGGTGCAGGCCGAAGCCGGCGTCGTTGAAGAAGGTCAGGTGCGCGCCGGCGTCGCTCAGGCTGACGATGCTGTGCGGATGGTTGAGCATGCGGCCGACGGCTTCTTCGTCCGAGTTGAGCAGTTGCGCGGTGAAGACGGTTTGCAGGTTCTCGGCGATTGCCAGATCGAGCATCACATCGAGCGGGTCGCGGCCATCGCTGCGTGCGATGTCGGCGATGGTTTGCTGCTCAAAGTGCGCGTGGGCTGCGCTCGCGGTTTCGACCACCTGCACCTTGTCCCACTCGCCGTTGAAGAGGCGGAAGTGGGTCGTCGTTGCCAGCTCGGCGCGCACCTCGTCGCGAAAGCCGGGGCTGGCGAGCATGGCCACCAGCGCATCGCCGTGCAGACCGAGCGCGGGCTTCCAGCTCTTGAGTCCCTCGACCGGATACGCGGACTGCAGCGTGAAGTCCATCGTCAGCGGGCAGCACGACACCTGGCCGATGAGGGCATGGCCGCGCGTGTTGGCGGCGCTGATCGCGTCGAGGTCGTTGAACACGGCGTCGCGGTTGGTGCTGTTGTGCAGCAGCGCGGCGACCATCACCGGG
>JAYVCL010000133.1:0-2882 GCA_043749975.1 Burkholderiales bacterium
CGCGTTCGATGCGTTCGAAGATGAAGCCTTCATCCAGCGCTTCATGCGCGAGACGGCCGCGCTGCGCATCGACCGCGGCACGCAGTGGCGCGCGCTGCGCTCGTTGGCCAGGGCCGCGCTGAGCCGCCCGGCGCTGATGCTCGCGGCGCTGCGCTGGGGCCTTGCCTTCGCCTGGAAGGCCAGGGCCGATCTGGTCAAGGCGCGTGGCCGCGTCAACAAGCTCACGCTGTTCACTCACAACTTCATGGACGCCTGCAGCCTGGACCGCGAACGCATCGACGCCTGCGTGTTCATGGCCATCACCCAGCACGGCCCGATGAGCATGTGCGCCTACAACGCGCGGCGCGACCACTACCTGCTGCAAGCACTGCCGACCTCGCAGGGCGAGTGGCAACCGCTGGCGGTCGTGAAGGAGCAGCCGATCAAGTTCATGAAGGGCCGCGCCCGCGAAGCCTGGCTGCAAGCGCGCAGCCAGGCGGCACCGCTGGCGCCCGGGCAGCACCGCGCATGAAGCTGCTGCACCGAATGGCGGTGGCCGCACTGATGCTGCTGGCGTTGGCAGGCTGCGCCACGCGCGTTGTCGCTCCGAGTGCGCCGACGGCCACGCCGGAAGAAGCCCTGGCGGCCTGGGCGCGGGTGCTCGAGCGCTTCGTCGACGCGCGTGGCGAGGTCGACTTTGCCGCCCTGGCGCGCGAGCGCAGCGACCTGGATCGCTATGTGCGATTCGTTGCCGACACGCCGGTGGCCACGCTCGGCACAGGGGATGCAAAGCTGGCGCACCTGATCAACGCGTACAACGCGCTGTCGATGTTCAACGTGATCGAAAGCGGCATTCCGGCCACGCATGCGGGCTTGAACAAGCTCACCTTCTTCGTCAACCGCAAGCTGCAAATCGGCGGCGAGGCGCGTTCGCTGTACAGCTTCGAAAACGACCTGATCCGGCCCTACACGCGCAGCATCGGCGAGCCGCGGGTGCACTTTGCGTTGAACTGCAGCGCGCTGGCCTGCCCGGTGTTGCCGCGCGCACCGTTCACCGCGGCGGGCTTGCAGGCGCAACTGGCGGCCGAGTCGAGCGCTTTCTTTGCGCGGCCCGAAAATTTTCGCGTCGATCACACGGCGCGCACTGTCTGGCTGAGCGAAATCCTGAAGTTCTACACCGAAGACTTCGTTCCCGAGCATGGCCGCAACCTGATCGATTACGCGAACCGCCACGTCGCCACGCCCGCGCCGCTCGACTACGGCGTGCGCTTCACGCCCTATGACTGGACCGTGGCGAACCGCCGGCGCTGATCTGCTGCGGGGACAATGGCGCGAAGAACTCGTTCCTCCCGATGCTGCGAATCACCGACCTGCGCCTGCCGCTGAACCACACCGACGCCGCCTTGCCGGCGGCCATCGCCGCCCGCCTGGGCATTGCCGAATCGGCACTGCGGCGCTTCAGCATCTTCAAGCGCAGCCATGACGCGCGCAAGAAAAGCGCGGTGGTGCTGATCTACAGCGTCGACTGCGAACTCGACGACGAAGCGGCTGTGCTGGCACGGCTCGAAGGGCAGCCGCACATCCGGCCCACGCCAGACACCGGCTATCGCTTCGTCGGCCACGCGCCGGCCGATTTCTTTGCGCATCAGGCGTCACGCCCGCTGGTGATCGGCTTCGGGCCCTGCGGCATTTTCGCGGCGCTGGTGCTGGCGCAAATGGGCTTGCGGCCGATCGTGCTGGAGCGTGGCAAAAAAGTGCGCGAGCGCACCAAAGACACCTGGGGCCTGTGGCGCCAGGGTGTGCTCGACCCCGAGTCGAACGTGCAGTTCGGCGAGGGCGGCGCCGGCACTTTCAGCGACGGCAAGCTGTGGAGCCAGATCAGCGACCCGCGGCACCTGACGCGCAAGGTGCTGGGCGAGTTCGTGAAGGCCGGCGCGCCCGAAGAAATTCTGTTCGTCGCCAAGCCGCACATCGGCACCTTCCGCCTCGTCGGCGTGGTCGAAAAAATGCGCGCCGAGATCGAGGCGCTGGGCGGCGAGGTGCGCTTCGGGCAGCGTCTGACCGATGTGCTGATCGAAGGCGGGAGCATTCGGGGGGTGACGCTTGCGAGCGGTGAGCAGATCGCCGCCGACCATGTCGTGCTCGCGCTCGGCCACAGCGCGCGCGACACCTTTGCCATGCTGCACGCCCGCGGTGTGTTCATGCAGGCCAAACCGTTCTCGATCGGCTTTCGCATCGAGCACCCGCAAGGCCTGATCGACACCGCCCGCTTCGGCCCCAACGCCGGCAACCCCGTCCTCGGCGCGGCCGATTACAAGCTGGTGCACCACGCCAAAGGTTCACAAGGGCGCGGCCGCTCGGTGTACAGCTTTTGCATGTGCCCCGGCGGCACCGTGGTGGCGGCCACGTCCGAGTCGAACCGCGTCGTCACCAACGGCATGAGCCAGTATTCGCGCAACGAGCGCAACGCGAATGCCGGCATCGTGGTGGGCATCTCGCCGCAAGACTATCGGCAAGACGGCTTGCTCGGCGCTTCGGCCGACGGCCCGGTGAACCCGCTCGACGGCTTGGCCTTCCAGCGGCTGTGGGAGTCGCGTGCGTTCGAGTTGGGCGGCGGCACCTACGAAGCCCCGGCGCAATTGGTGGGTGACTTCATCCGGGGCCGCGCGTCGACCGCCTTGGGCAGCGTGGAACCGTCGTACAAGCCGGGTGTGTGCTTGACCGATTTAGGCGCGCCCGGCCACAGCAGCCTGCCCGACTACGCCATCGCCGCCATCCGCGAGGCGCTGCCCGCGTTCGAGCGCCAGATCAAGGGCTTCTCGATGTTCGATGCGGTGTTGACCGGGGTCGAAACCCGCACCTCGTCGCCACTGCGCATCACGCGCGGGCGCGACTTTCAAAGC
>JAYVCL010000134.1:0-2798 GCA_043749975.1 Burkholderiales bacterium
GTGAACAAGAAGATGTACCGCGCCGGTATGGCCGCCATCTTTTCGCAACTGGCCCGTGAAGGTCGCTTGGCGGTGGTTGATTCATTGACCGTCGATTCACCGAAGACCAAATTGCTCGCGGCCAAGTTCAAAGCCATGGGCCTGGATTCGGTGCTTGTCATCTGCGACCAAGTGGACGACAACATGTTGCTGGCATCGCGCAACCTGCCGAATGTGCTCGTCGTTGAGCCGCGTTACGCCGACCCGCTGTCGCTGGTGCACTACAAGAAGGTGCTCGTCACCAAGGCCGCGATCGAGCAACTCAAGGAGATGCTGGCATGAGGTCACCCAACATGAGCGGCGTGAAATTCGCCGCCAATCGCCTGGCTCAAGTGCTGATTTCTCCCATCGTCAGCGAGAAGGCCACGATGACTGCGGAAAAGCACAACCAGGTGCTGTTCAAAGTGATGCGCGACGCGACTAAACCCGAGATCAAGGCGGCCGTCGAGTTGCTGTTCAAAGTCGAAGTCGAATCGGTGCAGACCGTGGTTCAAAAGGGCAAAGCCAAGCGTTTTGGTCGGTCCATGGGCCGCCGCGACCACGTCAAGAAGGCGTATGTGTCGTTGAAAGCGGGCCAGGAGCTCAACTTCACCGGGGAGTCCGCGTAATGGCCGTCGTTAAAGTCAAGCCGACCTCGCCGGGTCGCCGTGCGGTGGTCAAGGTCGTGCACGCGCACCTGCACAAGGGCAAGCCGGAGGCGTCGCTGGTCGAGCCGCAGTTCCAGCATGCGGGTCGCAACAACAACGGGCACATCACGATTCGCCACAAGGGTGGGGGTCACAAGCACCACTACCGTGTGGTCGACTTTGTGCGCAACAAAGACGCGATCCCGGCAAAGGTCGAGCGGATCGAGTACGATCCGAACCGCACGGCGCACATCACGCTGGTGTGCTACGCCGACGGCGAGCGCCGCTACATCATCGCCCCGCGCGGTCTCGAAGTTGGTGCCACGCTGCTGAGCGGTGCCGAAGCACCGATCAAGGCAGGCAACACGCTGCCGATCCGCAACATCCCTGTCGGCTCGATCATCCATTGCATCGAGATGCTGCCTGGCAAGGGCGCGCAGATTGCGCGCTCGGCCGGCACGGCCTGCACCTTGCTGGCACGTGAAGGCACGTACGCCCAGGTCCGCCTGCGCTCGGGCGAGGTTCGCAAGATTCACATCGACTGCCGCGCCACCATCGGCGAAGTGTCCAATGAAGAGCACAGCTTGCGCCAGTACGGCAAAGCCGGTGCCCGGCGCTGGAAGGGCATTCGCCCGACAGTGCGCGGCGTGGCCATGAATCCGGTGGACCATCCGCACGGCGGTGGTGAAGGTCGTACCGGCGAAGGCCAGGTGCCGGTCTCTCCATGGAACACCATGACCAAGGGTTACCGCACTCGCAACAACAAGCGCACGCAGACGTTCATCGTTTCGCGTCGCAAGAAATAACCGGACGAGAGGGCTGCTGACATGACCCGTTCACTGAAAAAAGGTCCGTTTGTGGACCACCACCTGATGGCCAAGGTCGAGAAGGCCGTGGCCATCAAGGACAAGAAGCCGATCAAGACCTGGTCGCGCCGCTCGACCATCCTGCCCGACTTCATCGGGGTGACGATCGCCGTGCACAACGGCAAGCAGCACGTGCCTGTGTACGTGACGGACCAGATGGTCGGCCACAAGCTCGGTGAATTTGCGCTGACCCGCACGTTCAAGGGCCACCCGGCCGACAAGAAGGCCAACAAGAAATAAGGATGACGACGATGGAAACCAAATCGATCGTTCGCGGCGTGCGCCTGTCGGCCGACAAAGGGCGCCTCGTGGCCGACCTGATCCGGGGCAAAAAGGTGGATCAGGCGCTGAACATCCTGGCGTTCACGCAAAAGAAGGCCTCTGGCATCATCAAGAAGTGTCTCGAGTCGGCCATTGCCAACGCCGAGCACAACGACGGTGCCGACATCGACGAACTCACGGTCAAGACGATTTTCGTAGAACAGGGCACTACGCTGAAGCGCTTTTCCGCCCGGGCCAAAGGCCGCGGCAACCGCATCAGCAAGCCGACCGCGCACATCTACATTACCGTCGGCAACTGAGGCACAAGGAAAACCATGGGACAAAAGATTCACCCAACCGGGTTCCGTCTGCCGGTCACGCGCAACTGGGCTTCTCGTTGGTACGCGTCGAACAAGAACTTCGCAACCATGCTGGCCGAAGACCTGCGCGTTCGCGAATTCCTGAAAGCCCGCCTTAAAAATGCGGCTGTGTCGCGCATCCTGATCGAGCGTCCCGCCAAGAACGCCCGCATCACCATTTTTTCGGCGCGCCCGGGCGTGGTGATCGGCAAGAAGGGCGAGGACATCGAGAACCTCAAGGCCGAATTGACACGCCGTCTGGGCGTGCCGGTGGCGGTCAACATCGAAGAAGTGCGCAAGCCGGAAATCGATGCCCAACTGATCGCCGACAGCATCACGCAGCAGCTCGAAAAACGCATCATGTTTCGCCGTGCCATGAAGCGTGCGATGCAGAACGCCATGCGCTTGGGCGCGCAGGGCATCAAGCTGATGTCCTCGGGCCGCTTGAACGGCATCGAAATCGCTCGTTGCGAGTGGTACCGCGAGGGCCGCGTGCCGCTTCACACCTTGAAGGCCGACATCGACTACGGCTTCTCGGAAGCGAAGACGACCTACGGCATCATTGGCGTGAAGTGTTGGGTGTATCGCGGTGACCGTCTTGCCAATGGCGACGCGCCTGGCATCGTCACGCCGCCAGGCGCTGAAGA
>JAYVCL010000135.1:0-4509 GCA_043749975.1 Burkholderiales bacterium
ATCCAAACCGTGTAGCCCGAACAGTTGTCAATCATGAACATGCATCCGCAAGGTGGGGTAGCGAATCGTGATCAACGGCCCAATGTTGGTGTGGACGTGTGCAAGCAGCATCTCGATGTCTGCGTGGGCACGACTGAGCAGCGTGTGGTCAATGACGCGAATGGATGGGACGAGCTGATCGCGAAGTCGCCTGCATGCGCAAGCTGCTGACCATCCTCAACGCAATGCTCCGGGACCAGGCTTTATGGAACGCGACAAAGCACGTGCACAACCCAATTTCAGCTTGACTCCTCATGTCATTCGTTAGCGAATCAACCGGCCCTTGCCCGGACGATGGCCTGTAGAAGCACAACCCGAAGTTCTGAATTCATGTTTCTCAAGAGAAATCTCCTCTGGGAAGCTGCAACCATCACACGAAAGCAAGAACATGTTTCACCTCTCCACTGTTCACATCGTGTTCGGCCCGCAGGGTGCCGGCAAGACGACGTACTCGCGCCAACTGGCAGACCAAGCCAAAGGCACGCGCTTCTCCATCGACGAGTGGATGGGCGGCCTGTTTGGCCCCGACCTGCCGCAGCCTATTAGCTTTGCGTGGATCATGGCGCGCGTGCAACGCTGCGAGCACCGCATCTGGACGACTGCCTTGGAGGTGGTCAGACAGGGTGGTACAGCGGTACTCGACCTGGGCTTCATGAAGGTCGGCGACCGGGCCAGATTCATAGCTCTCGGCGAGGCAGAGGGTTTGCCGGTGCAACTGCACTTCGTGTCGGCACCCCACGCGTTGCGGCGCAGCCGCGTCATGGCCCGAAATGCCAGCAAAGGCGACACCTTCGCTTTCGAAGTCACGCCAGCCATGTTCGATTTCATGGAGAAGCAGTTCGAGTTGCCGACCGATGCCGAGCGCGCCAAGGCCATCGTGTTCGGTTCTGAGTGAAGGCTTGTCTTGTTCGCGTCGAATCGTCGCGCGGCAGTCGCATGCGCGCGAGAAACCGATTCGCTCAGGCACCGCAATGGCCGCGGGTCATCACGCTCGAGAGCGCCCCAGGCCGACGACATACGTCGTAAGCGAGTCAAGCCACCGCTCTGCGCAAATCCAGCGTGAACGGATAGTTCGGATTGCGCTCTTCCTTGGGCACGCTCATCCGCCCCGGTGTGTGGCCGGTGCGGAAGAAGCGTGCCAGACGGCGCGCTTCGGCCTCGAAGGCGTTGACCGGGAAGGTGTCGTAGGCGAGGCCGCCCGGGTGCGCCACGTGGTACTCGCAGCCGCCCATCGAGCGGCTCATCCAGGTGTCGACCAGATCGAAGGTCAGCGGCGCGTGCACGTCGATCGTCGGGTGCAAGGCGGAAGGCGTGTTCCAGGCGCGGTAGCGCACCGCACCGACGAATTCGCCCGCATTGCCGGTGGGTTGCAGCGGAACCAGGCGACCGTTGCAGGTCAGCACATGGCGGTCGCTGACCAGGCCGGTGACCTTGAGCTGCACCCGCTCGAGCGATGCGTCGACGAAGCGCGCGGTGCCGCCCGGCGCGCCCTCCTCGCCCATGACATGCCAGGGCTCCAGCGCCAGACGCAGCTCCACGTTCACACCCTGCGCAGTGAAGTCGCCCAGGCGCGGGAAGCGGAAGTTCAGGTGCGGCGCAAACCAGTCGGCCTGCACGGCGCAGCCCGCCGCGTTCAGTTCTTCGACCACATCGCACAGGTCTTGCCAGATGAAGTGCGGCAGCATGAAGCGATCGTGCAGCTCGGTGCCCCAGCGCTTCAGGTGCGCCGGCCGGTAGGGCTGCTTCCAGAAGCGCGCCACCAGTGCGCGCATCAGCAACTGCTGCGTCAGGCTCATGCGGGCATGCGGCGGCATTTCGAAGGCGCGCATCTCCAGCAGGCCCAGGCGGCCGGTGGGGCCATCGGGCGAGTACAGCTTGTCGATGCAGAACTCGGCGCGGTGGGTGTTGCCCGACACGTCGATCAGCAGGTTGCGCAGCAGCCGGTCGATCAACCACGGCGGGCAGTGGCCGGCCTCTTGGGTGGTGACGCGTTGCAGTTCGGCAAAGGCGATTTCGATCTCGTACACCGAGTCGTTGCGCGCCTCGTCCACACGCGGTGCCTGGCTGGTGGGGCCGACGAACAGGCCCGAGAACAAATAACTCAGCGCCGGGTGGTTGTGCCAGTAGGCGACCATGCTGGCCAGCAGATCGGGCCGGCGCAAGAAAGGCGAGTCGGTGACCGTGGCGCCGCCGAGCACGAAGTGGTTGCCCCCGCCGGTGCCGGTGTGGCGCCCGTCGAGCATGAATTTTTCGGTCGACAGCCGGGTTTCGAACGCGCTTTGGTACAGGTAGGTGGTCTGCTCGACCAGGTCTTTCCAACTGTGCGCCGGGTGGATGTTGACTTCGATCACGCCGGGATCGGGCGTGACGCGCAACAGCGCCAGGCGCGGGTCCTTGGGCGGCTCGTAGCCTTCCAGGACAACCGGCAGACTCATGTCGGCGGCGGTGTCTTCAACGGCAGCAACGATTTCAAGGTAGTCCTCCAGCGCGGACGCGGGCGGCATGAAGATGTAGAGCCTGCCGCCGCGCGGCTCGGCGCTGATGGCGGTGCGCGCAACCCAGGCCGCAGATTCGAGATGGGCCGGAACGCGAGCCTCGGACGGCGCGGCGCTGGCCACACCGGATGCCATCGGAGTCATCGCATAGCGCAGGCCGGCGTAGGCGGGAAGCGGTGCAAAAGTTTGCGTCGGGTCGGGCGGATGCACCCACGGCAGGTCGCTGTCTTTGGCCCAGGGCTGCGAGTCCAGCGGCAAGCGGTAGCCCAGGGCCGAATCGCCCGGGATCAGGTAGCAACGCTCGCCGCGCAAGTACCAGGTGCCGCTGCGCCAGCGTGGTTCGCCGCGCCTCGGGTTGCGGCCCAGCGGCAGCACATGACCGACCACCTTGTCGAGCCCCTGGCTGAACACCTTGCTGATGCGCTCACGCTCGAGCGGATCGGCCAGGCGCGCGTCGAACGGGTCCACATTCGAAGGCAGCTTGCGCTCGCGCCACAGGTAGTACCAAGTGTCTTCATACACCGGGAAAACGAACTTCGCGGCCAGCCCGAGCCGCTTGGCCACACCGTCCAGAAACTGCTTCGCACGCACGTCGGTGACGCCGTAGTCGACATGCTCGTCGGCAAACAGCTCGGGGCGGGTCCACACCGGCACGTGGTCGCGGCGCCAATACAGGTTCAGCGACCAGCGCGGCAACTGCTCGCCGGGGTACCACTTGCCCTGCCCACAGTGCAGCAGACCGCCGGCACCGTACTTGGCGCGCAGCCTTTGCATCAGATCGGCGCTGAGCAGGCGCTTGGTCGGGCCCATGGCCTCGGTGTTCCACTCGGCACCGTCGCGGTCGTCGACCGACACGAAGGTGGGCTCGCCGCCTTGCGTCAGGCGCACGTCGTGCTTGCGCAGATCGTCGTCGACCCGATGGCCCAGCGCATCGATGGCGGCCCATTGCGGCTCGGTGTAGGGCAGCGTCACGCGCGGCGCTTCCCAGATCCGTGTGACCGACATGCTGTGCTCGAATTCGGTTTCGCATTCGTCGATGCCACCGCTGACCGGCGCGGCCGAACCCGGCTCGGGTGAACACGCCAGCGGAATGTGGCCTTCACCGGCCAGCAAGCCCGAAGTCGGGTCGAGCCCGATCCAGCCCGCACCAGGCAAAAACACCTCGCACCATGCATGCAGGTCGGTGAAATCGACTTCGGTGCCGCTGGGGCCGTCGAGCGATTTCACGTCGCTTTTGAGCTGGATCAGGTAGCCCGACACGAAGCGCGCGGCCAGGCCCAGGTGGCGAAGAATCTGCACCAGCAACCAACCGGTGTCGCGGCACGACCCCGAGCCGTTGACCAACGTCACCTCCGGCGTCTGCACCCCGGGTTCCATGCGGATGAGGTAGCTGATGTCCTTTTGCAGACGCTGGTTCAGCTCGACCAAGAAGTCATTCGTCGGCTTGCGGGTGCGCGCAATGCTGTCGACATAAGCCTTGAATACCGGAGTGAGTTCGCCCTTGACCCGATACGTTGCCAGTTCGCCTGCCAGTTCGGGCTCGTAGTCGAACGGAAACGTCTCGGCCGACGGCTCGAGAAAGTAGTTGAACGGGTTCAGCACCGCCATTTCGGCGACCAGATCGACCTCGATTCGGAACGACGTGGCGGGCTTCTGAAACACCAGCCGCGCGAGGTAGTTCGACTGCGGGTCTTGCTGCCAGTTGGTGAAATTTTCAGCCGGTTCGACGCGCATCGAATAGCTGAGGATGCGGGTGCGCGAATGGGGTGCCGGGCGCAGGCGAACCACTTGCGGGCCGAGCATGACGGGCCGGTCGTAGCGGTAGTGGGTGACGTGGTTCAGCGCGACATGGATGGACATTCAATAACTCCTGTGGACCTAGAAACCGCAGTTGGACGCGCCCGAGCGGGCCGCGATGGGGTGCGCTGGCAAGGCGCGACGAAGCGGCGGGCTCATGCCCGCAAGGCGGAGCAAC
>JAYVCL010000136.1:0-2874 GCA_043749975.1 Burkholderiales bacterium
CGTTGCTCCGCCTTGCGGGCATGAGCCCGCCGCATCGTCGCGCCTTGCCAGCGCACCCCATCGCGGCCCGCTCGGGCGCGTCCAACTGCGGTTTCTAGGTTGAAACCTTTGCCGGGTCTGCGCCTGCGCCGGCATCGGCCGATCTGCTGCAACGGTTCATCCCTCGCGTTCTTGGGTGCGCTCATGTCTGCGTGCATGTTTGCGATCAGCGCCTCCGCCCACGCCGAGCCATTTGCCTACATCACCAACCAGGGCAGCCACGATGTGTCGGTGATCGACCTGGCATCACAGCAGGTCATCGCCACCGTGCCGGTCGGCCGCTCGCCGGCCGGCGTGGTGGCATCGAGCCGGGCAGGGCGTGTGTTCGTGTCCAACCCCGACAGCAAGACGATCTCGGTCATCGACATGCGTTCTCAAGAAGTCGTGGCGACGCTGGTGGCTGGAGACGGCCCGGTGGGTGTCGATGCCGCGCCGGACGGCTCGCAGGTCTACGCAGCCGATTGGTACAGCAATCGCCTGTTGGTGTTCGACACCCGGGCTGCGGCTGATCGAGGCACCGCCATCGCCAGCATCGCGGTCGGCAAAGCGCCCGCCGGTGTGGCAGCCAGCGACCGCGCAGGCCTGGTCTTCGTCGCCGAGCGTGACGACGACAGCGTGGCTCTGGTGGATGTGGCTGCGCAGCGCGTGCGCGCGCGAGTGCGGGTCGGCAGCCACCCGTTCGCGCTGCTGTTCGACGCGCCGCGCCAGCGCCTGTACGCACTCAACGTGCAAAGCGACGACGTGTCGGTGCTCGACACGCACGATCTGAGCCGGCTCGACCTGATCGCCACCGTCAAGGTCGGCAAGGCACCTTACGGCGCGGCGCTGGCGGCCGACGCCAGCCTGATCTACGTGACCAACCAGCACGACGACAGCGTCAGCGTGATCGACGCGGCGTCGCTCAAAGTGCTGCGCACCCTCAACGGTTTCGGCTACCCGGAAGGCGTGGCTGCTCACGCCGACCGCGTCTATGTCGTCAACTGGATGGACGACAACGTCAGCGTGCTCGACGCCCGAAGCGGTGAGACACTGAGTTCGATTGCCACCGGAAAAAACAGCCGCGGTTTCGGTGCCTTCATCGGCGCACCCGCGGCCCCTTGATTTGAATCAACCAGGACCCAAAGCATGTTGCCGCTGCGCATTGATCGACCCAGCCCACCACCACCCACCCCACCACGCACCCCACGCCGTGGCATCGCCTGCGTGGCCATGGCCCTGGCCGCCACGCTGTTGACATCGTTGTCGGGCCCCGGCCAGACGCACGGCCCGACGCGGCAAAAGGCGGTCGAAAAAGTAACCATCAACGCCAGCCCGAGCGCGGTGTGGGCGAAGCTGAAGAACTTCGATGCCTTGAAAGACTGGCATCCCGCCATTGCCGAAAGCCCCGCCGACAAAGGCAACAGCGTGGGCTCGGTGCGGCAGATCAAGCTCAAGGGCGGTGGCGAGCTGAGCGAAACGCTGGAGGGCTACGACGACGCCAAGATGAAATACAGCTACCGCGCCAAAAACGGCGGCGCGCTGCCGGTCAGCAATTACACCTCGACGATCAGCGTCAGCGCGGGCACCGACGCAGGCGGCAACCAGTCCGTCGTCGAATGGCGCGGCGCGTTCTACCGCGCCTATCAAAACAACGACCCGCCGCCGGATCAAAACGACGACGCAGCGGTCAAGGCGATCACAGGCGTCTACACGAGCGGGCTCGAGAACCTGAAGAAGCTGGTCGAAGGCAAGTAGTCGGTCGTGAACCTTTTGAACCCTTGCCGACACTTTCTGGCGGCGTTGATCAGCATGGCCGGCATCGCACTGCTCGCTGGTTGCGCGGCGCTCTCATCGCCCAACACGGCGTCGTCGGCAAAGGCCGTTCAGATTGCCGCCGGTGTGTACATGGTGCAAGGCGCGCCCGGTGAGGTCGACACCGACAACCTCGGCCGCATCGGCAACGCCGGCTTCATCGTCGGCGACAGTGGCGTGCTGGCCATCGACACCGGCACCTCCTATCGCCACGGCGTGGCCCTGCTGATGGCAATCCGCAGCGTGACCGACAAACCAGTGCGCATGGCGCTGATCACCCACACGCGCCAAGAATTCTTGTTCGGTGCCCTCGCCTACCGTGAGCAGGGCATTGCGATCCACATGCACGCCAAGGCGGCCGGCCTGATGCGCGCGCGCTGCGAGCGCTGCCTGAAAACGCTCAAGACCGTGCTGGGTGTCGACGCGATGCGAGGCACGGCGATGTTCAAGCCCGACCATGAATTCGAGCAGGCCCACAGCATCGACAGCATCGGCCGGCGTGTGCAGGTGCTGTACCACGGCCACTCCAGCGGGCCGGGCGACATCACGGTGTTCGATGTGCAATCCGGCGTCTTGTTTGCTGGCGGCCTGCTTGACCAGACGCGCATCCCCGACGTCCAGGACGGCGACCTCGACGGCTGGACGCATGCGCTGCACGAACTGCGCGAACTGCCGATCAGCCTCGTCGTTCCGGGTCATGGGCCTGTGGCCTCCAACAAAGTCATCGACGCGGTGGACCGCTACCTTGCACAATTGCAGGCCCGCTTGCTGGAATTGCTGCATTCGGGCACCGCGTTGAGTGACGTGCCCGACGCGACAGCACTGCCGGAGTTCGCGCGCTGGGACCAATACGAGACAATCCACCGGCGAAATGCGTCGATCTTGTTCGTGCGTTTTGAGCGCGATCAGATGTTCAAGCAAGCCGAATCCAAGGAATAAGCAATGCCAGTAGTGTCCGGTTAAAAGTCGAACAAGATCAATTGGTTAGCGGTGGGCGGCAGTTCGGATTGGGATCGATCTGGCTGCAAGGCGCATGAAACCTCG
>JAYVCL010000137.1:0-10630 GCA_043749975.1 Burkholderiales bacterium
GTGTGCGCCACCCACGTGCCACGCGCCAACCTGTTGTACAGCCCGCGCAACAAGATCCTCGCGACCTCGCTGCTGATCGAGGCGTTTTTGTACGAGGAACAAACGCGGCGCGGCATCAGCATCAAGCACTGGCACGAGTTCGAGGACGTGGCCGACCACTGCACCGTGTGCCACAAGTGCCTGAGCCCGTGCCCGGTCGACATCGACTTCGGCGACGTGTCGATGAACATGCGCAACCTGCTGCGCAAGATGGGCCAGAAGAGTTTCCGCCCCGGCAACAAGATGGCCATGATGTTCCTGAACGCCACCCAGCCCGAGACCATCAAGCTGCTGCGCATGGGCATGGTCGATGTGGGCTTCAAGGTGCAGCGCTTCGCCAACGACCTGCTGCGCGGCCTGGCCAACAAGCAGACCGCCGCGCCGCGCGCCAGCGTGGGCACCGCGCCCATCAAAGAGCAGGTGATCCACTTCATCAACAAGAAGATGCCCGGTGGGCTGCCCAAGAAAACCGCGCGCGCGCTGCTGGACATCGAAGACAAAGACTACGTTCCGATCATTCGCGACCCGCTGACCACCACCGCTGAGACCGAGGCGGTGTTCTATTTCCCGGGCTGCGGCTCGGAGCGGCTGTTCAGCCAGGTGGGCCTGGCCACGCAGGCGATGCTGTGGCACGCCGGCGTGCAAACGGTGCTGCCGCCGGGCTACCTGTGCTGCGGTTATCCGCAAAAAGGCAGCGGCCTGTTCGACAAGGCCGAAAAAATCATCACCGACAACCGGGTGCTGTTTCACCGGGTGGCCAACACGCTGAACTACCTCGACATCAAGACCGTGGTGGTGAGTTGCGGCACCTGCTACGACCAGTTGCAGAGCTACCAGTTCGACAGCATTTTTCCGGGTTGCCGCATCATCGACATCCACGAGTTCTTGCTCGAGAAAAAAATCACCCTGCAGGGCACCGATGGCTATCTGTACCACGACCCCTGCCACAGCCCGATGAAGCTGCAAGAGCCGATGAAGACCGTGAAGGCGCTGCTCGGCCCGAACGTGATCGACAGCAAACGCTGCTGCGGCGAGAGCGGCACCCTGGGCGTGACGCGGCCCGACATCGCCACCCAGGTGCGCTTCCGCAAGGAAGAAGAACTGCGCAAGGATGAAGCCGCGCTCAGGGCCACCGGTGCCGTTGCTGCGAAAGGCCCCGTGAAAATTCTGACCTCGTGCCCGAGCTGCCTGCAGGGCCTGAACCGCTACACCGGCGACCTCGACAACGGTCTGCTGGAAGCCGACTACATCGTGGTCGAAATGGCCAACCAGATCCTCGGCCCCGACTGGATGCCCGAGTACGTGGAGCGCGCCAACGACGGCGGCATCGAGCGCGTGCTGGTGTAGACACGCGTCTGGTCGTGCTCCCCCCAGAGGGGCGAGGGCGTGAACGGCGCGATTGCCGTTCGTGTCTCAACATTTTCTTTTCCCAACCCATGTTCAAGAACGCACTCATCTACCGCATCACCCACTGGGACGCACCCGCCACCGCCGCCATCGAAGAACGCCTCGACAGCGGGCGCTTCACCGAATGCGGTGCCACGCAACTGGAGTCCAGCGGCTGGGTCGAGCCGCGGGGTGAAAAGCACGGCGTGCTGATCGAAAACGTCGGCGGCCAACTGATGCTGCGGCTGTGTGTGGAGCGCAAGGCGGTGCCCGGCCCGGTGGTCAAGCTGGCACTCGATCAAAGGCTCGACAAGATCGAAGCCGACACTGGCCGCCGCCCGAAGGGCAAGGCGGCCCGGGAGTTGAAAGAAGAGATCGTTCACGACCTGCTGCCGCGCGCGTTTGCCAAGCGCTCTGACACGCTGATCTGGATCGACCCGAAAGCCAGGCTGGTGTGGATCAACGCGGCCAGCCTGAAGAAGGCCGACGGCATCGTCACGCAACTGGTCGTGCTGCTGGGCGGCGGGCTCGCGCTGAGCGTGTTGCAGACCCAGCTCGCGCCGACCACGGCGATGTCGGAGTGGCTCAAAACCAGGGAAGCGCCGGCCGGTTTCAGCATCGACCGCGAGTGCGAGTTGAAGCAGGCCGACAGCGAAAAATCGACTGTCAAGTATTCGCGCCACCCACTGGACATCGATGAGGTCGCCGAGCACATCCAGCAAGGCAAGCTGCCCAAGCAACTGGCCATGACCTGGGAGGGCCGCGTCTCGTTCGTTCTCACCGAAGCGATGACGTTGAAGCGCATCAAGCTGCTGGATGTGGTGATGGAAGGCAGCCGCGGCTCGGGCAAGGAGGATGGCTTCGATGCCGACGTGGCGATCAGCACCGGCGAGTTGGGCAAGCTGTTCCCCGACCTGCTGGCCGCGCTGGGCGGTGAGCTGCTGCGCGACGTGTCGGGCTCCCCGGTTACCGCCGCGGTCGAGGAAGCCGTCGACGCCTGACCCTTCGCTTCGGAACAACTACGCAGCCGTGCGCAGCGGTGTGCGCTTGAAGGCTTTGTCCAGCTTCGACTTCATCCAGCGCGCCAGCGGTCGCTCGACCCAGCGGTGCACGGCCCACGCGGCCAGCAAAATGGCAACCATGCTGCCCCAGAACAGCAGGTGCACGTTGACGCGGCCGTGCCATTGGTTGAACACCATGTAGCCGATGTTCTGGTGCAACAGGTAGAGCGGGTAGGTCAGCATCCCCAGCGACAGCCAGACCGGCCGGCGCAGCGCGCCAAGGCGGCCGCTGGCCACGCACAGCATCAACGCGAAAAAGACGCTGACGATCAGCCCGACCGTGAACGGATCGAGGCCGCTGCCGAGCTGCACGTCGAGCTCGGCCACGGCCTGGATCGATCGGTACAGGGCTAGCATCCAGGCCCCGAGGAGGACGAGGTAGCGCTGGGCCGTGCCACCCTGCCGATAGATCACGAAGCAGGTCGCGCCAGCGATGAAAAAGGCGGCATGCTCCGCCATCAACCAATGCCACAGCGGCCCGGTGCGCACCACTTGCTGCAGCGTCGTCACCGCCAGCCACAGGACCAGCAAGCGTTCGATTCGCGGCATCCACCCGAAGGCCAGAACCAGCAGCACCAGCAAATAGAAACGAATCTCGACAAAGAGTGACCAATAGACACCGTCGATCGAAGGCACACCGACGAATCCGCTCAGCATGCTGAGGTTGACGATGTACTGCCACAGCGTGAAGACGAACTTCGGATCGGCCGCCAGCCAGGCCCAGACGAAGGTCAGGCTGCAGCAGACCCAGAACGCGGGATACAGCCGAACCAGGCGCGACACCAGAAAGTCGCGCATCGAGCCGCCGCTGGCGCTCATCAGGATCACGAAACCGCTGATCATGAAAAACAGCTCGACGCCCAGGTAGCCGTAGCGCGCCGCCGGAGCGAGCCAGGGGTAGCTGAGGGCACTGGGGCCGCCGGCCGCCGCGCCTCGAAACGACCAATGAAAAAAGACCACGGCGAGCGCTGCGCAAAAGCGCAGCAGGTCGATTTCATAGGCGCGGGTCGGCTTCATCGAGGCAAATCTCGGTGAAGCCTAGCAGGGCGACGCTGGCCCTGTCTGCAGGTTTGCTGGTTGGTGAGTGCGCTGGTGCGGATAGCCCGTCAGGCGGCCACCGGCTGTGCATGACGATTGCACTGCTGCTCAAGCAAGCGGGCGAACTCGCACGCCTCGACCGGGCGGCTGAAGAGGTAGCCCTGGAACTCGTCGCAGCCGCTCGCCTTCAGGAAGGCGCACTGTGCCTCGGTTTCCACCCCTTCAGCCACCACCTTGAGCTTCAACGTGTGGGCCATGGCGATGATGGCGCTGATGATGGCTGCATCGTCCGGGTCGGTTGCGAGGTCGCGTACGAAAGACTTGTCGATCTTCAGCGCGGTGATCGGCAACCGCTTGAGGTAACTCAGCGACGAGTAGCCAGTGCCGAAGTCGTCGATCGACAGGCCGACGCCGATCGCACTCAGCCGACGCGCGTTTTCAACGCTCAATTCGGGGTCGGCCATCAGCACCGATTCGGTGACTTCGATTTCGAGGCTGCTCGGCGGCAGTGAATGTTGATGCAGGGCGCGCGCGACCAGGTCGGGCAAGCCACGCTCGCGCAGGTGCGTGGCCGCCAGGTTGACGGCCACCGGAACCGCACGCAGGCCCGCCGCATGCCAGGCCGCGCTCTGGCGGCACGCCGCAGCGATGGCCCACTCGCCGATCGGGATCACCAGCCCCGTCGCCTCGGCCAGCGGAATGAACTCATCGGGCGACACCAGCCCGCGCTCGGGATGCTGCCAGCGGATCAGCGCTTCAGCGCCGACGATGTGGCCGCTGGCGAGCTCGATGCGAGGCTGGTAATGCAACACGAACTCGCCGCGCTCCAGGGCCCGGCGCAACATCGTCTCCATCAGCAGGCGGTCGAGCGCGCGGGCGTTCATCGAACGGTCGTAGAACTGCACGCCGCCGCGCCCGGCCTCCTTGGCGCGGTACATCGCGGTGTCGGCATTCATCAGCAGGGTGTCGATGTCGGTGCCATCGGTGGGGTACATCGCTACGCCCACGCTGCCGCTGACATACAACTCGGTGCTCTGCACGGTGACCGGCTCGTTCAAGGTCGCGGCCAGCCGGCGCGCGACGCTGGCCACGTCGGCAACTCGGCAAACGTCGCTCAACATCACGATGAACTCGTCGCCGCCAAGGCGGGCGATGCTGTTTACGTCGGGGTCGCTCGCGCTGCGGCTGACCGAGTCCAGCGCGCGGATCGAGGTGGCGAGCCGGCTGCTGACGACCCTCAGCAGTTCGTCGCCGGCGCCGTGGCCGAGCGTGTCGTTGACGCGTTTGAAGTGGTCCAGGTCGATGAACATGATCGCCACCTGCTGCCCCTGGCGTTGCGCATGGGCGATGCCGCGCTGCACTTGCTCGGTGAACAGCAGGCGGTTCGGCAGCCCGGTCAGCGTGTCGTAGTAGGCCAGGCGGCGAATCTGTTCCTCGGCGTCCTTGCGCCGGGTGATGTCGTGCACCGCGCCGGCCAGTTGCAGCGCCCGGCCGCCCTCGTCGTGCTTGATCACTTCGACCTGTTGGTGCACATGTCGCAACGTGCCGCCGACTTGGAAAATGCGGTGTTCGATCGCGAACGCGTCGCCATTGGCAATCGCGCGCTCATAGGCCTGGCTGACCCGCTCTTTGTCTTCGGGATGCACCGTTTCCATGAACCCGTCGCGTTGCATCGCGCCCTGCGCCGCGTCGTGGCCGAAGATGCGCCACGCCTGCTCCGACGGAACGATGCGGTCTCGCCGCACATCCCATTCCCAGTCGCCCATCTCGCCGATGCGTTGCGCGTTCGAGAGTCGACGCTGGTTCTGTTTAAGGTCGTCGATCGCCGAGCTGGCACGCAGCATGTAGCGCACCCGGTGCGAAAGAATCGGCCAGTTGATCGGCTTGGTGATGAAGTCGGTGGCACCGACCTCGAACGCGCGCTCGATCGACTGCACGTCGTCGAGCCCGGTCATCATCACCACCGGCACCCGCGAGCCGCCCGGCAGCTCGCGCAACTTTGCGCAGGCGGTGAAGCCGTCCATGACCGGCATGCTGACGTCCATCAGCACCAGGTCGGGCATGTCCAGTTGCATGGCGTCGAGCGCCTTCTGGCCGTCTTGCGCCTCGACGACGTCGAAGCCCGCGCGGGTCAGGGTGGCGCGCGTCAGCCGGCGGCCGGCGGCGTCGTCGTCGACCACGAGGATGCGACTCTTCGGGGTCATGCCGGTTGGCCCATTTCGGCCAACAGCAGCGGGCGGATCTTGACGAAATGCAGCTCGATGTCGCGCACCAGCTCCGTCGCTTCAGCCAGCTCATCGGCCTTGCCCCGCCGCTCGAGCTGGCGGCACAGCTCACCGAGGTGGCTGGCCCCGACGTTCTGGCTGGCCGACTTGAAGGCGTGTGCGATGCGGCCCAGTTCGGCGGCGTCATGCAGGTTCAGCGCATCGTTCAAGCGCGACAGGTGGGCCGGCGTTTCTTCGAGGTACATGCCGATCACCTCGTCGAGAAGGGATGCGCCGCTGTCGTCGTCGAGCGCCCGGATGTTGTCGAGCACCTTTTGATCGAGCCGGACTTCGGCCGACGCTGGCGGGGGCGCTTCCAGCGGAGCCGGATCGGTGCGCTCGAAGCCTTCGGACGTTTCCACCAGATGCGCCGGCAGCCAGCGCGCCATCACGCTGCCGAGCTGCTTGCGCGAATAGGGTTTGGCCAGGTGGTCGTCCATGCCGGCGGCGCGACAGATGTCTGCATCGCCGACCAGTGCATTGGCCGTCAGCGCGATGATCGGTATGCGCTGCGGCTGGGCTTGCGCAAGTTCCCAGGCGCGGATCTCGCGCGTCGCTTCGTAGCCGTCCATCACCGGCATCTGGCAGTCCATCAGCACGATGTCGTAGCCGCCGCGCTGCACCGCCAGAAATGCCTCCTTGCCGTTGGGCACGATGTCGAACTCGCAGCCCAGCGACTTGAGCATGTTGCGCGCCACGAACTGGTTGACGTTGTTGTCTTCAGCCATCAGGGCGCGGCCCAGGATGCGGGTGGCGGCCGATGCGATCTGGCGCCGGCTCTCGCTGACCGGCGTGCCGCCCACGGCCTGCGCCAGTGCGCGGTAAAGCTCGTGGCGCCGAACCGGCTTGGACAGGTAGGCACTGATGCCCACTTCGCGGGCACGCGCCATCTCGTCGGTCGAATGCAGCGAGGTCACCAGCACCACCGGCAAGCCGCGCAGGGTCGGATCGTCGCGCACTGCTGCGGCCAGCTCGAGCCCGTCCATGCCGGGCATCTTCATGTCGATGATGGCCAGCTCGAACGGGTCGCCGCTGCGCTTGGCCTCGCGCAGCCGCTCGAGCGCTTGCGCGCCGCTGCTGGCCGTGGCGCAGCGCATGCCGCCGGCCAGCGCGTGGTGTTCGAGGATCTCGACGTTGGTGGCGTTGTCGTCGACCACCAAGGTGCGCAGGCCCGCCAGTTCGCCGGGGTGCGCCACCGCAGGCAGGCTGGTCGCCGGCTTCAAAGGCATGGTGAACCAGAAGGTGGAGCCCTCGCCTTCGACGCTGTCGACCGCGATCTGCCCGCCCATCAGCTCGACCAGGTGGCGGCTGATGGCCAGGCCCAGCCCGGTGCCGCCGAAACGTCGCGTGGTCGAGCCATCGGCCTGCGCAAAGGCATTGAACAAGCGCGTGCTGGCCGCTGCCGAAATACCGATCCCGGTGTCGCGCACACTGACCCGCAACTGGTCTGCCGCGCTCACTGTCACCTCGACCACCACTTCGCCGACTTCGGTGAACTTCAAGCCATTCGCCACCAGGTTGGTCAGCACCTGGCGGAACCGATAGGGGTCGCCGCACATCGCCGCGGGCAGGCGTTCGTCGATGCGGCATGCCAGCTCGATGCGCTTGGCATGCGCGCGCGGCGCCATCAGTTGCAACACGTCTTCCACCGCCTGGTAGAGGTCGAAGTCGAGTGCTTCCATCTCGAGCTTGCCGGCCTCGATCTTCGAGAAGTCGAGGATGTCGTTGATGATCGACAACAGCGACTCGCCCGAGCTGCGCACCGTCTCCAGAAAGGGCCGCTGCTGTGCGTTGAGCGGCGTCTCGAGCAGCAGTTCGGTCAGGCCCAGCACGCCGTTCATCGGGGTGCGGATTTCGTGGCTCATGTTGGCCAGAAACTCCGACTTGGCGTTGCTCGCGTTCTCTGCCGCGGCCTTGGCCGCGCGCAGTTCTTGTTCGCTGTGGCGCAGCGCCTGCTCTGCCAGCGCGCGTTGGCTGGTGTCGAAAAACACTGTGTACACGCCGACCACGTCGCCGTCGTCGTTGACATCCGGCACGTGGTGGCCGGAGTGCCACACCGGTTCGCCCAGGCGGTTGACTCGCTGCCGTTCCAGCGGCACCGACACGCCCGACAAGGCGGTGTTCAGGTGCGGCTCGATGTTGGCCCACACCTCGTCGCCGACCACATCGCGCACCTTGCGCCCAAGCACTTGCGCATCGGTCTTGCCGAGCCAGGTCTCTTGTGCGCGGTTGATGTAGCGGTAACGGCCCTCGGCGTCGATGTAGGAAACCGTCACCGGGATCTGGTCCATGATGGTTCGCAGCCGCCGCTCCGAACGTTGTGCCGTGTCGAGCGCGTGCTGTTCGTCAGACACGTCGAGCGCGAACAACTGGCAGCCGACGATCGCGCCGAGCGCATCGCGCTGTGGCAGCAGTTCGATTTGCAGTGTTCGCAGAGCCCGGTCGGCCTGCACCGACGAGCAACGAAGGCGCTGCACGCTGCCGGCCAATGCCGCCTCCAGGCCGGCCCGAATCTTCGGCCCGTTCAACGGGCCGAACGCTTCGTCGATCGGCCGCGCTTCGATTTCGCCGGGCTCGCAAACCAGCCATTGCGCAAGCGACGCGCTGGCGTAGGTGCAGCGCCGTTGCGCATCGACGAAGGCCACGGCCCCGAGCAGAGGAACAGGTGCCGTTGCAGCGTCCACACTTGTTGAATCGTTTGACTTGCCACCCGCTTCCATGCCCTGCACCGCCGACGAGGCGTGCTGAAAGCGTGCGGTGCAAAGCAGCAGCAGAAACGCAAAGGCCGATATCGGCACGCTGAACACCAGGCTCGGCAGCGCAACGCCGATCAGATCGATGACCAGCGCGACCACGGTCAGCGCGGCCAGCAGCATGCCTACCCACGGTCGATTGGCCCAAGCGTGTGCGGATGTCATGGTGTGTATTCCAAAGTGTTGCAGCGGGAAAACGCTGCGAGGTCGAACCGGGCCAGTTCGCCGTTCGACAGGCCGGGGTGGCCGTTGTGGTCGGGCTGCCCAAGCAGGTTGCCCAGCACGCGTGCCACGCCTTTGCTGCCCACCAGCAACGGCTGCTGCGCGATCCGCGGCAACAAGGCTTCGATGCCGCTGCTGATGCGATCGATGAACGCCAGATCGGACTCGCCACCCGGCGGCGTCATCCCCCGCGCCAGTTCGGTCTCGCTTTCGGCGATGGGGCGCAGGTTCCAGGCCCCGAGATGGCGCTCTGCAAAGGCGGGTTCGATGACCACCTCGACGCCTTCGAGCAGGTGGCCGATGATGGCGGCCGTTTCGCGGGTGCGTTGCAGATCGCTGGCCACGATCACGCCGACACGCAGGCCCAGCGCGCGGATGCGCTGCGCGGCCTGTGCGGCTTGTTGCCGGCCGACGTCGGTCAACGCGACATCGAGGTCGCCGCCGCAGCGCAGGCCGGCCAGGTTCGGCGCGGTCGCGCCGTGGCGCACGAAGATCAACGGGCGAGACACGTCGCCATCAATGGGGGTTTGCATCGCGTTCAGTCTCAGCGCAGCACGTTCGCCGGGGCGAAACTGAGCGGCGTTCCAGCGTGCCGTTCGCGCCGCGGCGCATGCAGCACGCTCCATTCGTGCTCGGCCTGCTGGGTTCCGAGCAACCAGTCGCGCAGGAACCAGATCTGGTTCCGGTCGGCGAGCAAGGGAGCGTGGCCGGTGTCGGGCAGATGCATCAGCGTCAGATGCTTGCCGCGCGACATGCGCCGCATCGTCGGTGCGAGCAACACATCGGACTGCATGCCGTGAATCAGCAGCACCGGGCAGGCAACCTGCTTCCACTGTTCCCATTGCTGCAGACTCTTCTGCGCATCGCGGCGGTACGCCTGCAAGGCGCGAACATCGTGGCGGTAGATGCGCCCGCCTTCTTCGTCGGACCAGCGGGTTTGATGAAAGGTCAGGTTGAACCGAATGTCGTCGCTGACGGGCCCGTCGTTCTTTTGCGAGGCCCCCACGCGGCGCAGCATCTCGGCCGGCTCGCGGAACACGTAGTGACGCGCCAGCGTGTCGGCGCGCCGACGCCTGCGCCGTGCCGCGATGTGCGGGCCGACGTCGTTGAGGATCAGGCGCTCGATCAGCTTCGGGTGGCGCGCGGCGACCTCGATTGCCGCGCTGCCGCCGAGCGACGAGCCGAGCACGGTGGCTGGCCCGCCTCCCAGGTGTTCGATCAACTGGCGCAACTGCTCGGCATAGGTGGCCAGCGAATAGTCGCCTTCGCAGGCCAACCAACCTGAACGGCCGCGCCCCACCCAGTCCATGCAGACCAGCCGGAACGAGTCTTTCAGGTCGGACGCGAGGTAGTTGAAGCGCATCGCCACGCTGGCGACGCCGCCGCAGCAGATCACCAGCGGCGCGTCGGGCGCGCCCCATTCGGCGTAGGCCACGTTGGCGCTGTAGGGGCGCTTCAAACGCCGCGCGGTGCCGGGCTCCAGCCGTGTCGGGTGCTGGTATTCGAACTGGCCGTGGCGGAACTGACCATGAAATCTGCCCACCACCTGGCTGGCCACGGCGATGTAGTCGTTCCAGCTCGTCAACACCCGCCTGCGGCCCAGCACCGGTGGCTCCCAAGCCAGATCGAACAGCGCAGACGGCACGGTATCGCCGGCCGCTTCGTCGCGTGCGACAACCGTCTTCGCGGCGGACTTCATCGGGCACCCCCGGCAGCGCTGCGGTTCGCCGTCTGCTGGCGTACTGCGGCGCTTCGCGTTCTCAGGTCGGCTGTCACGGCTCATCCCTCCTCTGAATCAATCATCGTGTTGCGGTGGACCGCAATCCGGTTCGGTCTGCGCCCCGACTCACCAGCGTTGTGGCTGGTT
>JAYVCL010000138.1:0-30150 GCA_043749975.1 Burkholderiales bacterium
TGCCATGCTCAAGCAGGGCCACGTGGTGGCGCTCGACTGCACCTCGGCGCTGCTCGCGGGCACGGCCAGTACCATGATGCGGTTCAAGCTCGATGCGCCGTTGCCGCCCACGCTGATGGCGCAGTCGCGCGTGACCGGGCGCATCGTGCAGGTGAAGGCGCACGACGCGGCAGAAGTCGAGCAGGTGCTGGCCACGCTGCGGGGTGCCGGTTGCCAGCCCGAAGACCTGGAAATCGGCCGCGCCGACCTGGAAGACGTGTTCCTGGAAATCATGCAGGGCGAACCCGCCAAGGTGGCCGCATGACGACGCAGGTTTCATTGATCGAACCGTCCACTGGCGGCGTGTTGTCCGGTGCGAGGACGCTGCTCTACAAAGAAGTGCTGCGCTTCTGGAAGGTCAGCTTCCAGACCGTGGCCGCGCCGGTGCTCACTGCCGTGCTGTACCTGCTGATCTTCGGCCACGTGCTGGAAGACCATGTGAAGGTCTTCGACAACGTCGGCTACACCAGTTTTTTGATCCCCGGCCTGGTGATGATGAGCGTGCTGCAAAACGCGTTTGCCAACAGCAGCTCGTCGCTGATCCAAAGCAAGATCAGCGGCAACCTGGTGTTCTTGCTGGTGGCGCCGCTGTCGCACTGGGCCTGGTTCGTGGCTTACGTGGGGGCATCGGTGGTGCGCGGCCTGGTGGTCGGCGCGGGCGTGCTGCTGGTGACGATGTGGTTTGCGCCGCTGCACCTGGTGCAGCCGCTGTGGGCCATCGTGTTCACCCTGGCCGGTGCCGCGATGATGGGCGCGCTGGGCCTGATCGCCGGCCTGTGGGCTGAAAAGTTCGACCAGATCGCGGCGTTCCAGAACTTCATCATCATGCCGATGACGTTTCTGTCGGGCGTGTTCTATTCCATCGGTTCGCTGCCGCCGGTCTGGCAAGGCATCAGCCACCTGAACCCGTTTTTCTACATGATCGACGGCTTTCGGCACGGCTTCTTCGGCGTCAGCGATGTGTCGCCCTGGCTCAGCTTCGCGGTGGTCGGCACCAGCCTGCTGATCGTCTGCGCCGTGTGCCTGCACCTGCTGCGCACCGGCTACAAGATTCGTCACTGAGCGATAATTCAGCCATGTCCGACCCCACAGCTTCCGAAGTCGAGCGCTACATCGCGCTTGGCCTGACTTGCGAGCACATCGAGGTCGATGGCGACGGGCGTCATTTCTTCGCCACCATCGTCTCGAACGCGTTTCAGGGGGCCAGCCGCGTGGCCCGCCACCAGCAGGTCTACAAGGCCCTGGGCGACAGGATGCGTGAGCAAATTCATGCGCTGTCGATGAAGACGCTGACGCCGGCCGAGTGGGCCGCCGAGTCTTCTGCCCCTGCCCCTGCAACTTCTCCACACCACTGAAATTTGCCGCAGTCCTCACTGCGGCGTCTGAGCCTGCAGCGCCTCGATCCACGGCAAGCAGACTTCAGAGGCCGTGTGCAGACGGGCAACCAAGCGCATGGACAAACTTCTGATTCGCGGTGGCCAACGCCTTGAGGGCGAAGTCACGATCTCCGGTGCCAAGAACGCGGCCCTGCCCGAGCTGTGCGCCGCCTTGCTCACCTCTGAGCCCGTCACGCTGACCAACGTGCCGCATTTGCACGACGTGAGCACCATGCTCAAGCTGCTGCGCAACATGGGCACCACGGTCGAGCGGCGAGACGACCGGCCCGATGTGGTGACGCTGAACGCCGGCACCGTGACCACGCCCGAAGCTCCGTACGACCTGGTGAAAACGATGCGCGCGTCGATCCTGGCGCTGGGTCCGCTGCTGGCGCGCTTCGGCGAGGCCACGGTGTCGCTGCCCGGCGGCTGCGCCATCGGTTCGCGCCCTGTGGATCAACACATCAAGGGCCTGCAGGCGATGGGGGCCGCGATCACCGTCGAGCACGGCTACATCATTGCCAAGACGCGGCGGCTCAAGGGCGCGCGCATCACGACCGACATGGTGACCGTCACCGGCACCGAAAACTTTCTGATGGCCGCCACGCTGGCCGACGGTGAGACGCTGCTGGAAAACGCCGCGCAAGAACCCGAGATCACCGACCTGGCCGAGATGCTGATCGCGATGGGTGCGCAGATCGAAGGGCACGGCAGCAGCAAGATTCGCATTCGTGGCGTGGACAGTCTGCGTGGGGCCACGCACCGCATCGTGCCCGACCGCATCGAGGCCGGCACCTTTTTGTGCGCGGTGGCCGCGGCCGGCGGCAGCGTGGTGCTGCGCCGCGCGCGGGCCGACCACCTGGACGCGGTGATCGACAAGCTGCGCGAGGCCGGCGTTCGCATCGAGTCGGGTGAAGACTGGATCAAAGTCAGCCACCGCCAGCGCCCGCGCGCGGTGAGCTTTCGCACCAGCGAGTACCCGGCCTTTCCGACCGACATGCAGGCGCAGTTCATGGCGCTGAATTGCATTGCCGACGGCTCGTCGAAGGTGACCGAGACCATCTTCGAGAACCGCTTCATGCATGTGAATGAACTGGTGCGTCTGGGCGCGAAGATCGAGGTCGACGGGCGGCTGGCCATGGTGCAGGGCGTGGCTCGGCTGTCGGGTGCCAGGGTGATGGCAACCGACCTGCGCGCCTCCGCCGGGCTGGTGATCGCCGGCCTGGTGGCCGAGGGCGAAACGGTGATCGACCGCATCTACCACCTGGACCGCGGCTATGACCGGATGGAGTCGAAATTGCGCGGCATCGGTGCCGATATCGAGAGGGTCAAATGATTACTTTGGCTCTGTCCAAGGGACGCATTTTCGACGAGACCCTGCCGCTGCTGAAAGCGGCCGGCATCGAGGTCAGCGAAGACCCCGAGAAGTCGCGCAAGTTGATCATCGGCACCAACAACCCGAACGTTCGCGTGGTGCTGGTGCGCGCCAGCGACGTGCCCACCTATGTGCAGTACGGCGGTGCCGATCTGGGTGTGACCGGCAAAGACACGCTGATCGAACATGGCGGCGCCGGCCTGTACCAGCCTCTGGATTTGCAGATTGCGCAGTGCCGCATGAGCGTGGCGGTGCGTGCCGACTTCGACTACGACAGCGCGGTCAAGCAGGGCTCGCGCATTCGCGTGGCCACCAAGTTCACGCGCATCGCCAGCGAACACTTCGCCACCAAGGGCGTGCACGTCGACCTGATCAAGCTCTACGGCTCGATGGAACTGGCGCCGCTCACCGGCCTGGCCGACGCCATCGTCGACCTGGTGTCCAGCGGCAACACCTTGCGCGCCAACCATTTGGTGGAGGTGGAAGAGATCATGAAAATCTCGTCGCGTCTGGTCGTCAACCAGGCTTCGTTGAAGCTCAAGCGCGAGCCGATTCGCGCCATCATCGATGCGTTTGCATCGGCCATCGCCTTGTCAGCAGCGTCGCCATCATGAACGTCAACATTCGCCGTCTCGCCACCACGTCGCCCGACTTCGAAGCCGAGTTTCAGCGCGTGCTGCACTGGTCGGCGCAGACCGACCATGCGATCGAGGAAAGTGTTGCCGCCATCGTGGCCGATGTTCAGTTGCGCGGCGATGCGGCCCTGCTCGAATACACGCAGCGCTTCGACGGCCTGAGTGCGCGCACAGTAGCGGAGCTTGAGATTCAGCGTGCCGATTGGGTGGCCGCGCTGGACGCGATCACGCCCGCGCAGCGCGCCGCGCTCGAGGCTGCGGCCGACCGCGTGCGCAGCTTCCACGCGCGCCAACTCGACGCCTGCGGACGCTCGTGGAGTTACCGCGACGAAGACGGCAGCCTGCTCGGCCAAAAGGTCACGCCGCTGGACCGCGTGGGCATCTACGTGCCGGGCGGCAAGGCGGCGTATCCGTCCAGCGTGTTGATGAGTGCCGTGCCGGCCAAGGTGGCGGGTGTGGCTGAAATCGTCATGGTCGTGCCCACGCCGAAAGGTGAGCGCAACGCCATGGTGTTGGCCGCCGCTGCCATTGCCGGCGTCGACCGGGTGTTCACGCTCGGCGGAGCGCAAGCCGTGGCCGCGCTGGCTTACGGAACGAAGACAGTCCCGGCGGTCGACAAGATCACCGGGCCGGGCAACGCCTACGTGGCCAGCGCCAAGCGCCGCGTGTTCGGCAAGGTGGGCATCGACATGATTGCCGGGCCGAGCGAGATTTTGGTTCTCGCTGACGGCAGCACCCCGGCCGACTGGGTGGCGATGGACTTGTTCAGCCAGGCCGAGCACGACGAGATGGCGCAGAGCATCTTGCTGTGCCCCGATGCGGGCTACATCGCCGAGGTGAAAGCCGCGATCGACCGGCTGATCGGCGAAATGCCTCGCCAGGCGGTGATCCGCGCCTCGCTCGAAGGCCGCGGCGCGCTGATCCACACCCGCAGCATGGAAGAGGCCTGCGAAATCAGCAACCGCATTGCGCCCGAACATTTGGAAGTCAGCTCGCACGACCCGCAGCGCTGGGAGCCGCTGCTGCGCCACGCCGGCGCGATTTTTCTCGGCGCCTTCACCAGCGAAAGCCTGGGCGACTACTGCGCCGGGCCCAACCATGTACTGCCCACCTCGGGCACCGCGCGCTTCTCGTCGCCGTTGGGTGTGTACGACTTTCAAAAGCGCAGCAGCCTGATCAAGGTCAGCCAGGCGGGCGCGCAAAGGCTGGGCTTGATCGCAGCCGAACTGGCCCACGGCGAAGGGCTGCAAGCGCATGCCCGCGCGGCGGAGATGAGGCTGAAACGTGACTGAGACGTGATGGAAAAATCGACACGAACTTCGTGTTCCACGAAAGTAGTATTTTCGGTATTGCGGGTTCTGCCATGAAAAATGTCACTGTCAGCATGGACGAGGAAGTTGCCGACTGGGCGCGCATCGAGGCCGCGCGACGCAACACCAGCGTGTCGCGTCTCATCGGCGAGATGCTGGCCGAGAAAATGCGACACGACGATGCGTATGAACGAGCCATGAACGAATGGCTCAACCGCGACGTCCGCTGGAGGTCAGACGGCACGCCTTATCCCACCCGCGACGAAACCAATGAACGCAGTCTTCGTTGACACCAACGTCCTGCTGTACAGCGAAGACGCCTGCGACGCTGCCAAGCAAGCGCGAGCCGTCGCCTTGTGGTTTCGGCGCCTCGGTCGACTCAGCACGCAGATCAATCCCTTCCTCATCGGGCCCGAACTGCTCGACGCAGCATGATGATTTCTCTCGCTGACCGGATGCAAAACACGATTCGCCGCGACGTGCAGTCGATGCACGCCTACGCCGTGCAGCCGAGTGCCGGCATGGTCAAGGTCGACACCATGGAGAACCCGTTCACCTTGCCCGCGGCGCTGCGCGCGGCGCTGGGAGCGCGTTTGGCCGAGGTGGCGCTGAACCGCTACCCGGCCGAGCGCGGCGATGTGCTGCGCGCTGCGCTGGCTGCGCACGCGGGCATGCCCGAGGGCTGCGACATCATGCTGGGCAACGGCTCGGACGAGTTGATCTCGATGCTCAGCCTGGCCTGCGACGTGCCGGGTGCGACGGTGGTGTCACCGATGCCGGGCTTCGTGATGTACGAAATGTCGGCGAAGCTGCAAGGCCTGAAATTCGTCGGCGTGCCCCTGACGGCCGACTTCGAACTCGACCTGCCAGCCATGCTCGCGGCAGTGCGCGAACACCAACCGGCCCTCGTCTATTTGGCCTATCCCAACAACCCCACCGCCAATTTGTGGAACGACGCGGCCATCGACGCCGTTATCGACGCCGCGTCTGGTTGGGTGGTGATGGACGAGGCGTATCAACCCTTCGCGGCACGCGATTCGATGGAGCGTTTGAAACGTCATGCGCACGTGCTCGTCATGCGCACCATGAGCAAGTTCGGCCTCGCCGGCGTGCGCATCGGCTACCTGATGGCGCGGCGCGAGTTGATTGCCGAAATCGACAAGCTGCGTCCGCCGTTCAACATCAGCGTGCTGAATTGCGAGGCCGCGCTGTTCGCCCTGGAACACGCCGATGAATACGCGCGCCAGGCGAGCATCATTTGCGATGAGCGCAACAAAATGCAATCGCAGTTGCGCGATTTGCCCGGTGTCAAACCCTTTCCCAGCGAAGCCAACATGATTCTGCTGCGGGTGCCCGACGCGAAACGCACCTTCGAAGGCATGAAGGCACGCGGCGTGCTTGTGAAAAACATATCCGGCCTGCACCCGCTGCTGGCAAACTGCCTGCGCATCACCGTGGGCACACCGGATGAGAATATCCAGACGATGAATGCCTTGAAAGAGAGCCTGCCATGACGCAAGCGACAACCGCGCCGCGCCAAGCGGAAGTCAGCCGCCACACCGCCGAGACGCAGATCCGCGTCGCCGTCAAGCTCGACGGCAGCGGTGCCTCGAAGCTCGCTACCGGCATCGGCTTCTTCGACCACATGCTCGACCAGATCGCCCGCCACGGGCTGATCGATCTCGACATCACCGCCGTGGGCGACTTGCACATCGACGGCCACCACACGGTCGAAGACGTGGGCATCACCCTGGGCCAGGCGATGGCGAAGGCGGTGGGCGACAAGAAGGGCCTGCGCCGTTACGGCCACGCCTATGTGCCACTGGACGAAGCGCTGTCACGCGTGGTGATCGACTTTTCGGGCCGTCCCGGCTTGCACATGCGGGTCGATTTCAAAAGCGCCATGATCGGCTCGCTCGATACACAACTGGTGTACGAGTTTTTTCAGGGCTTCTCGAACCACGCCGGCGTCACCTTGCACATCGACAACCTGCACGGCGACAACGCTCACCACCAATGCGAGACGATCTTCAAGGCGTTTGCCCGCGCGCTTCGAATGGCGCTGGAAATCGATCCGCGTGCGGCCGACGTGATTCCGTCAACCAAAGGCAGCCTTTGAAATGAGCAAGACGGTGGCCGTCGTCGACTACGGCATGGGCAACCTGCGCTCGGTGTCGCAGGCGGTGATGCACGTGGCGCGCAATTCAGGCGTCGAAGTCATCGTCACCTCGAAGCCCGAAGACGTTTACGCCGCCGAGCGCGTCGTGCTGCCCGGCCAGGGTGCGATGCCCGACTGCATGCGCGAGCTGCGCGACTCGGGCCTGCAAGACGCTGTGCTGCACGCTGCCGCAACCAAGCCGCTGATGGGCGTCTGCGTGGGCATGCAGATGCTTCTCTCGCGCAGTGAAGAGGGCCCGCACGGGATCGGCACGGCGGGCTTGGGGCTGATCGAGGGTGAGGTGATTCGCTTCCAGCTCGAAGGCCGGTTGCAACCCGACGGCAGCCGCTACAAGGTGCCCCAGATGGGCTGGAACCAGGTCGTGCAAGCCCGGCCGCACGCCTTGTGGGACGGCGTTCCCGACAACGCGTACTTCTATTTCGTGCACAGCTTCTATGCCCGCCCGTCGGACCCGCGCCACAGCGTGGGCGAAACCGACTACGGATCGCGCTTTACCTGCACGCTGGCCCGCGATAATATTTTCGCCACGCAGTTTCACCCCGAGAAAAGCGCTGACCACGGCTTGCGGCTGTACCGCAACTTCCTGAGCTGGAAGCCTTGACGCCCGCTTCGGTCCACCGACTTCTTACCCGCCCACAGCCATGCTGCTGATTCCTGCGATCGATCTCAAAGACGGCAAGTGCGTTCGCCTGAAGCAAGGCGACATGAGCCAGTCGACCACATTCGGTGAAGACCCCGCCGCGATGGCGCGGCGCTGGGTGGACGCCGGAGCGCGCCGCCTGCATCTGGTGGACCTCAACGGCGCCTTCGCCGGCAAGCCGGTGAACGAGGCCGCCGTCAAAGCCATTCTGGCCGAGGTGGGCGACGAGATTCCGGTGCAGCTCGGCGGCGGCATTCGCGACCTCGACACCATCGAGCGCTATCTCGACGACGGCCTCAGCTTCATCATCATTGGCACCGCCGCAGTCAAGAGCCCGGGTTTTTTGAAAGACGCCTGCAGCGCCTTCGGCGGCCACATCATCGTGGGCCTGGACGCCAAAGACGGCAAGGTCGCCACCGACGGCTGGAGCAAGCTGACCGGCCACGAAGTTGTCGACTTGGCCCGGAAGTTCCAGGACTACGGCGTCGAAGGCGTGATCTACACCGACATCGGCCGCGACGGCATGCTCAGCGGCATCAACATCGACGCCACGGTGAAACTGGCGCAGGCGTTGACGATTCCGGTGATCGCTTCGGGCGGGCTCAGCCACATGAGCGACATCGATCAACTCTGCGCGATTGAAGCGCAGGGCGTCACCGGTGTGATCTGCGGGCGGGCCATTTACAGCGGCGAGCTCGACTTTGCGTCGGCACAAGCACGCGCCGACGTCTTGTTCGTCGCTTGATCAGACCGATTGCGAGCGCCTGCGCACGGCCGCACCCACCACCGCCAGTCCGGCAAGCAGCATCGCATAGGTCTGCGGCTCGGGAATGGCCTCTGCGGGTGACAGGAATCCGCGAATCTCGCCGCCGGGATGGACGGAACTGTGAAGGTTGATATACGCCTTGCCCGCCGCAATGCCGGTCGCCAGGCTTGCGAACGTGGCAGCGTCGAGCGTGAACAGGTGCGTATAGGTTCCGGATGTCGCCGAGGGGAAGTCGGTAAGGCCCCGTGCCACACCGACGCTTCCGATACCGGCACTTGCCGTGCAGCAATGGATGTGACCGGCGGTTGCGTTCGCCGTCAGGTTCGCGAAGCTGACCATCACATCGATGGTCAGCGCCGCGTCATCGAGTACCACGAACGCCGAGCCTGTTGCGGGCGACGTCGGAACGGGCTCGCCGAGGCTGCTCAACGTGGCTTTGAACGACGAGACGGTGGCGGCTGCGGGAAACGTGAACGCCACTGCCGCGGCGGCAATGGCACCGGCGGCGAGACGCGAGGATGTGTTCATGGTGAGAGACTCCTGACGGTTGTAGGGCGGAGCGGGGCGCTTCGCCGGCTTTTGAACTTTCGCAAGCTGTGTTATCACTCAAAGCCGACCGGCAAGCACACTCGCCCCCCTAAGACTTGGGGGCGGGCAAACCCCATAATTGATCTCATGCTTTCCAAACGAATCATTCCCTGCCTCGATGTCACCGGTGGTCGCGTCGTCAAAGGCGTCAACTTTGTCGAGCTTCGTGACGCCGGCGACCCGGTGGAAATCGCCGCCCGCTACAACGACCAGGGTGCCGACGAACTCACCTTCCTCGACATCACCGCCACCAGCGACGGGCGCGACCTGATCTTGCACATCATCGAAGCGGTCGCCTCGCAGGTGTTCATTCCGCTGACGGTGGGCGGCGGGGTGCGGGTGGTCGAAGATGTGCGCCGGCTGCTGAACGCCGGTGCCGACAAGGTGAGCTTCAATTCCGCCGCGATCGCGAACCCGCAGGTCATTCGCGATGCCTCGGCCAAGTACGGCGCGCAGGCCATCGTGGTGGCCATCGACGCCAAGGCGAAGCCCGACGGCTCGGGTTGGCATGTGTACAGCCACGGCGGGCGCAAGAACACCGGCCTGGACGCGGTGGCGTGGGCGGTGCAGATGGCCGAACACGGTGCCGGTGAAATCTTGCTCACCAGCATGGACCGTGACGGCACCAAGAGCGGTTTCGACCTCGCGCTGACCCGCGCCGTGAGCGACGCGGTCAGCGTGCCGGTGATTGCCTCGGGGGGCGTCGGCAGCTTGCAGCACCTGGTGGACGGCATTCGCGTCGGCGGCGCAGACGCCGTGCTGGCGGCCAGCATTTTTCACTACGGCGAGTTCACCGTGGGCGAAGCCAAGGCGCTGATGGCCCGCAGCGGCATCGCCGTGCGGCAATGAAACAGCCGCGCACCATGCAGGCTGAGCCGCCGGCATCGCTCCCTGTGGCGGTCTTGCGCAACGAGGTGCGCATCATCGGCGGGCGCTGGAAGCGCTGCAAGTTGCCGGTGGCCAACCGCCCGGGTCTGCGCCCCACGCCCGACCGCGTGCGCGAAACCTTGTTCAACTGGCTGGGGCAAAACTTGTCGGGCTGGCGCTGCCTGGACGCGTTTGCGGGCAGCGGTGCCTTGGGCTTCGAGGCCGCATCGCGCGACGCCGCCGAGGTGGTGCTGATCGAACGCGACCACGTGCTGGCGCGCAGCCTGATGGAGTCGAAGGCGCGCTTGAAGGTCGATGTGCTGAAGGTGGAATGCGCCGACGCCCTGGCCTGGATGCAGCGCTGCGCGCCGCAAGCGTTCGAGCTGGTCTTCATCGACCCGCCCTTCGATGCCGAACTGACCGCGCCGGCATTGAAAGCCGCCGCGCGGGTGGCGGTGGCCGACGGTTTCGTCTACCTCGAAGCCAGCCGCGCGTTCGACGATTCAGTGTTGCAGCCGTTGGGTTTCAGGCTGCACCGCCATGCGCGCGCCGGGGCCGTTCACTTCCACCTGCTTCAGCGTGTGGTGCACGACTACACTGCGCTCGCATGATCGAAACCCGGACGCCAAACAGGGCGCTGTACAAGACAGCAAAATGACCTCTGTGACCGTACTCACCGCCGTCTACCCAGGCACCTTCGACCCGATGACGCTGGGCCACGAAGACCTGATGCGCCGTGCCAGCCGCCTGTTCGAGCGGCTCATCGTGGCGGTGGCGGCGGGTCACCACAAGCGCACCATGTTCACCATCGATGAGCGGCTGGAGATTGCGCAGGAACTGGCGGCCAAATACCCGAACGTCGAGGTCATCGCGTTCAGGGGCCTGCTGCGCGACTTCGTGGTCGGCGTCGGTGGCAAGGTGGTGGTGCGCGGCCTGCGCGCGGTGAGCGATTTCGAGTACGAGTTTCAGATGGCTGGCATGAACCGCCAGTTGATGCCCAACGTCGAGACCGTGTTTCTCACCCCCAGCGACCAGTTCCAGTTCGTCTCAGGCACCTTTGTGCGCGAGATCGCGAGTCTGGGCGGCGACGTGTCGAAGTTCGTGTCTCCGTCGGTGCTGGATCGTTTGAAGACGCGCGTCAAGGCGACCGAGGCTTGAGGAGGATCGACGCGTGGCGCTGCTGATCACGGAAGAATGCATCAACTGCGATGTGTGCGAGCCCGAGTGCCCGAACCAGGCCATCTACATGGGCGTGGAGATCTACGAGATCGACCCGTCCAAATGCACCGAGTGCGTGGGTCATTTCAACGAGCCGCAGTGTGTGCAGGTCTGTCCGGTGAGCTGCATTCCCATCCACCCGGATCACATCGAGTCGAACGAAACCTTGTGGGCGAAATACCGCCGGCTGCAGCAGGCCAGCATGGCCGCAGAGACTGCACCTCCCAAAGCCTGAGCTACTTGCTGCGCTTGCGTTCGGCCTTCGGTTTTTGTGCTGCAGCATCAACCGCTACCCGTTTGACCTTGGCGTGGCGCTTGTGGTGCCGGCCCCTGTCGGCGGCCGAGGTGACAGTGGCTGGCGGTAACGGCCTTGCATTGAAACCGGACGCAGCGGCGGGTTTGACAGACGCTTCCTGCGCGCGCCGTTCGCGCTCCAGTTCGGCCGCGCGCTGCCGGTCACGGGCCGCCACTTTGACGGCCTCGGCCTGCTGGGCGGCGCTTCGCGGGTCGCTCGAGTCGATCACCTTGCCGCCCGCGCAAGGCACTTGCGAATACTCCCGCCCATCGGGGCCGCAGCGATAGATCGGCGTGGATGCAGCACCGGCACTTGTCGCGATCAAGGTCAGCATCCATGCGGCGACGGTGTGTTTCATGGTGGGGTTTCTTTGGGTGGTTCAGACCGGGGCGGCTTCGGCCGGGGCGGTTTCGCGTGCAGCTTCATCATGGCACGCTCCATGTCGCCGGCCAGGATCAAGTCGAGTGTTTTCACCGCTTGTTCGGTGATTCTGTCGATGGCTTCACGCTCAGCCAACGGCGGTTTGCGCAGCACGTAGTCGATCACTTCGGCCTTCACGCCAGGGTGTCCGATGCCCAGGCGCAAGCGCCAGTATTCGGGGCTGCCGAGTTGGGCATGAATGTCCTTCAGACCGTTGTGTCCGGCGTGGCTGCCGCCCAGCTTCATCTTGGCTTGGCCGGGCATCAAGTCGAGCTCATCGTGCGCCACCAGGATCTCGTGCGGGGCGATCTTGAAGAAACGCGCGAGTGCTCCAACCGACTTGCCGGACAGGTTCATGAAGGTCATCGGCTGCAGCAGCAAGACGGGCCCGTCGGGCCGGTTGACGCGGGCGACCCGACCAAAATAGCTGCGCTCGGGGGTCAACGCCGTGCCCAGCTCGCGGGCGACTTCGTCGATGAACCAGAACCCGGCGTTGTGCCGCGTCGCTTCGTATTCAGGGCCCGGATTTCCGAGGCCCACCAGCAGTCGAATCATGGGCTGATTATCCAGGCCACGTTACCCGCCGCGCAGGCGCAAAAAAGGGCGGCCGAAGCCGCCCTTCCTTGCGCGTTGCCGCCGTTGCATCACTTCGATTTATGACGCCTGGTGAATGCCAATCCCGCCAGGGCCAGGCCAGCCAAAACGAGCGTGCCCGGTTCAGGAATGTTCTGAGCCGCTGCCGTGATGTCGATCCCCCAGCGGTTGATCGATCCGACGTCCTGTGCGGCCCGGTCGGCGACACGCAGCGTCCACACGCCGAAGGCATCCTGGCCGTCGAAGGCGGACAGAAGCTGATCGGGGCTGAACGAACCTGTGAACGGCGCACTGCCGGAGCCGATGGTGGTGGCAGCCTCGTCGTCGAACACCGTGTTGATGAAGTTGTGACCACTTCCGCCGCGTCGGTTGGACAGCGTCACCGTCGTGCCGACGGGCGATTGCAATTCGATGAACAAATCGCCATCCCAGGTGTGGGTCAGGTTGCTGATCAGGCCGTTCAGGTCGGCGATCGTGATGTGGCTGTTGACCGTGAGCGTCGACGACACCGTGCACAGGTCACAGATCGCCACGGGTACGTTGGTGCTCATCACCACGCCAGCGCGTGCCGGGCCGGTCAAACCGAGGGTCAACGCGGCGAGCGCCGCGAGCGATACTGATTTCAAGTTCATTTTTGATCCATGTGAGTTGCGAAACAAGGCTCACCGTGCTTCCGCACGATCGGCCGGTCAACGGATAAGATGAATTTGAAATAGCAAGGCTCATGCCATCAAAAATTGTGTTTAAAAGTAACTATACAAATCAACGTGTTACAACAATGTTGGCAATTCGTACCGCGACGGCGTCAAGGATTCGTCTGGGTCATGTAAAGAATGCCGACAGACGGTGCTGCGCTGTCCTCATGCCCAGAGCAGGTAACCAGCCGCTTTCGATGGCCGTCGACGGCGCGGCCGCAGAGCGTCGTTCGGAAATGATTTGTTACAAAAAAACGTTGGCCACAAAAAAGCCCCGCCGCAGCGGGGCTTCGTGCGCCAACGCAAAGGCGATTTACTTCTTGTTCTGCTTTTCGGTCTTCTTGGCCTTGGTCGCCGGGGCTGCAACCACCACCACCGGGGCGGCAGCCGCTTCTTCTTCGGCGGCCAGCATCGAGACCGACACGATCACCGGGTTCGGCTTGCCCTGGGTCATCACCTTGATGCCTTCGGCCAGCGCGATGTCGTTGGCGTGCAGCGCCTGGCCCTTGGCCAGGTTGCTCAGATCGACCGTCAGGAACTCGGGCAACTGCGATGCCAGGCACTGAATTCGCAACTCGTTGACCACGTGGTTGACCACGCATTTGTCGACCTTGACCGCAGGCGACTCTTCTTCGTTGATGAAGTGCAGCGGCACTTTCTTCGTGACCTTGGTGGTCGCGTCGACGCGCTGAAAGTCGATGTGCAACACGGTGGGGCGAAACGGGTGAACCTGGTGGTCACGCAACAGCACCTGTTCGGTCTTGCCGTTCAGTTCCATGTCGAGGATGGACGAGTGGAAGGCTTCTTTCTTCAGCGCGAAGAAGAGGGCGTTGTGATCGAGTTCGATCATGGCTGGCGCACCAGCCCCGTAAACAATGCCGGGCACCTTGCTGGCATTGCGCAGGCGGCGGCTCGCTCCGGTCCCCTGCAGCGTGCGCTCAAAAGCGACGAATTTCATGTTTGACTCCAAAAAGTGGTGAAGCCCCGCGACCAGGTGCTTCAGTGGAATGGGACCGCAAAGCCCCGCTGCTCGGACAAGTCCCGGAAGGGACCCATCCTCGTTCTTAAAAATTACTGTTCTGCTCCGCAAACAACGAGGTCACCGATTCACCATCGGAGATGCGGCGAATGGTTTCGGCAAACAAAAAGGCGACCGACAACTGCCTGACTTTGGGGCAATTCCTGACGGCCTCGCCTTGCGCAATGGTGTTGGTGATCACCACCTCGTCAAGCTGGGAGCGTTTGATGCGCTCCAGGGCTGGGCCGGAAAACACCGCATGCGTGCAGTAGGCGTAGACACTTTTCGCGCCGCGCTCTTTCAGCACATCGGCCGCTTTCACCAGGGTGCCGGCGGTGTCGGTCATGTCGTCCATGATGACGCACGTGCGACCGTCGATCTCGCCGATCACGTGCATCACTTCCGACACATTGGCGCGCGGCCGGCGTTTGTCGATGATGGCCAGGTCACAGTCCAACTGCTTGGCCAGCGCGCGGGCGCGAACCACGCCGCCGACGTCGGGCGAAACCACCACCAAATTGTCGTAGCGCTTGCTTTGCAAGTCCGACAGCAACACCGGCGACGCGTAGATGTTGTCGACCGGAATGTTGAAGAAGCCCTGGATTTGATCGGCGTGCAGGTCCATCGTCAGCAGGCGTTCGACGCCCACAGCTTCCAGCATGTTGGCCACCACCTTGGCGCTGATGGGCACGCGCGTCGAGCGCGGGCGGCGGTCTTGCCGTGCATAGCCGAAGTACGGGATGACGGCCGTGACGCGCCGGGCCGACGCACGTTTGAGCGCGTCGACCATGATGCACAGTTCCATCAAGTTCTCGTTCGTCGGCGCGCAGGTGGGCTGGACCACGAAGATGTCGCGGGCGCGAACGTTTTGATGGATCTCGATGTCGACTTCGCCGTCCGAAAATCGCCCGACCCGGGCTTTGCCAAGTTCGATGCCGAGATGGGTGGCGATTTCCTGGGCCAGCGCCGGATTGGCGTTGCCCGTGAACAGCACGGTGTTGAAAAGCACATTCCCTCCGTCGAGGCTTTGTTGTGGAAGCACGAGGCTCCCTTTCAGTCCAGCCCCGGGCGCAACCTCGGGAGGCTCCGGGAATCAAAAAAACTGGCAGGGGAGGAAGGACTCGAACCCTCGCATGTCGGAATCAAAATCCGATGCCTTGACCAACTTGGCGACTCCCCTACACCGGAGCGCAGCACGCACAAAGTGCTTGCTGCACACCTTCAAACTTCGCTTCCTACCTATGCCTGTAAAGCCCACCCTGACAGCGGGTGGTGCTCAAGGCTGCGGCACATTCGGCCGGTCCATCCTGCTGGCAACGCATCGAACATCGCCGCCGCCGATTGACTTTGCGCATTCGGACTGTCTCTTATGTCCCGTCCTGCAAACACCGCACTTCCCGAGCCCGTCATCCGGCTGTTGCCGAACCGGGCACTGAGCCATTTCGACGCTTCAACCACCTCGGGGCACTGGCTCTCGGCGATCGCTTGCAAATCGTTTCGACCGAAGCTTGTCAGGCTTTCAGCAGTTTGTGCGGCCTCAGTAAAGCCTTCAATTGTAGCAGCTTCGTTGTCGCAAACGAGTAGCGGGTGGCTGAAGATGGCGCGGGTGTGCAGGCTGGCTGCAGGCTTGACGACGGCAAAATTCTGCGGCGGGATCGGCATCGGCGTCAGCCGTTCACCGATGCCCTCGACCCAGGCGTTGTGCCCAGCCAGAAAAAACGGCACATCGGCACCCAGCCCGAGGCCCAGCGGTAACAGTCGCGCCAGCGGCCAGTGCAATCCCCACAGCCGATTCAGGGCCAGCAGGGTGGAGGCAGCGTCGGAACTGCCGCCGCCCATGCCGGCACCCGACGGCACTTGCTTGTCGATGGAAATATCGGCACCGAGCGAGATGCCGGATTCGAGCTGCAGCGAGCGCGCCGCACGCAGGCATAGGTCGTCGGCCGGCAGCGCGGTGCCCAGGTCATGGCGCGCCAGCAGGCGGTCGGTGCGGCGCTCGAAATGCAGGGTGTCGCACCAGTCGATGAGCACGGACACCGACTGCAGCAGGTGGTAGCCGTCGGCCCGCTTTCCGATGATGTGCAAAAACAGGTTGAGCTTGGCCGGCGCAGCCACGTCGAAGAGCGCCGTCAGACTCACGGCCGCTCCAGCTTCACGCGCACGGTCACCACCGGGGCCTGATCGCGCCGTGCAATGACCCAGGAGTCGGCAAACTGTGCAAGGTTCACGTCCCAGCCGAGTTGGCGAAAACCCGCCTCAGCCGGCGGCACCGCAGCCGTGCTGGGCGCACCCGGCCAGGGGCGCCCGCGCAACCAGTCGAACAGGGCCGCCACGGGCAGTTCCTCGCCCAGCATCTCGCGCGTCAGCGCCGGCAGGTCGGCGTAACGGGACTCTCCTTGCGGCGTGGTGAGCGACACCGTGCCGGGCTCCCAACGGGCGCGGGCCAGCGTCGTGCCCAGGGGGGTGTTGAGGTCGAGCCGGCCCTGGTGGGCATCGCCGCTCAATTCGAACGCGGCCGACAGGTTACGCTGGGCACCCGGGCCGGGGGCCTCGACGCGCACCGTCATGCGCCCGGAAATCAGCGCTTCGCTTTGCGCCCGGGTCAGCGCTGCCGGCGTTGCACAGGCTGCCAGGACCATGCTGCCGGCGGCCGCGACCAGCGCGGCACACCACCTCACAAATCGACTTTCAACCGCGCCAGGGTTTCGCTCAGCACGTCGTTGACCGCGTCGCGCGCGTGGGCGTCGCGCAGCACCCTCCGGGCTTCCTCGCGCTGGCCGCTGACCCACAACACCTCGCCCAGGTGGGCTGCGATTTCAACGTCGGGGCGCGACTGGTAGGCCCCGCGTAGCAAGCGCAGCGCTTCATCGCGGTTGCCCAGCCGATACTCGACCCAGCCCAGGCGGTCGGTGATGAAGGGCTCACCGGGCGCGAGTTCGAGCGCCCGTTGGATCAAGGCCTTGGCTTCCGGCAGGCGCAGGTTGCGTTCAGCAAGCGAGAAGCCCAGCGCGTTGTGTGCATGGTGGTGATCTGGCTTGAGCGTCATGACGCGGCGCAAAAGGCGCTCCATCTCGTCCATGCGGTTGAGTTTTTCGTCCAGCATCGATTCTTCGTACAACAGATCGACATCGTCGGGAAACTTCAGGTTTGCCTGCGTCATCACCGAACGCGCTTCGCCCCACTGCTTCTGCTCGCGCAGCAATTGCACCTCGGCCAACAGCTTGGCGCGGCCATCGCTTTCGCCCATCTCGGGCGTCTTGCGGATCAGTTCGCGCGCTTCGCCCAGCTTGCCCTGTTGCGCCATCAACGAAGCGCGACGCGATTGCACGGCCAGCGCTTGTTGCGGGTTGCTGACTTTTGCCAGCCAGCCTTCGGCCGCGGGGAAATTGCGCAGTTGCTCCGCCGCCTGCGCGAGCATCAACCAGGCCTGCGTCAGGCCGCGATCCGGCGCAATCGGCTCATCGCCGTCGTCGGCCGCTGCCGGTGCTGCGGGTGCTGCGGGTGCGATAGGTGCAGCATCGCTGGCTGCGGACGCGTCGCTGTTGACGAGCCCCACGAACTGGAGCAGTGCCGCCGTGGCCTCCTCGGGTTTGCGCAGCTCCAGTTGCAAGGCACCCAGCATCAGCCAGGGCGGTGCCAACTGCGGCTCGCTGCGCGTCACTGCGTCGAGTTGCACGACCGCGTCGGCAAGGCGTTGCGAGCCCCCCAGCATGCGCGAGTACGCCAGCCGGACGCCATTGCTCGCCGGCTGCGCCTTCAGGTGGCTGGTGACGATGACTTCTGCGTCCGCCGTGGCGGGCAGCAGTTCCAGCGCCAGTTGCGCCGGGGCCACGGCGCTGGGGTCTTGCGCGTGAGCGCGCTGGGCCAGTTCGAGCGCGCGAGCCGGGTTGCCGCCGAGCAGCCAACTGCGGCCCAGGGCCACGCTGACGGCATTGCTCGTGGCGGGCGCATCGGCATACGGTTGAAGCACCGGTTCGATGAGGTTCGCCGCCTGCTTGCGGTCTTGTGCGCGCCCGAAAAAGCGCGGCAGCGCCGCAATCTGCGCCGCCCGCTCAGCGGCGGGCGTGACGCTGAGCAAGGACTTCATGGGCTCGACCGTTTCGGCACCGCGGTCCAGCGCCATCAGCAACTGGATCACGTAGCGGTGCGCTTCGATCGACTCGGGCAGCGCCGTGCGCCAGGCCTTGGCCGACTCCAGGGCCTGGTCGCCCGCACGCGCTTGCAGCGCGATGTCGGTGGCGCGACGGAACAATTGCGGGTCGCGCGTCTTGCGCGCTGCGTCGAGCAGCACCTGGTAGGCGGTGCCCGCCTCGCCGGATCGCAGCTCGATCTCGCCGATGATGAGCTGATAGAACAACTGGGCGTCGAGGCTGGAGTTGTTGATGTCAGCCACCGCCGCCAGCACCACGTCGGCCTGGGCGCGCGCGACGGGGCTCAAGGCGGACAAGGACGATACCAGTGCCAGCGCGCAGGCCGCTCGAGCGAAGGGAATAAGGGCAGGCATCGACAACTCCAGTGACGAGATCAGATTCTAGGAGCCTGCCGGGCTTGGGGAGCGTCGGCTGCAAATTGACCGCAGCGGTCCATTTTTCGCCAGCTTCTTGGCGCATAGCTTCGGCTATGAGCCGGCGAACCTGACAAAAACTGTCCTCGCTGGGGCCAATTCTCGCTTCGACGCCCCAAGCCCGGCAGGCTCCTAGGCGGCATCGACCCGGCCGCAGCGGCGGGTTCGTGCCGATGTGACCGTTCTTCGTCGCGATAATTCCCTTCATGCCCGAGTTGCCTGAAGTCGAAGTCACACGCCAAAGCTTTGCCCGGCGCATCGAAGGCGCGCGCGTCACGGCAGTGCGCATCGGCAAACCCTTGCGCTGGCCGCTCGGCTGCGAGCCTGACAGTTTGCTGGCGCAGTGCGTGGGTGCAGTGACGCGGCGCGGCAAGTACCTGTGGTTGCCGCTGGAGCAGGGCGGTTTGCTGATGCACCTGGGCATGTCGGGCTCGCTGGCATTTGCGACCCAGCCCGACATCGCGGGCAAGCACGATCACTTCGATCTGGTCACCACCCTGGGCACCTTGCGCCTGACCGATCCGCGCCGCTTCGGCGCTGTCGTGTGGTCGCCCGGGCTGGCCACTGGCGCGGCGGCGAAGTTGCTGTCGACCTTGGGGCTGGAGCCGTTCGACCCGGCGTTCACGGGCACCTACCTGCATGCGGCGCTTAAGCGCAAACGCGTGGCCGTGAAGCTGGCGCTGCTGGCGGGCGACACCGTGGTGGGGGCCGGCAACATCTACGCCTGCGAAGCCCTGTTCAGCGCCGGCATCGACCCGCGAACGCGCAGTTGCAGCCTGAGCCGCCCGCGCTGCGAGCGCCTGTGCCAAGCGGTGCGTTCCACCTTGCAGCAGGCCTTGAATCTGGGGGGCTCGACGCTGCGTGACTTCCGCGATGCACATGGCATGGCCGGGCAGTTCCAGCTTCACTCTCGCGTCTACGGGCGTTCCGGCGAGCCTTGTCATGTGTGCGGCACGCACATCCGCAAAATCGTGCAGGCGCAACGCTCAACATTCTTCTGCCCGACCTGCCAACGACGCTGATCGGCGTTGCGGGTTGACAGGTTCGTGCGTTTGTCGCGAACCGTGCGGCCGGGTGTTGGTGAGCAGATGTTTCTGCGCCTGTTTGGTGGTATCGCTGGGCTAACATCATTGCGCCGATGCCTGCAACCGCCGCCCTCATTCCCGCCGCTTTCGCCCGCAACCTCGATGTGCTGGGCGAATGGCGCGCCGCGTCGCGCCGCCGGGTCGAAGAGCTGTCTCGCTTTCTGCTCGAACATGAGCTGGCCGACGTTGCCGGCAACGAGTTGCTGACCGCGCTGAACCAGCGCCTGACCGGCGAGAAACTGGTGGTCGCCTTCGTGGCCGAGTTCTCGCGCGGCAAGTCTGAACTGATCAACGCCATGTTTTTCGCCGACCTGGGCCAGCGAATCTTGCCCGCTGCGCCGGGGCGCACCACGATGTGTCCGGTGGAGCTGGGTTACGACCCGCTCGAGCCCACCGCGCTGGCCTTGTTGCCGATTGCGACACGTCTGCAAGGCTCGTCACTGTGCGAGTTGCGCGCGCAGCGCGAGTGCTGGACGCACGTGCCGCTCGACGGCTTGTCGCCCGACCAATTGGCGCTGGCCCTGCATGAGGTGACGCGAACCCAGTGGGTGCCCCAGCACGAAGCCCGCGCCCTCGGCTTTTGGCACGATGAACAACCCGACGACAACCCGCCGCAAGACGATGCCGGCCGCTTCGAGGTGCCGGCCTGGCGGCATGCGCTCATCAACTATCCGCACCCTTTGCTCAGACAGGGACTGGTGGTGCTGGACACACCGGGGCTCAACGCCCTGGGGGCCGAACCCGAACTCACACTCGGGCTGCTGCCCACGGCGCACGCGGCGGTGTTCATTTTGGGGGCCGACACCGGCGTCACCCAATCGGACATGCAGATCTGGCGCGACCACCTCGGCAGCCATTCGATGGCCCGCTTCGTGGTGCTCAACAAGATCGACACCTTGCAGGATCCGCTGGCCACGGCGGCCGAAGTCGCCGCCCAGATCGATGCCCAGCAAGCCGCGACGGCACGCACGCTGAACCTGGAGCCAGCGCGCGTGTTCCCGCTGTCTGCGCGGCAGGCGCTGGCAGCGCGGGTGACGCATGACGCCGCTTCGCTGGCGGCCAGCCGGCTGCCTGCACTGGAGGCCGCCTTGTCGGATCAGCTTTTGCCGCAGCGCTGCACCATGCTGCAGAAGGCTCTGGTGGACGCCAGCCTGCAGATCGAGGGGTTGGTGGCGCGAAAGCTTGGCGAAGGCCGGCGTCAATTGGTCGAGCAGATGCTGGAGTTGCGCGGTCTGCGCGGCAAGAGCGATGTCACGGTGCGCCGCATGCTCGACCGGGTCGACGCCGAGACAGCCGAATTCGAGCTTTGCACCACCCATTTGCAAGCCATGCGTGGGGTCCACACCCGGATGCTGAAGGACATGATGGCCGGCATTTCGAGCGACCGTTTGCGCGAAGAAGTGTTGCAGATGCAGACCGCGATGAACGCGTCGGTGCTGCGCCTGGGCGCCAAGAAGGCCTTCATCGGCATGTGCGCGCGTTTGCGCGGCTTGCTCACTGCCGCGCAAGGGCGCTGCCTTGAGATTCGCGACATGTTGCGTGGTTCGTTCGAGCAACTGAACGCCCAGTTCGGCTTTGCGCTGGCGCTGCCCGAGGCGCCCGACCTGGCCTGCTTCGAACAGGACCTGAGCCTGATCGAACGCAACTATGTCCAGTACCTCGGCCTGACGCAGGCCCTGCGCTTGTCGCAGCCCAGGTTCATGGAGCAGTTCCGGCGCATGCTGGTCTCGAAACTGCGAGTCGTGTTCGAGAGCGCCAGCGCTGAGCTGGAGATGTGGAACAAGGCAGCGTCGGCCCAGGTGGACACGCAACTGCGCGAGCGTCGCCGCAGCTTCCGGCGACGCCGTGAATCGCTGGAGCGCATCCAGTCGGCCACGGACGAGCTGGAATTGCGGCTGGCAGAAATCGGCTCGCAAGACCAGCGGCTGCAAAGCCACCAGACGCGTGTCGCCGAACTGACCCTGGCCCTTCGCAGCCATGCGGCACAGGCTCCGCCAACCGCAGCGCCGCGCGATGCGGCCGACGTGATCGAACTGATCCATCTGCAACCGTTCGGCATGGATGTCGACATCGAAATCGACATCGACGAACCCGCGCCGGCGCAGGCCCCGCTGCGCCGCGCGCGCGCTTGACGCGCTTGAGTCGGGCACCCGCGAACTTGAAGCCGAACGCAGGCTTTGCCAGCCGGGTCGTCCACTGGCAACGCGAACACGGGCGCCACGGCCTGCCCTGGCAAAACACGCGGGACCCCTACCGCGTGTGGCTGTCTGAAATCATGCTGCAGCAAACCCAGGTCAGCACGGTGCTGGGCTACTACGGCCGGTTCTTGCAGCGGTTTCCCGATGTGCAGTCGCTCGCTGCGGCTTCGCTGGACGATGTGTTCGGCCTGTGGAGCGGGCTGGGCTACTACAGCCGCGCGCGCAACCTGCACCGCTGCGCCGAGTCGGTGGTCAGCCAGCATGGCGGCGTGTTTCCCTCCGGTAGCGAGGTCTTGCAAACCCTGCCTGGCATTGGCCGCTCTACCGCAGCGGCGATCGCGGCCTTCTGCTTCGGTGAGCGGGTGGCCATTCTGGATGGCAACGTCAAGCGCGTGCTGACCCGCGTGCTCGGCTTCGACGGCGACTTGGCCGAGGCCGCGCAACAGCGCGAGTTGTGGGCGCAGGCCACGCGCCTTCTGCCCGATTCGGGCATCGAGCGCTACACCCAGGGCCTGATGGATCTGGGTGCCACGCTGTGCCTGGCGCGGTCACCGCAGTGCTTGCTGTGCCCGGTGCGTGAGGACTGTGTCGCTGCGCGCGAGGGCCGGCCCGAGCGTTACCCGGTCAAGACCCGCAAGCTCAAACGCGGCCAGCGCGAACACCTGTGGTTGTGGCTGCGCTGGCGCGATCAGGTCTGGCTGGTGCAGCGGCCCGCCACCGGCGTGTGGGCCGGCTTGTGGAGCCTTCCCGAATTCGACACGGCGGCTGCGTTTGAAACAGCCAGCGCCGCTTGGCCGGGCCAGGCCGAGCCGCTGCCCAGCTTCACCCACACCCTGACGCACCTGGACTGGACGCTGCACCCGCTGCGCTGGACGCTGCCCGCGCGCACCAGCGCAAAGCGCGTGACGGCGATCACCACGCCGTGGCTGGTGGGGCGATGGTCGAACCTCGATGAAGCGCTGACGCTGGGCCTGCCCGCGCCGCTGAGAAAGCTGCTGGTGACGGGTCAAGAACCCGTGCCGGCAAGGCTTCAGTCCTGACCGGCCGAGTCAGGCCTCAATCACGCGCATCCAGCTCGCGGTGGCGCACCAGGCTGACCGCGCGCTGCGCAAAACGCTGCGCCAGCGTTTCCACGAAATACACCGAACGGTGCTGCCCGCCGGTGCAGCCGATGGCCACCGTCAGGTAGCTGCGCTGGTCGGCCTCGAAGGCCGGCAGCCAGCGCGCCAGAAAGGTCTCGATCTGGCCCAGCATCTCGTTCACTTCAGGCTGCGCCGCCAGGTACGCGGCCACGTCGGCGTCGCGGCCGGTGTGCGGGCGCAGCTCGCGGATGTAGTGCGGGTTGGGCAGCACGCGAACGTCGAAAACATAGTCGGCGTCCAGCGGCACGCCGTGATTGAAGGCGAACGACTCGAACACCAGCGTGAGCGGCGAACCGGTGGCCTTCACCAGGTCACGCATCCACATCCGCAACTGGGTCGGGCGCAACTGGCTGGTGTCGACCACGGTGGACACCTCGCGCAACTCGGCCAGCAGTTCACGTTCGAGTTCGATGGCGTCGACCAGCCCCCGATGAACGTCGTTCGAGCGATCTTCCTTGCGCCGGCCCGGGGCGGTTTCGGCTGCCGTTTTGGCCAGCGTTTGGGTGACCGTTTGGGTCAGCGGGTGCGGGCGCCGGGTTTCGGAAAAACGGCGCACCAGGGCGTCGGTGGTGGCGTCGAGAAACAGCGAGTGAACCGCCACGCCCTCTTCACGCAGTTGCTCGATCAGCGGCAGCAAGTGCGGCAGTGATCCGGCGCTGCGCACGTCGACCGCAATCGCCACGCGGCGGTCTTGGCGCTCGCCTTCGAGCTGCAAAAAGCCGCGCAGCAATTCGGGCGGCAGGTTGTCGACACAGAAGAAGCCGGCGTCTTCCAGTGCATGCAGCGCCACCGATTTGCCCGAGCCTGAAATGCCGGTGACGAGCACCAACTCGCGCTGTCCGCTGGCCTGTGCGCCGAGGATGAACGGCGTGCCGCTGGCCGTCATCGTTTGCGCCCCGGTGCGGCGCCGCCGGCCGCGGCCCCGCTGCTCAACAGTTCTTGCGCATGGGCCAGGCTGGTGCCCGACAGGCGCTCACCGCCCAGCATGCGGGCGATTTCGCCGACGCGGGCTTCACCGGCCAGCACCTGCACCTCGCTGTGGGTGGTGCCGCCCTGCGAGCGTTTGGAGACCACGAAATGATGGTCGGCACAGGCGGCAACTTGCGGCAGGTGGGTGACGGCCATCACCTGCCGGTCGCGACCGAGTTGCTTCATCAGGCGGCCCACCGTTTCGGCCACGCTGCCGCCCACACCGGCATCGATCTCATCGAAGATCAAAGTGCCGGCGGCGTTTTCGGTGCCTTCGAGCTGGCTGGTGGTGACGGCAATGGCCAGCGCGATGCGCGACAGTTCGCCGCCCGAGGCCACCTTGGCCAGCGCGCGCGGCGTGCTGCCCGCGTGGCCAGCCACCAAAAATTCGACTGTCTCCAGGCCGAAGCTTTGCGGTGCATCTTGAGCGATCAGCGCCACTTCAAACTGACCACCGGCCATGCCCAACTGCTGCATCGCCTGGGTGACCAGCGCCGCCAGCTTGGGGGCGGCCTGGCGGCGCGCGGTCGAGACGCGCTGCGCCTGCGTGTCGAACGCAGTCTTGACGGCTGCGAGCTGCTGCGCCAAGGTGCCCAGGTCGGCTGCGGCGTCGAGCGCGCGCAGTTCGTTTTTCCACTGCGCGAGCAACCCGGGCAGCTCGGCCGCCGGGCGGCGGTAGCGGCGCGCCAGGCCGATCCAGGCGGCCAGCCTTTCGTCCAGCTCGCGCAGGCGTTCGGGTTCGAGTTCGGTGTGGTGCAGGTAGCCGCCGAGCGTGTGCGCGGCGTCCTGCAACTGCGCTTGCGCGCCTTGCAGCACCTCGATCACCGATGCCAGTTGCGGATCGAACGACGCCACGTGTTGCAGCGCATCGACCGCGCGGGTGGTCAGTGTTTCAGCGTTGTCGTCGTCCTCGCTCACGGCATTCAGCGCGCCGCGCGCCGCGTCGATCAGCGACTGCGCGTTCGACAGTTTCTGGTGTTCGGCGTTGAGCTCGATCCACTCATCGGCACCCGGTGCCAGCTTGTCGACTTCGCCGATCTGCCACGCCAGCCGCTCGCGTTCACGGTCGATGTCGGCATGCTTTGTCTGTGCGACTTTGAGCGCGTCCGCCGCGCCCTTCCATGTCGACCAGGCCTGCATCAGCGGCGCTGCCTGCACGCCTGCATACGCATCCAGCAGGCCGCGCACCGACGGCGCGCGGGTCAGGCTTTGCCAGGCATGCTGGCCGTGGATGTCGACCAGGTGATCGGCCGCTTCACGCAGTTGCGCCAGGGTGGCCGCGCTGCCGTTGACCCAGCCCCTGCTCTTGCCCTGCGCGTCGATGGTTCGGCGCAGCAGCAAGGTGTCGTTCGCCGTGAAGCCGGCTTCTTCGAGCCACGCCGTCAGCGAGGCCGGCGTGTCGAACTCGGCGCTGATCTCGGCGCGCGCCGCACCTTCGCGCACCACGCCCGCATCGCCCCGGCTGCCCAGCGCCAGTTGCAAGGCATCGATCAAGATCGACTTGCCCGCGCCTGTTTCGCCCGTCAGCACGACGAAGCCCGATTCAAGCTCGACTTCGAGCGAAGTGACGATCACGAAGTCGCGCAACGACAGGCGCCGGAGCATGGTCAGACCACCCCCGCGTTCCAGTGCAGCTTGCCGCGCAGCGTGGCGTAGTAGCTCCAGCCGCGCGGGTGCAGAAAGCGCACCTGGTGGATCGAGCGGCGCACGCTGATGCGGTCGCCGTGCAGCAGGCTGGCCAGGCTTTGCATGTCGAAGTTCACGCTCGCGTCGCGCCCGGCCACGATCTCGATGCTGATCTCGCCCGCGTCGGGCAGCACGATGGGCCGGTTCGACAAGTCGTGCGGCGCAATCGGCACCAGCACCCAGCCGGCAATGCCGGGGTGCAGGATGGGGCCGCCGGCCGACAGCGCATAAGCGGTCGATCCGGTGGGCGAGGCCACGATCAAGCCGTCGGCGCGCAGGTTGGTCACGTTGTCGGAGCCGATGTTGACTTTCAACTCCACCATGCTGGATGCGGCCCCGCGGCTGACCACCACGTCGTTCATCGCAAAGCCCTCGAAGATGAGCTCGCCGTCACGCCACACGCCGCCTTCCAGCATGGTGCGGCGCTCGTCCTCGAAGTCGCCGGCCAGCATCGGGGCCAGTGCCTCGGCGTACTGTCCTATCGCCACATCGGTGATGAAGCCCAGCCGCCCGGTGTTGATGCCCACCAGCGGCGTGCCGAAGCGCGACAACTGGCGCGCAATGCCCAGCATCGTGCCGTCGCCGCCCACCACGACGGCGATGTCGCCCTGCTGGCCGATCTGGGCTGCGCTCTGCGCGCCGTGCTCAGTGATACCCGTGTTCAGCGCGGTGTCGTGTTCAAGCGAAACCTCAAGACCTTGGCGGATCAAGAAACGCGCGATGTCGTCAAGCACACCGCGCATGCCCTGCGCGTTGTATTTGCCCACCAATGCAGCGTGACGAAAGCGGCTTGCCATGCGCGGAATTACACCACAGCGACCCTTGCGCGACGCCCCTGCAACACGCCACAACCTACAATGAATTCGAGCATGGACGAGCGCGCAAGAACCCTTCTGAAAACCCGGGTCGAGCGCTACATCGCCGACGGCCAGCCGGTGGGTTCGCGCACCTTGTCGCGCGCCTGCGGGCTGGACTTGTCACCGGCCACCATCCGCAACGTGATGGCCGATCTGGAAGACCTGGGCCTCATCGCCAGCCCGCACACCAGCGCCGGGCGCATTCCCACCGCGCGCGGTTATCGCTTGTTTGTCGACACCATGCTCACCGCACAGCCGCTGCGTCTGGATACCGCGGCGCGCATCGAGCCGCATCTGCAGCACGACCAACCGCAGCGCGTGATCGCCAACGCGGCGCAACTGTTGTCCAGCCTGTCCAGCTTCGTCGGCGTGGTGACGGCACCGCGCAAAGCCAGCGTGTTTCACCACATCGAGTTCATGCGCCTGAGCGAACGCCGGGTGCTGGTGATCCTGGTGGCACCAGACGGCGACGTACAAAACCGCGTCATCTTCACCGCGCAGGACTACACCCAGAGCCAGCTCATCGAAGCCAGCAACTACCTCACCACCCACTACGCCGGTTTGACCATCGACGAAGTGCGCGAGCGTCTGAAGACCGAGGTCGATCAACTGCGCGCCGAAATCGCCACTCTGATGCAGGCGGCAGTCCAGGCCGGCAGCGAAGCCATGGCCGACAGCCAGGAGCAAGTGGTGATTTCGGGCGAGCGCAACCTGCTGACCGTGCAGGATTTTTCCAGCGACATGGGCAGCCTGCGCAAGCTGTTCGACCTGTTCGAGCAGAAGACCCAACTGATGCGCCTGCTCGAAGTCAGCAGCCGCGCCGAAGGCGTGCGCATCTACATCGGCGGCGAGAGCATGGTGGTGCCGTTCGAGGAACTGTCCATCGTGTCGGCCCCGTACGAAGTCGACGGGCAAGTGGTGGGTACGCTGGGCGTCATCGGCCCCACCCGCATGGCCTACGACCGCATGATCCAGATCGTCGACATCACCTCGCGCCTGGTCAGCAATGCGCTCAGCTCGAAGTAGCGGGCCCGGCAAATCAAACATCAGGCTGCCTACAATCCGCAGCGCGGGCCGTTAGCTCAGTTGGTTAGAGCAGAGGACTCATAATCCTTTGGTCGTTGGTTCGAGCCCAACACGGCCTACCATTAAAACGAACGGGTTGCAGAGCACGTACTGCAACGTTTGCGGGTTCACTGTCAACGCAGTGTCAACAGAGTCCAAAGACCGTCGAACCCGTACTTGGCAACGGCAAATCCGACGATCGCTGCCGCTGGCACAACTGGCCAGCGCACGAAGGTTTTGATCGCGATTCGCACGCGCTCATCGATCTTCGCCGCCCGCTTGCGGTACACGCCCGCCATGCGTCGATGTCGGCGCTCGGAATTGCGCAGAGCCTGATGCGATTGAGCGAGGTGGTGGAAGCCGTCAAGCCAGTGGCAGCGTCGAATGTTGGTCAAGGCCAGTTCCAATTGCCGCGTTCGAGAAAACTTCGGCCTAACAACCCTCGCTCAAGCGAAGCGCCTCTCTTTCGAATTGCATGCGTGGTGAATGGGCGCCGGGACAGAGAACAGACTGCACAGCTACAAACGGCCTTGTTGCACCTCGGCGGGTGCGGACCCAGATACGAACCACTTGGCAGGGCTCCATTCCATCGTCGTTGTGTCGTTTCTGACATCGCCGAACGAGAGCGCACGACAGGCGCTGCATTCGATCAACTCACAAGGCGGCAGGGTCGCGTATCAAAGCCGCTTGGTCTTCTCAGCCTCTTGTCCTGGCGTCAAGCCACCCGCCCGAACCAGGCCACGCTCAGCCCCGCCGCCAGCACCACCAGCAGCGCCCCGGCGGCGGCGAACAGGCCGCTGATCTCGGTCTCTTTTTTCTCGACCACCAGCCGCGTGCTCAGGCTTTGATAGACCTTTTTCAAGTCGTCTGCGGTGCCTGCGTAAAAGTACTCGGCGCGGGTCATGGTGCTGATGCTTTTCAGTGTCTCCTCGTCGAGTCGCACCCGCATGCTCCAGCCTTCGAAACCGATGGTCTCGCCGTCTTTGGTGCCGATGCCCACCGAGTAGACCTTGACGCCGCGGTCGGCGGCCATCTTGGCGGCGTCGATGGGGTCGGGGCCGGTGGTGCGCTGGCCGTCGGTGAGCAAGATGATGGCCCCCGAGCCGTAGCTGCCGGGCTGCACCGGGGCGAACTCGGGCTTCGCTTTTTCGCCCTTGCCGCCCTGACCACCGAGAGGCGCCGACGGCATCGGGCGGGCACCGGTGATCTGCGACAAGTCGATGCCCGCATCGGGGAACAAGGTGGCCAGCGACAAGACGATGCCGCTGCCGATGGCGGTGCCGCGTTGCAACTGAAAGCGGTCGATGGCGGCGACGACGTCTTCGCGGCTTTGCGTGGGCGGCTGCACCACCGCCGCCGTGCCGGCGAACGACACCACGCCCACGCGCACGCTGCGCGGCAGTTCCTTGATGAAAGCCTTGGCGGCCTCTTGCGCGGCGACCAGCCGATTCGGCAGCACATCGGCGGCGCGCATGCTGCCCGACACGTCCATCGCCAGGATGATGGTTTCTTGCTGGCTCGGCAGCGTGATGACGGCCAACGGGCGCGCCGTGGCGATCAGCAGCAGCGTGACGGCGATCAACAGCAGCGCCGGCGGAACGTGCCGCCGCCAGCCCGGGCCTTTGCCCATCGCCTGCTTGACGAGCGACAGGCTGGCAAAGCGCAGCGTGACCTTTTTGCGCCGGTGCAGCAGCCACAGGTACAGCGCCACCAGCGCCGGCACGGCCAGCAGCAGCCACAGCAGATCGGGCCAGGCGAAAGTCATGCGACGATTCCTCCGGACACAGCCAGGTGGCCGCGCATTCGATCTGGCGGGCGCGACGACTGAACCGCGCCGCCTGAGGTGCGGCTGCGCTGCCGACGCATGTCGGCAAAGCGCATCACGGTGTCGACCAGATCGTCGTCGGTGGCCAGCTCGAGCGTGTCGACACCGGCCCGTGTCAGCGCGATTCGCAGTTCGATTTCGCGCTGTTCGGCGATCTGCATGAAGCGCTCGCGAAAGCCCGGATCGTGCGTGTCGACGAAGACCTGCTCGCCGGTCTCGGCGTCTTGAATCGTCATCAGACCGACATCGGGCAGCTCCATCTCGGCCGGGTCGAACAAGCGAACCGCCAGCACCTCGTGCTTTTGCGCCAGCCGCGCCATCGCGTCGCTCCAGCCCGGGGCGCTGATGAAGTCGGAGACCACGAACACCATCGAGCGGCGCGGAATCAGTTGCTGCGCTGCTTGCAACAAATCGCGCAGTCGCGTTTCGGTGCTGGTCTGCGGTGGCTTGAAGTCGCGCATGCGTTGCAGCAAGTGCAGCACGTGCAGACGGCCGCCACGCGCGGGCAGCACCGCATCGACCTGGCTGCCGAACAGCAGCGCGCCCACGCGGTTGCCGTGGCGGGTCAGCAGGCGCGCCAGCACGGCGACGAATTCGGTCGACACGGTGCGCTTGCTGCGGTCTTGCGAGCCGAAGTCGACACTGCCGCTGAGGTCGAGCAAAAACCACGCGGTCAGCTCGCGGTCTTCGGTGAACTGGCGCACGTGCGGTGTTTGCAAACGCGCGGTGACGTTCCAGTCGATG
>JAYVCL010000139.1:0-10348 GCA_043749975.1 Burkholderiales bacterium
GCTCGCGGTGCGTCGCCGCGCGATCGCGGTACTCGACCTGCTCGGCGTGGCGATCGACCCACGAGCGAAGGTCGCGGAATTGCCACTCGCCAGCCGCACCATGGTGGCGATTGCCCGCGCCCTCGCGCTCTCGGCCAAGCTGCTGGTACTCGACGAGCCGACCGCCAGTCTCGGCCCCAGTGACGTCGCCCGGCTGTTCGCCGCCCTGCGGCGAATCAGTTTGCAGGGCGGCGCGGCGATTTTCGTCAGTCATCGCCTCGACGAGGTCTATGACCTTTGCGACCACATCACCGTGCTGCGCGACGGCGCAAATGTCGGTAGCGCGCGGCCGCGCGAATTGTCGCGCCGCGAAATGGTGACGATGATCTGCGGCCACGAGGTGCATTTTGTTAGCAAGAACCTGCCCCAGCGGTCCACCGAACCACTGCTGCGTACCAAGGCACTCGAAGGCGAACTGCTCGCCCCGATCGATTTCAACGTCGGTGCAGGGGAGATCGTCGGCTTCACCGGATTGTCCGACGCTGGTCACTATGAATTGGGCGAGATGCTCTATGGTTTGGCGCCATTGGTCGGCGGCCAACTGCGGCTCCAAGGGCAGCGGTACACGCCGCGCTCCCCGGTAGACGCATTGGAAGCCTCCGTGGCCTACTTGCCGCGCGACCGCAACCTCGACGGGCTGGCGCGCGAGATGACCCTGACGGAGAACCTCTTCTTCAACCCCGCCCGCGAAAGCCCGGCGATGGCCGGATCGATCTGGCTGCTTAAAGAACGCGAGGACGGCGCCGCCGCTGCGCTGTTGCGCCGCTTTGCGGTCCAGCCGCCCCTGCCGGACGCGCGCCTAACCACCCTGAGCGGCGGCAACGCGCAGAAGGTGCTGCTCGCACGCTGGCTGTCCACGCGAGCGCGGCTGCTGATCATCAACGACGTCAGCGTTGGCGTCGACATCGGTGCGCGCGAGGACATCTATGCCGCGATCCGCCTGGCTGCCGCTTCCGGGGCAGCGGTGATGATCGTCACCTCAGATTTCGAGGAAATTGAAAATCTCTGTTCGCGCGCACTTGTGTTCTCGCGCGGGCTGCTTCGCGCTGAATTCGAGGGAGATCAGCTTACCGTCGCCAACCTTTCTGGTGCGTTGGCTGGCCCGACACTCTCAATGGAGGCCGGCGTTGCCGCCGGAACGAACTCGTGAGCGACGTCATCTCGAAGCTTGATTCCCCGCCAATCGGGCCCCGAAACTCTGCGAGGCTGCTTGGCCTGCTTGGCCGCTATTTCCTGGTGATCGCATTCTTCGGCCTGATCAGCTTCTTTTCGCTCCTGCGGCCCGAGTCCTTCTTCACGGCCAACAACTTCTCAGGCCTGTTCGTCAACCAAATTGTCGTGGTGTTCGCAGCAGTCGGACTGATCGCCCCACTCATTGTCGGCGAGCTCGACATGTCTGTCGGCTACGTGGTTGGGTTCGGGCAGGCGGTGGTAGTGGCCCTGATGACGATGGCTGGCCTGCCCCCCCTCCCGGCGATCATCTTGTCGCTCGCAGCCTGCCTGGCGCTGGGCATCCTCAACGGCATTCTGGTAGTGCGGTTCCAGATCAACTCGCTGATCGCTACCCTCGCGGTGGGCAATGTGCTGTACGGGGTGGTGCTGTGGTTCACGGGAGGGACGATCCTGTTCCAAAACGTGCCGTCCTCGTTCCTCGGGATCTCCGGCCGGAGCCTGTTCGGGTTGCCCATGCCGATCTGGTACGGGATCGCTCTCGTGATCCTGGTCGAGATCGTCCTGCAGTTCCTGCCGCTTGGTCGACGCATGTACGCTATCGGCGGAAACCGTCGCGCTGCGCTGCTCACTGGGATCCGGGTGCCGATCTTGATCGTCGGCGCGTTCGGCTTCTCGGCGCTACTTAGCGGCGTCGGCGGCATCATCATCGCGTCTCGCCTGGGCTCGGCGCAGCCCGAACTCGGACCGTCGTTCTTGATGCCGGCCATCGCCTCAGCTTTCCTAGGTGCCACCACGATCCGCCCTGGCCGCTACAACGCGCTCGGCACTGCGGTGGCGGTCTATGCTGTGGCAGTGATCGTAACTGGCCTTCAGCAAATCGGGGTGCCTTTCTGGGCCGAATACATCGTCTATGGGACTGCCTTGGCGACGGGGGTAGGTCTGTCCGGCCGCCTTACGCGAATGCGCGAAGAGGAGGCCCGACGCCACCAGCTGCGCGCTCTGAAAGAAGGAAGGAACTGAGGTGAAGATGCTCATCAGCATCTCATTCCCGTGCGGCTGGGAAACGGCGTCGAGGCCGAAACCCGGATCGTCGATCCGTGGGCGACGCCCCGAGACTACTGTCTGCCAAGAGCGCAGGGCGTGTGCCGAGGCGTTGGTGCAGCGAGGCGACGTGGTTCGAGGGTACCCCTTCCCCAACGATCTCAAGAAGTGCTGCGCGCGCTACGGACGAAGTTCGGTCTACCAGCCGCGAGCATGCGGTTGAGGACGGCCACGCCGATCGCTGCTTCCGTCTTTTGACCGCGCCAGTCCCGCGCACGAAGTCTCGTCCCGATGATGGCCTTGTAGCGGCCCATCGTGGTCTCCACCAGCGCGCGCTTGCCGTAGCTGCGGATCTCCTGCCAGCCCAACCGACCGATCGACTCGATCAAGAGCCGGTGCGTGTCGCGCGCCGTGGCGTTGCTCTCGAACTCCGCGCTCGGCAGCGCCGTGGCACACCGCAGAATAACAACCGCGATGGCCGGATCGCGCTGCGCAATGATCTCGTATCTCGGCTCGCCTTCGTACGCTTCGTCGGCTGTGATCTCCTCAAGCAGCAGCGGCCCCACTTGAGACGGGTCGTCAACTGTTGAAGTTCAAGGGGTATCCAGTTAGCTCCACATGCCGGCGTGTGGAGTCATCAACAGGTCGCCGGTCGTCCCGATTACTCAAGCACGTTCCTGGATCGGTTTTTTTTCGAAAAGAGCCGTGGAAGTCCACGCGCCGCCATTGCGCGGTGGGTTTCACCTGAAAGCCCGAAATTCCCCGGCTGCAGGAGTCAATGTCTCAGGCCTCTCGCTCACCACGTGAGCTTGTCACCAATCAATGCGCAAAGAGCCTTCCAATTCAGGTAAAAGCCTGCCCGAACGCGCGCACACTTTTGGCGCCCCACGGGTACTCTTCGCCAGACACACCCCGTTCGCTCCCACCTGATGAGTCCAACCCATCCACCCGAACAAGCCGACGTGCCGGTGCTGCGTGCAGCGGCGCGCGGTTTGACAAGCGTCCCCACGGCAGCGGCTGCCATCCCGCGCCGCATCCTGCCGGCGGTCGCGCTTTCGCAGTTTGCGGGAACCTCGCTGTGGTTCGCCATCAACGCGGTGATGCCCGAGCTGCAACGCAGCGCCGCGCTGCCGGCGGCGTCCACGGGCTGGCTGACGGCAGCGGTGCAACTGGGCTTCATTGCCGGCACCTTGGTGTTCGCGCTGTTGGCGGTGGCCGACCGGTTTTCACCTCGCCTGGTGTTCCTGCTGTGCTCGCTGGCCGGTGCGGCGTTGGCGCTCGCCACCGCGCTGCTGCCGCCCAGCGTGGCGTTGCTGATCGTGCTGCGCTTTGGCACCGGGGTGTGCCTGGCCGGCATCTATCCGGTGGGCATGAAGATCGCCGCCGGCTGGTATGCGCAGGGGCTGGGCTGGGCCCTGGGCGTGCTGGTGGGCGCACTGGTGCTGGGCACGGCCATGCCCTTCGGCCTGCGCGCGCTGGGGGCCGCATGGGCCTGGCAAACCGTGATGGTGGTGGTCGCCTTGGTGGCGGCCGCCGGCGGGCTGTTGATGGCGCTGGCGGTGCCCGACGGCCCGCACTTGGTGCACCGGCCGAAGGGCTCGGGGTCTGCGCTTTCGCACCGGGCGCTGGCGGTGGTCTGGACCGACGCCAGGCTGCGCGCGTCGGTGCTGGGCTACTTCGGCCACATGTGGGAGCTGTATGCGTTTTTCGTGCTGCTGCCCTTGATCGTCGCGATGCACTGGCAGGGCGCTGCTGCGTCCTGGTGGGTCTTCGCCGTCATCGGGATCGGCTTGTTCAGTTGCGCGGGCGGCGGGCTGCTGGCGCGGCGCTTCGGCAGCGCGCGGGTGGCCGGCGCGCAACTGCTGTGCAGCGGCGCGTGCGGCCTGCTCGCGCCGTGGCTGCTCGACGCGCCGCTGTGGCTGTGGGCACCGTGGCTGCTGCTGTGGGGTGCCACGGTGTCGGGCGATTCGCCGCAGCTCAGCGCGCTGACCGCCGCCAACGCACCGCGGGCGATGGTGGGCAGCGTGCTGACGCTCGTCAACTGCATCGGCTTTGCGCTGTCGGTGATCACGATCACCGTGTTCGTCGGCTTGGCCACGGTGTGGCCGCTGGCCCAGGTGCTGCCGTGGCTGGCGCTCGGCCCCGCGCTCGGAGTGGTGTACCTGCGGCCGTTGCTAACAAACCCCGCATGAGCGAGCAGGTCAGCAGCCGCGAATCAACAGGCCAGGCGATAGGATTCTTCGCGGATCACTTCGTGCGCTTTGGCAATCGCATACAGGCGTGCGGCTTGGGCCGAGGGCCACGCGTAGCCTCCCGCCAGGCTTTCATCGTGGTAGGCATCGCGCGGCGCATCGGCAATGCCGCGCACGCGCCGCACCGTCACCGCCGCGACGTAGCCCCGGCTGCCCGGCCCGGGCAGCGCGCGGGCCAGGATGCGGTAGTCGCCTTCATTGCTTTCGTCGGGGTGCATGTCGGTCTCCAGGCCAACGGGTGGTCGACCCATGCACCAATGATCTGCGTCGAACCGACCGAAAAACATCCCACAAATGCACCCCCGCGAATGGAGGGGATCGCGTCGTCCGGGCGGCTTGATCTGCGACAGGCGGCATTGGCCGTCAGGTGCGCTGCGTCTGCGCAAACGCGATCAAGTGGTCCATCCCCAGCCGGATCCCGATCGCTTCACCGATCACATGGTTGTGGTGCGACGGCCCCGTCGACAGCACGCGGGTGCTGCTGCGCAACTGCAGCGCGTACAAGATTTCGATGAAGGCGCAGATGCCGAGTGAATGTGCGAGTCGATTCATGATGGCGGGCATCGAAGGCCGATGAATGCAAACAGGCCGAGATGTTGACCGAAACGATTCTGACTGAGATCGTGTGGTGAAGTTGTGTGGTCATGCGCCAGCGCCTTCATGCCAGACTTCAGCCTGCCCCAATTCAAAACCCACTGCCATGCTGACCATCAACAAACTCCTGCCCCAAGGCGACGGCCTGAGCCCCGTCTTGCTCAAACGCGCCGCCACTGTTGTGCTCGACTGGGACACACGCCAGAAAAGCCGCTTCGACACCGACGACTCGCAAGGCCGCCACCTCGGCGTGTTCTTGCCGCGCGGCACGGTGCTGCGCGGCGGCGATGTGCTGGTGACGGAGGACGGCTCGTTGGTCAAGGTGATCGCTACGCCTCAGCCGGTGCTGGTGGTGCGCGCCTGCCCCGAACACGGCAGCCCGTTCGACTTGCTGCGCGCCGCGTATCACCTGGGCAACCGGCATGTGCAGTTGGAGCTTCAGACCGACCGGTTGCTGATGGAGCCCGACCATGTGCTGGCCGACATGCTGCGCCAGATGCACCTGCTCGTCACCGAAGAACTCGCGCCTTTCGAGCCCGAGGCGGGCGCGTATGCCGCAGCGAGTCACGATCAGGGGCACGCGCACGACAACTCACACGATCACCGCCACGATCACGGTCACGCGCCACAGCGCAAGCCGATCCCCATTGCCGCCGCTGCGACGCCTGCGCCGCATGTGCACGGGCCGGGTTGCGACCACGAGCATTGATGGCGATTCGGCAGGCTCGGCAAACAAGGCGCGGGCGGGCCACCTCGCGACCCGTCAAAAGCGTCAGCGCCGCATCGCTGCTGCAACTGATGCAGTTGGCCTCACCGGCCTTGCCGGTGGGCGGGTTCAGCTACTCCGAAGCGCTGGAGTCGTCCGTCGATTCGGGCCGTGTCGCCGACGAAGGCCAAGCGCGTGAATGGTTGCTGAGCCAGTTGCACCTGAGCCTGGCGCGCAGCGAATTGGCCGTGGTCGGCAAAGCCTTCGGCGCATGGCAGCGAAACGATTTCGTCGGCGTCGCCGAACTGAACGCATGGGTCACGATCACCCGCGAAACCAGCGAGTCGCGCCAGCAGACCGAGCAGATGGGCCGCTCGCTGGTGGCGTGGATGAAAAACCGGCCGAGCGTTACGGCGCAGCACGCGTCACTCGATTTCCTGGCGGCTTTGAAGCCCGCCCCGACCTGGCCGGTCGCTTTCGCGCTGGCCGCCGCCGACACCGGCGCGCCGTGTCGCGACGCCCTGCTCAGCTTCGCCTTCAGTTGGGCCGAAAACATGGTGCAAGCCGCACTGAAATCGGTACCGCTGGGGCAGTCCGCCGGCCAGCGAATCTTGACCGCGCTGAGCGCCGACATCCCCGCCGCGGTGGACCAGGCGATGCGCCTGATGGACAGCCAGCGCCAGGCCTTCACGCCGATGCTGGCGATCTTGTCGGCACAGCACGAGACGCAGTATTCGCGGCTGTTCCGGTCCTGAGCGCGCGACATAATTCATCGCATGAACGCCCTGCACACCATCCCCCACCGCACCAAGAAACTGCCCCCGCTGCGCGTTGGCGTGGGCGGTCCGGTGGGGTCGGGCAAGACGACCCTGGTCGAGCTGCTGTGCAAGGCGATGCGCGAGAAATATGACCTGGTGGTGGTCACCAACGACATTTACACCAAGGAAGACCAACGGCTGCTGACGGTGGCCGGCGCGCTGGAGGCCGACCGCATCATGGGCGTGGAAACCGGCGGCTGCCCGCACACCGCGATCCGCGAAGACGCGTCGATCAACCTCGAAGCGGTCGACCGCATGCTGGACAAGTTTCCGAACGCCGACATCGTCTTCATCGAGTCGGGCGGCGACAACCTGGCCGCCACCTTCAGCCCCGAACTGAGCGATCTGACGATCTATGTCATCGACGTGGCGGGCGGCGAAAAAATTCCGCGCAAGGGCGGCCCCGGCATCACCAAGAGCGACCTGTTCGTCATCAACAAAACCGACCTCGCGCTGTACGTGGGCGCAGACCTGGCCGTGATGGAAGCCGACACGAAGCGGATGCGCCAAACGGCGCATGGCGTGCGGCCGTTCGTGATGAGCAACCTGAAGACGCGAAGCGGCCTGGCCGAGGTGGTGGCCTTCATCGAAACCAGGGGCTTGCTGACGGCACTGTGATCAGGCCGATGCGACCGGCCTGGCTGCGCGGCGCAAGCGCGCCCGCATGTCGCCCGCAGCAGCGTGCAGCGCCGCCACGAAGCTTTCGCGCAAGGGGTTGACCGTGCGCAGCTCGGGTGTGGCCAGAGCGACGTGAAACGGGATCGACACCGACAGCGGACGAATCTGCAACTCGGGCCCGGCCAGTTCCAGCGCGGTCAGCGGATTGACAATGGCCACGCCCAGGCCTTGACGCACCAGCGAGCACACGGTGATCGCGCTGGCGGCCTCGACGGCAAGCTGGCGCTTCACGGCGTGCTGCTCGAACATCGCATCGATCAGTTGACGGTACGGGTCGTTCGGGGCCAGGCTGATGAACGACATCGCCACGAAGTCTTTGGCGCGCAGCACGCGCCGCGCCAGCAAGGGGTGGCCCGCCGGCAGCACGCACACCTCGTCGGCCTGCAGCAAGGGCGTGAGCACGGTGCCGGGCGGTGCCTCGCGCCGCTCGATCAGGCCCAGGTCGAAGCGCTGTTCGGTCAGCGATTGTTCAAGCAGCGGCGACTCCTGCGGCGTGATGGACACGCCCGCCTGCGGGTGCGCCCGTATAAAACGGCGCACCGCGTCGGGCAGCAGCGCATGCGCCAGCGCCGGCAGGCAGGACAGCGCCAGCCGGGCATGGGCAAACTGGCGCAAGGTCACGGCGGTGGCGGCGATGCGGTCGAGGCCGATGTAGGACCGCTCCACCTCTTCCAGCAGCGCCAGCGCACGCGCGGTGGGCTGAAGCCGGCCGCGCACGCGGTCGAACAGGCTGATGCCCAGCACCTGCTCCAGCCGAGCGAGGTCGCGGCTAATCGTGGGCTGCGAGCTGCCGAGTGCCTCAGCCGCCCGCGTGACATGGCCGGTGCCCATCACGGTGCGAAAGATCTCGATCTGGCGATGCGTGAGTTTCATGGCTCGCAGCATATCCAATTTGCATGGGCGGGACACATAACAATCATTGTGTGAATTGGCCGCTCACGGCACGATGCACGTCATGAATCCATTTGCAGCTACCACCCTGCGCGCGCTGGCGCAACGCCACGGCACGCCGCTTTGGGTGTATGACGCCGCCACCGTTCGCGAGCGCATTGCCTCGCTGAGGGCCTTCGACACCATCCGCTATGCGCAAAAGGCCAACTCCAACGTGCACTTGCTGCGCCTGATGCGCGAGCAAGGCGTGCTGGTCGACGCGGTGTCGCTGGGCGAGATCGAGCGGGCCTTGCGGGCAGGCTACTCGACCCGCGGTGATTCGGCCTGCGGCATCGTCTTCACCGCCGACCTGTTCGACCACGCCACGCTGAACAAGGTGGTCAGTGAGGCCATCACCGTCAACGCGGGCTCGATCGACATGCTGGGCCAGTTGGGCCGCAAGTCGCCGGGCCACAAGGTCTGGCTTCGCATCAACCCCGGTTTCGGCCACGGGCACAGCAACAAGACCAACACCGGCGGCGAGCACAGCAAGCACGGCATCTGGCACGCCGACCTGGACGCGGCGCTGGCTGAGATCGACCGCCACCGCCTCCAGTTGGTGGGCCTGCACATGCACATCGGCTCGGGGGTGGACTACCGCCACCTGGAGCGGGTGTGCGGCGCGATGGTCGATCTGGCGCAGCGCGTGGCGCGCCCGATCGAAGCCATCTCAGCCGGTGGCGGCTTGTCGATTCCGTACCGCGAGCGCGATTGCGTCACCGACACCGCGCACTACTTCAGCTTGTGGGACAGCGCCCGCCGCAGCATCGAAGCGCAACTGGGCTGCAAGGTGCAACTGGAGATCGAGCCCGGCCGTTACCTGGTCGCCGAGGCGGGCGTGCTGCTGGCCGAGGTGCGAGCCCAAAAAGACATGGGCCGAAAACACTTCGTCTTGGTCGACGCGGGTTTCAACGACCTGATGCGGCCTTCGATGTACGGCAGCCACCATGGCATCAGCGTGCTGCCCGCGCCGGCGTCGGCCTCGACCGCAGCCGAATCCGCAGAGGTCGAAACATTTCCCAGCGTCGTGGCCGGCCCGTTGTGCGAGTCGGGCGATGTGTTCACGCAAGGTGAAGGCGGGGTGGTGCTGACGCGCGACTTGCCGCCGGCGCACGTCGGCGACCTGATGGTGTTCCACGACGCAGGGGCCTACGGCGCGTCGATGTCATCCAACTACAACACGCGGCCTCTCATCGCCGAGGTGCTGGTGGACGGCGACGCATCGACGCTGATTCGACGCCGCCAGACGGTCCAGGAACTGCTGGCGCTGGAAGAAACCTGATCGGCGACGAGGCTCAGAGCTTGGGGCATCAGCGAAAGCCGCCCATGCCACGCAAGGTCTTGATGGCACCGGCTCCAATCGAAGCGCCGAACCGTTTGGCGAGCCGCTCGGCGACATTTTCTTTCGGCGTGTAGTCGATCACCTCTTCGGCCTTGATGACCTCGCGCGCAAGGAAATCCAGCGTGCCGAAATGGTCGGCCAGGCCCATTTTCACCGCCTCTTCGCCGTTCCAGAACAGACCCGAAAACGTGTCGGGCGTTTCTTTCAGGCGGCTGCCGCGCCCTTCTTTCACCACCTGGATGAACTGCTGGTGAATCTGGTCGAGCGAGGCCATGATGTAGGCGCGGTGCTTGTCCGTCAGCGGTGTGAACGGGTCGCCGATGCCCTTGTTCTCGCCCGCGGTCATCAGCCTGCGTTCGACACCCAGCTTGTCCATCGTGCCGGTGAAACCGAAGCTGTCCATCAGCACGCCGATGGAGCCGACCACGCTGGCCTTGTCGGTGTAGATCTCATCCGTCGCCACCGCGATGTAGTAGGCACCCGAGGCGCAAACCTCTTCCACCACGGCGTAGACCGGCTTCTTGTGCAGCGCTTTCAGGCGCACGATCTCATCGTGGATGATGCCGGATTGCACCGGGCTGCCACCGGGTGAGTTGATGCGCAACACCACGGCTTTGGCACCCGGGTCTTCGAACGCGGTCTTGAGCGCGCCCACCATCAGTTCGGCACTCGATTCGCTGTCGACCGAGATCTCGCCGCGCACCTCGACCAGGGCCGTGTGCGGGCCGTTCGGCGAGCTGACGTGGTTGCGCGAAGCGAACAACAACCACGCGAT
>JAYVCL010000140.1:0-3936 GCA_043749975.1 Burkholderiales bacterium
CGACGCTGAACGCAATTGATCGCGCAGCACGAACTTCTGGATCTTGCCGGTCGAGGTCTTGGGCAGCAGGCCAAAGATCACTTGCTTGGGCACCTTGAAGCGCGCCATCTGGGCGCGACAGTGTTCGATGATTTCGGCCTCGGTGGCGTGCGCGCCGTCGCGCAACTCGACGAACGCTGCAGCCACCTCGCCCCACTTCGCGTCGGGCTTGGCGACCACCGCCGCCAACAGCACCGCCGGGTGGCGGTACAGCACTTCTTCAACCTCGACGCTGGAGATGTTTTCGCCGCCCGAGATGATCACGTCCTTGCTGCGGTCTTTGATCCTGACGTAGTTGTCGTCGTGCAGCACCGCCAGGTCGCCGGTGTGGAACCAGCCACCGGCAAAGGCTTCTTCGGTGGCCTGTGCGTTCTTCAAATAGCCCTTCATCAGCAGGTTGCCACGGAAAAAAATCTCGCCCATGGTTTCGCCATCGGGTGGCACCGGCTGCAAGGTTTGCGGGTCCAGCACGGTGATGGCCTGCTGCATCGGATAAGCCACGCCCTGGCGTGCATTCAGCCGCGCCCGCTCGCCAATCGGCAGGCCAGCCCATTCGGCCTGCGGCGCGCACACCGCCGCCGGGCCGTAAGACTCGGTCAGGCCGTAAACATGGGTGATGGCGATGCCGATGCGCTCGCAGCCCTCGATGATGGCCGCCGGCGGCGCCGACCCGGCGATCAAGCCGGCGATCGGGTGCGCAATGCCGGCGCGCTGCGCTTCGGGGGCGTTTATCAGCATGCCGTAGACGATGGGCGCACCGCACAGGTGGGTCACGTGGTGCTCGCGGATCAGCTCGAAGATCAAGGCCGTGTCGACCTTGCGCAGGCACACGCTGGCACCGGCCTGCAAGGCCATCGTCCACGGGAAGCACCAGCCGTTGCAATGAAACATCGGCAGCGTCCACAGGTAGACCGGGTGGCGCGGCATCTCCCAGGTGACCACGTTCGAGACCGCGTTCAAGTACGCGCCGCGGTGATGCGTGACGACACCCTTCGGGTTGCCGGTGGTGCCCGAGGTGTAGTTCAGCGCGATCGCGTTCCACTCGTCGGCTGGCAGTTGCCACGCAAACGCCGGGTCGCCTTGGGCGAGAAAATCTTCGTACGACACATCACCGAGCGGCTTGCCCTCGGGTGCATCCTCGTCTTCGACCTCGATCACGAACGGCCGCCGCTTGTCTCCATACCCGCCGACCATCGCGAGGGCTTTTTCCACCACACCGGCGAACTCACGGTCTGTCAGCAGCACCTTGGCCTCGCCGTGCTGCAGCATGAAGGCGATGGCCTCGGCATCGAGGCGCGTGTTGAGCGTGTTGAGCACCGCGCCGGTCATCGGCACACCGAAATGCGCCTCGAACATTGCCGGCACATTGGGCAGCATCACAGCGACGGTGTCGCCGGGCCCGATGCCGCGGGCGCTGAGCCCTGCGGCCAGACGGCAACAGCGCGCATAGGTTTCGCGCCAGGTCTGATGCCGCGATCCGTAGATCACGGCGGTGCGGTCTGGATACACGCTGGCCGAGCGCTGGATGAAGCTCAGCGGCGACAGGGCCACGAAGTTGGCCTCGTTCTTGTCCAGGCCGGTCTCAAACGGGTTGCTTCGCGTCATCGTGTCTCCTTCATGCCCCGCGGCCAGCCCTGGCGACGTGGGGGCGAAGTATGACCGACGACTGTTTCGACACGCCTGCGCCGGCGGACCGACTAGTTCGTGAGCGCTCGCGCCCGTATCTGGGGCAAGTGCGGCGACGGCGCCGCGACGCTGGCGTCGAAGGGTTGTGCCGGCGAACCCACGGCCGAAACGATGCGCCGCACGTAGGCGCGCGTCTCGACATAAGGCGGAACGCCCCGGTAGCGTTCGACCGTGCGCTCGCCCGAGTTGTAGGCCGCAGCCACCAGCGCCACATCGCCTTCGAAGTAGGCCAACAGCCAGCGCAGATAGGCAACTCCGCCCCGGACGTTTTGCGCTGGATCGAACACGTCCTTGACCCGAAACCGCAGCGCTGTTTCCGGAATCAGTTGCATCAGGCCATGCGCGTTTTTTGCCGACACCGCATCGCTGTTGAAGTTTGATTCGGCTGCCATGATGGCGAAGACCAGCGGCAACGGCACCCGATATGCCGGGGCGATTTTCTTGACCAGATCGACAATCGGTTTGGGTGCCAGGATCACGGTTGGCTTGATGGGCGGCGCTGCTGTGGCGGGGGCTGCGGCTGCGGTTTGCAGCAATGCAGACGCAGGAGCAGCAGGCTCGCGCATGCACTCAGGCAAGCCGATCGGGCGCTCTTCCATCAAGGGCAGCATGTTGATTGCCTGCTCGATGCCCTGGGCGGCGGCGATGCGAAAGAAGAACGTCGCCAGGCCGTCGTCGCGAACCACGCCGTGGCCGTGCGCGTACATCCAGCCCAATGCGAATTGCGATGTGGCGTCACCGAGCCGCGCCGCCTGGCAATAAAGCGCCGCCGCGCGCAGGCCGTCTTTGGGCACCCCGTCGCCGAACTCGAAATTGAGTGCCTCTTGGCGCAAGGCGGCAATGCGCGAACTCTCGACGATCGAGGCCTGCGCTGCGGCCCCTGCCGGGATCAGCGCCATGCAAAAGACGAGCAAGCCACACTGCCGAATCGAATGCCGACCACGCGCTACAGCGGCGTTCTTGCAACGCTTTGAGGCGATCAGACGTGACCAGCAACTCGAAACCACGTGGAAACCCTTAGAAAACTCGACGAGGCCAACAAGATGCACTGCTTGGAGCCCGCTGTACACCCCTAAGGTTGATGGTTCGGTGAAACCAGCGATCGCAAAGAATGATCGACGCGCCCGCTCGGCGCTCCGGGCTGCGGCCCCGGGGGCCTCGACAAAGCGCGATATCCTGATCGCCCCCGCCGTCGCCCGCCCATGCCCACGCTGCACATCACCGACATCGAAGCCGCCATCAACTGGTGGCGCGAACGATCGCCCTCACCCGACGGCATCACCGCCTGCACCGAGGTGCGCGCGATGGCCGAGGTGTACGCGCTGATGGTGTATTACCGCGAACAAGACTGCGATGAAGAGTCGATGCCCGCCCCGGCCCGGGCCGCCTGGCTGGCCTGGTACGCCAGCACCCCTGACGCGCCGTGCATCGCCATCTGCTCAACTAGCCAGGGTGACGACATCTGCAAGGGCTGCGGCCGCACCTTCCACGAGGTGCAGCACTGGCCGGTGATGACACCGGGCGAGAAACGCAGCACCTGGCGGCGCATCACGATGGGAGGGACTGCATGGCGCTTCAACCGGTATTCGGAGCGGGCCCGCGAGAAGGCCGTTGGCGCAGGCGACGGCGCTGACGAAGGCGCTGCCAAAGGCGGCGCGTGAGCCGGCTGCCGCACAGCGCCCGCCGCATCCTTCCCCTCGCCTGGCCTGTCCTCATCGGTCAGCTCGCCGTGCTGGCCTTCAGCACCGTGGACACGGTGATGGCGGCGCGATACGGCGCGCTCGACCTGGCCGCATTGGCCATCGGCGGCGCGGTGTACATCAGCGTGTTCGTGGGGCTGATGGGCGTGGTGCTGGCGGTGGGGCCGATCACCGGGCAGTTGTTCGGCGCACGCAAGCTTCCTGAAGCCGGGCGGCAGTTGCACCAGGCCTTCTGGTTGGCGCTGGGCCTGTCTGTGATCGGCTGCGGCGTGCTGCTGTTTCCGCAACCGTTCCTGAGCCTGGCCAAGGCCCAACCCGAGGTGGCCGACAAGGTGCGCGGCTACCTGAACGCGCTCGCGTTCGCACTGCCGCCGGCCCTGCTGTTCACGGCTTTTCGCGGTTTCAACACCGCCGTGTCGCGGCCCAAGATCGTGATGCTGCTGCAATTGGGGGCGCTGCTGCTGAAGCTGCCGCTGACGGCGCTGCTGGTGTTCGGGTTTTCGGTGCCGAC
>JAYVCL010000141.1:0-13725 GCA_043749975.1 Burkholderiales bacterium
CAAGTGCTGATCAACGTGCGCTTGCAGCCGGGCCAGGACTGGAAGACTAACCTGGCCCTGGCCGATGCGCAGAAAGCCGTCGCCCGAGAGTTGGGTGACAGTGGCCGCGTGTTGATCCGGCCGTCGGGCACCGAGCCCCTGGTGCGGGTGATGGTCGAGGCGCGCAGCGCGCAGCAGGCACAGGCGTGCGCACAACGCATGGCCGACACCTTGCGCTGACACTTTGCGCCCGCGTGACAAACCCGTGAAGCTCATGTGACAGGTCCGCATCGCGGGCAGCGCGTGTCACGCTGTTGTCACAGTGCGCTTCTACAGTGTTGCCATTGGCCATGCACCTCTGCGTGGCACGAAAGGCAAACACATGATCAAGGCAACCCAGACCTGTCTCGCGGCCATGGCGTTGACATTCAGCGCCGGTACGGTGATGGCGCAGGACGTGACCGGCGCAGGTGCCACGTTTCCCGCCCCACTGTATGCAAAGTGGGCCGATGCCTACAACAAGGCCACCGGCGCGCGAATCAACTATCAGTCGGTGGGGTCCGGTGCCGGCCTGAAGCAAATTCGCGGCAAGACGGTGGACTTCGGCGCTTCCGACATGCCGTTGAAAGATGACGACCTGGCCAAGGACGGCCTGGTGCAATTCCCCACCGTGATCGGCGGCGTGGTGCCGGTGGTGAACATACAGGGCATCAAGGCAGGTCAGATCAAACTCACCGGCCAGTTGCTCGGTGACATCTACCTCGGCAAGATCACCAAATGGAACGACGCTGCGTTGACGGCCATCAATCCCGGCCTGCCATTGCCAGACGCGGCCATCTCGGTGGTGCGCCGCGCCGACGGTTCGGGAACCAGCTTCATCTTCACGAACTACCTGTCCAAAGTGAACGAAGAGTGGAAGGCCAAGGTCGGCGAAGGAACGGCGGTCAACTGGCCGACGGGTGCCGGAGGCAAAGGCAACGAAGGCGTGGCGGCATTCGTGACGCGTCTACCCAACTCGATCGGCTACGTCGAGTACGCCTACGTGAAGCAGAACAAGATGACCTACACCTTGTTGAAGAACAAGGACGGCAACTTCGCCATGCCCGCCGACGCGAATTTCAAGTCGGCCGCTGCAGGTGCCGACTGGAGCAAGACCTTCTACCAGGTGCTGACCGAGCAGCCCGGCAAGGACACCTGGCCGTTGTCGGGTGCCACCTTCATCATGATGCACAAGGCGCAGGACAAGCCGACGCAAGCCAGCAACTCGCTGAAGTTCTTCGAATGGGCCTTCCACACGGGTGACAAGATGGCCGAAGAACTGGAATACGTCGCGCTGCCAGACACTGTCAAAGCCCTGGTGCGCAAGCAGTGGGCCGAAGTGAAAGACAGCTCGGGCAAGGCCGTCGCATTCAAGTGATCCGCCATGTCGAAAGTGCCCAGCGCGCGCGCCGATTGCGCGCGCAGGCCGTGAACTGATCGGAGCCGAGGTGGCCGCTACACTCCCCGCATCGCACTACGGCGCCGACAAGATGCAACGAAGCGACCCCATGGGCACACCGCCTGCGGCGAGGCGATCTTCCCCCTGGGCCGACAGAATTTTCTCGTTGCTCGCACACGCTTCGGCGTGGCTGACCCTGGGACTGCTGGTTGCAATCATTGCTTCATTGGTGGTGGGCGCGATGCCGGCAATCCGCGAGTACGGCCTGAGCTTTTTATGGCGCAGCGAGTGGGATCCGGTGAAAGACCGCTACGGCGGGCTGGTGATGATTTACGGCACCCTGATGACCTCGTTCATCGCGCTGTTGATCGCCGTGCCAGTCAGCTTCGGCATCGCGCTGTTCCTGACCGAGTTGTCACCCAATTGGTTGCGCCGACCTCTGGGTATTGCGGTTGAACTGCTGGCCGCCGTGCCGTCGATCGTCTACGGCATGTGGGGCCTGCTGGTGTTCAGCCCCGTGCTGTCGACGTATGTGCAGCAGCCGCTGCAAAAGCTGCTCGTCGACGTGCCGGTGCTGCGCGAACTGGTGTCGGGCGCACCGGTGGGCATCGGCATTCTGTCGGCCGGCATCATCCTGGCGATCATGATCATTCCGTTCATCGCCTCGGTGATGCGCGACGTCTTCGAGGTCACCCCGGCGATGCTGAAAGAGTCGGCCTACGCCTTGGGTTCGACCACCTGGGAAGTCGTCTTCAAGGTGGTACTGCCCTACACCAAGACCGGCGTGGTCGGCGGCATCATGCTGGGCCTGGGCCGAGCCATCGGCGAAACCATGGCAGTGACTTTCGTGATCGGCAACTTCAACCAGCTCAACAGCCTGTCGCTGTTCGAAGCCGCCAACAGCATCACCTCGGCGCTCGCCAACGAGTTTGCCGAGGCCAGTGAAGGTCTGCACCAGGCTTCGCTGATCTACCTGGGCCTGGTGTTGTTCTTCATCACCTTCGTCGTGTTGTCGATGTCCAAACTCTTGTTGGCGCAACTCAAGAAGAACGAAGGCAGCCGTTCATGATGGGCTTGCCTGCCATCGACGCGTCGCGGCTTGCCCACCACAAGCGACGCAAGACAATCAACGCGGTGGCGCTCACGTTGTCGCTCGGCGCGATGGCGTTCGGTCTGTTCTGGTTGATCTGGATCTTGATCGAGACCGTTGCCCTGGGGCTGGGCGGACTCACGCTGTCGCTGTTCACCGAGATGACGCCCCCGCCGCAAGCTGAAATCGGCGGGCTGGCGAACGCCATCTTGGGGTCGCTGATGATGGTGTCGCTGGCCACGGTCATCGGGACGCCGATTGGGGTGATGGCAGGCATCTATCTGGCGGAGTACGGCCAAAAGACCTGGTTGGGAAGCGCCACGCGATTCATCAACGACATCCTGTTGTCCGCGCCGTCGATCGTGATCGGCTTGTTCATCTACACCGTCGTCGTGACGCCGATGAAAGGGTTCTCGGGTCTCGCTGGCGTGCTGGCCTTGGCGCTGATCGTGATCCCGGTGGTTATTCGCACCACCGAGAACATGTTGTCGTTGATCCCGAACGCCTTGCGCGAAGCGGCGTATGCCCTGGGCACGCCGAAGTGGAAGGTCATCTCCAGCATCACCCTGAAGGCGGCTCGGGCCGGCGTGCTCACCGGGGTGCTGCTGGCGCTGGCCCGAATCTCCGGCGAGACGGCACCGTTGTTGTTCACCGCGCTGTCGAACCAGTTCTGGTCTTCGAATCTGGGTGGGCCGATGGCCAGCCTGCCGGTGACGATTTTCAAATTCGCCATGAGCCCGTACGAGAACTGGCAGAAGCTGGCCTGGGCCGGCGTGTTCTTGATCACGCTGGGGGTGCTGGCGCTGAACATCCTGGCGCGGATTTTGTTCCGCAACAAACATTGATGGCCCGAGGTCACCGCCGCATGGACACAAAAGTCGAACTGCCCGTCATCGAGAAGGTCAAACTGTCGGTGCGCAGCCTGAACTTCTACTACGGCAGCTTTCATGCGCTCAAGCGCATCAACCTCGACATTCCCGAGAAGAAGGTCACCGCCTTCATCGGACCGTCGGGCTGCGGGAAATCAACCTTGCTGCGCACCTTCAACCGCATGTTCGAGCTGTACCCGGATCAGCGTGCCGAGGGCGAGATCCTGCTCGACGGCGAGAATATTCTTGAGGGCAAGCAGGATGTGTCGCTGATGCGCGCGAAGGTCGGCATGGTGTTCCAAAAACCCACGCCGTTTCCGATGTCGATCTACGACAACATCGCCTTCGGCGTGCGTCTGTTCGAGACCCTGCCGCGCACCGAAATGGACGAGCGCGTCGAGTGGGCGCTGAAAAAAGCGGCGCTGTGGAACGAGGTCAAGGACAAGCTGAGCCAGAGCGGGTCGGGCCTGTCGGGCGGGCAGCAGCAGCGGCTTTGCATCGCACGCGGCATCGCCATCAAGCCCGAGGTGCTGCTGCTGGATGAACCTTGTTCGGCGCTGGATCCGATCTCGACCGGCAAGATCGAGGAGTTGATTCACGAGCTGAAAAGCGACTACACCGTGGTGATCGTGACCCACAACATGCAGCAGGCGGCTCGCTGTTCCGACTACACGGCCTACATGTACCTGGGCGACCTGATCGAGTTCGGTCCCACCTCGGAGCTGTTCATGAAGCCGAAGAAAAAAGACACCGAGGACTACATCACCGGCCGCTTCGGGTGAGGGCGGTCGACGCGATTTGCGTTGCTGCGGGTGAAGCAAAAACAAGGGAGCAGACATGAGCGACAAACATCTTTCGACCCAGTTCGATGCCGAACTCAGCGGCATCTCCACCCGCGTGCTCGAGATGGGCGGCCTGGTCGAGTCCCAGGTGGCCCAGGCGATCTATGCGCTGACCCACTTCAGCGGCGAAACAGCGTCTCAAGTGTTGGCGCAAGAAGAAAAAGTCAACGCGATGGAAGTCGAGATCGACCGCGATCTGTTCTCCATCATCGCGCGCCGCCAGCCCACCGCACGCGACCTTCGGCTGCTGATTGCGATCAGTAAAAGCATCGCCAACCTGGAGCGAGTGGGCGATGAAGCGGCGCGCATCGCACGCACGGTGCAGCGCCTCATCAACACCGGCGTCTCCAGCCGCATGCGTTTGCCGGTGAGCGACCTGGCGTTCGAGGCGGAGCTGGCCGTGACGCTGTTGCGAAAGGCACTCGATGGCTTCGCGCGGCTCGACGTTGAAAAGGCCATCGAGGTGTTGAAGCAGGACGACCAGATCGACCAGGAATTCGAAGGCCTGATGCGCAAGCTGATCACCTTCATGATGGAAGACCCGCGCACCATCTCGTCCAGCATCGACCTCATCTTCGTGGCCAAGGCGATCGAGCGCGTGGGCGACCACGCGAAGAACCTGGCCGAGGTCATCATCTACGTGGTCAAGGGCACCGACGTGCGCCACAACTCGGTGTCAGACGTCGAGTCGATGGTCCGTTAACCAAAGGGAAGTTTCACATGAGCCGAATTCTGGTGGTCGAAGACGAATCTGCCATTGCCGAGCTGATCGCGATCAACCTGCGCCACGCGGGCTTCGAGGTGACCATCGCCGCCAACTCGGACCAGGCGCAGTCTGCTGTCGACCGTGTCTTGCCCGACCTGGTGATCCTCGACTGGATGCTGCCCGGCCAATCGGGGTTGTCGCTGGCCAAGCAATGGCGAAGTCAGACGCGAACGCGCGAGTTGCCGATCATCATGCTCACCGCGCGCGCGGAAGAGGGCGACAAAATCTCCGGGCTCGACGCGGGCGCCGACGACTATCTGACCAAGCCGTTTTCGACCAGCGAGTTGCTGGCCCGCATTCGCGCCGTGCTGCGCCGCAAAGCCCCCGAGGCGCTCGACACGCTGGTGGATGTGGGCGGCCTCAAGCTCGACCCGGCGACGCGTCGCGTCACGCGCGACGAGCGTGAAGTGCGAGTCGGCCCGACCGAATTCCGACTGCTGCATTTCTTCATGACGCACCCTGAGCGTGTGCACAGCCGCTCGCAGTTGCTCGACCGCGTGTGGGGCGACCACGTGTTCATCGAAGAGCGCACGGTCGATGTGCACGTGAAGCGGCTGCGCGAGGCGCTCGAGCCGGTTCAATGTGCCCGCATGATCGAAACCGTTCGCGGTGCGGGCTACCGGCTGACCCAGCAAGTGCCTGCCTTGTCGGCACCGTGATGCGCGCCCGTTGAGATCATGGAGTGGCTTGTCCCCAGAATGCTGGCCAGCCTGTTGTGGGTGATTGCAGGCGGCATGGCGGGGATGTTTCTTGGCGGGTTGTACCAGGCTGCTTCCACCGGTGCGCTGGCGGGCGCTGTGGCTGGCGCGCTGGTGCATGCCGTGATCGACGCGGTTCGTGCGCACAGACTGATGCAGTGGTTGCGCGGGCAGCAAGATATTGCCGCGCCGCGTGACGCCGGTTTCTGGGGCGAGGTGGGCTACCGCGTCGAGCGCACGCTTCGGCTGCTCGAGCGTCGCGTCGACACCGAGCACCAGCGCCTCGATCAGTTCCTGTCGGCCATCGAAGCGTCACCCAATGGCGTGATGCTGCTCGACGCGAACGACCAGATCGAGTGGTGCAATTCGGTCGTGGCCGACCACTTCGGGCTTGATCCGCAGCGCGATCGCCGCCAGCGCGTCACCAACCTCGTGCGCGCGCCGGCCTTCGTGGCCTATCTTCAATCGAGCGCGTTCGACGATGTGGTCAGCTTCCCGGGCCCGGGATCGCGTGGAACCATCTCTGTGCTGGTCAGACGCTATGGCGACGGCATGAAGTTGGTGCTGTCGCAAGACATCACCGAGCGCGAGCGCAACGACGCGATGCGACGTGATTTCGTGGCCAATGTGTCGCACGAAATCCGCACACCGTTGACGGTGCTGGCTGGCTTCATCGAAACCATGGTCAACTTGACACTCACCGAAGTCGAGCGTCGCCGTGTGCTGGAGCTGATGTCGCAACAAGCGCTGCGCATGCAGACCCTGGTGGGCGACTTGCTGACACTTGCCCAACTCGAAGGAAGCCCGCGCCCACCTTCAGATCGCTGGGTCGGCGTGCAGCGCCTGTTCATGCAAGTGCAGATCGATGCGCAAGCTCTTTCGGCCGGTCGCCATGCGTTGTCATTTCAAATGCCCGTGGACGTGCAATTGGCTGGCACCGAAGGCGAACTGCTCAGCGCACTGGCCAACCTGGTGAACAACGCGGTGCGCTACACGCCCGCCGGCGGCAGCATTCAAGTGGCCTGGCGGCCACGCAGCGACGGCTCGGGCGAGATCGACGTGCTCGACTCCGGGCCCGGCATCGCGCGCGAGCACCTGCCGCGTCTGACCGAGCGTTTTTATCGCGTGGACGGCAGCCGCTCGCGCGACACCGGGGGCACCGGGCTGGGCCTGTCCATCGTCAAGCACGTGGTCTTGCGCCATGGTGGCGAACTCGAAATTCAAAGTGAGCCTGGCAAAGGCTCGGCTTTCAAGCTGGTGTTCCCGGCTGCGCGGGTTCGGACTGTAGCCACCGAGCGAAACGCCGAGGCTTCCCTTGCAGAAATCACCTTGACGCTTCACTGAGCCGAAGCGGTCGGCCCTGCACGTCGGTAGATGGCGGTGACTTCTACGTTGTCGGTCGGGCGGCGTTCGCGCGCCACCAGGGTCCAGCCCGAGGGTGCGGGCAGCGAGCTGCGCCTGGCTTCTTGCCGCAGCCAGAACGGGCAGGTGGTGGATGCTGGCGAGTGCGCCGTGTCGAGCCGGTAGCCGCCCAAGTACTCCAGCGCCACACCCTGACCTCGGGCCAGGTCGGCTGAGGCCACGCAACTGCCGCGTGGCACGTGCTGGGCGATGCGGTCGATCAGGGGCCGGTAGCTGCGTGCGTGGTCCAGCAGCGGCAGCCACAGCGTCATCAGCAGCAGCCAACACAGCGCCACGCCGCTGGCGGGCAGCACCATGCTCTTCCAGATCGGGTGCCGGTTGCGCCCGGTGCGCCATTGCACCAGCCACACCCAGGCCAGGGTGGCGATGCCCGCCAGCACCAAGGCGGCCGCCGAGAAGGTGGTCTTGAAGCCGGGAACCAAACGCACGACATTGGCCGCTGGCTGCGCTGGGACGCCGGTTTGCATCGCCACGTAGACCACCCAGATGACCAGCGCGCTGAGGCTGAAAAAGAAAACCGAAAACCAGTCGATGGCCGCCGCCCCGCCGCGCGTGAGCGTGGGCAGCGAGAAGGCTGCCAGCACCGCCAGCGCGGGCAGTCCCAGCAGCAGCGCTCGGTCTGAGCCGCCCATCGCAACACAGGCCGTCAGGCTCACCGCCAGACACGTCAGCGGCACCGAGATGTGCCGCTTCAGCAACTGGCGTCGCCAGCGCCACAAAGTCCACAGCGCGAGCGGCCAGCACGGCCAAAGGAACCAGGCAAATTGCTTGAACAGCGCCAGCACCTGGCCACCGCTGTCGTAGCTGCCAAGTCGCCAGCCCCAGGCTCCTAAGGACCAGGCGATTGCGATGGCCAGCAGCGCACTCGCGGCGACCCACACGGTGAAGCGCTGCGCGCTGGGGTAACTCGATTTCCAGCACAGCACCGTGCCGCCGATGCCGAGCGCGAGCGACATGCTGGGTGCGCCGCTGGCGGTCAGGGCCGGCAGCGCCAGCAGCATCGCGAGCTTGGGCTGGAAACCCCTGAACGCGCTTGCGGACAGGGCGTACATGAACAGCGCAACACTGGCGAGCTGACCCAGTTCGGGCGTCGTCTCGTGGCCGATCTGCAGCAAGCCCAAGGTGGCGATCAGCGCCAGCAGCGCACCGTCGGCGATGGCGCGCGCGTAGTCCACCGGATCGGCTTCTCCGCCGAACGCGAACGGCAACGGTTGCGCTGCCTCGGTGCGGGCAAGGTGGTAGGTCGAGTACCAGGTCAGCACCAGCACGCTGATCAGCAAGAGGGCGAATGGCAGCCGCGCCGCCATGGCGGGGCTCATCGCAAAGCCCAGCAACTTGATCGACGCTGCACCCAGCCAGAACGGCAGCACCGCCGTCTCGGGCGGCAACCCGGTGACGGTGGGCGCCAGCCAGCTCGACTGGCCCTGCGCGATGCTCAGCATGTAGCCGAAGGCGGTGATGTCGGCACCGCGCCACGGGTCGCGCCCGATCAAGCCCGGCATCACATAGGCGGCGCAGAACAACAACAAGGCCACGCGGGGCAGGCGCTGTGCTGCGCGCTGGGTGACGAGGGCGGGAGTGGGCAAGTTCAAGATGATTCGAGTTTGCCAAAGCGATGATGCAGCAATAGATACGAACAAAAAAAAGGCAGCCTAAGCTGCCTTTTTAGTCACGTACTGGCGATCACTTTTTGAGGTGCGCGAACTTGTTGCGGAACTTCTCGACCCGGCCGCCCAGCGAGTCCACGCTCTTGTGCGTGCCGGTGTAGAACGGATGCGACTCGCTGGTGGTTTCCAGCTTGTACAGCGGCAGATCGCGGCCATCGTCCATCTTCACCGTCTCACGCGTCTGTGCGCAGGAACGCGTCACAAACTTGAAACCGTTGGACAGGTCCACGAAACACACATCGCGGTAGGTGGGGTGAATGCCTTCTTTCATGGGGAATCCTTGACGCTTGATCGCTTGATATTTGGGAGCCACGCCGAACCATTCGGCGCACTTTCCAGTATGCGGAAAACCAATGATTATAACGCGAGCCCCATTGCTAACCGCCGCGCCGCATCATGTCGAAGAAGTCCAGGTTGGTCTTGGTGGACTTCATCTTGTCGAGAATGAATTCCATCGCCTCGATCTCGTCCATCGGGTACAGCAACTTGCGCAAGATCCAGGTTTTTTGCAGGATCTCGGGCTTCATCAAAAGCTCTTCGCGGCGTGTGCCCGACTTGTTCAGCAAGATGGATGGGTAAACGCGCTTCTCGGCCATGCGGCGGTCGAGGTGGATCTCGCAATTGCCAGTGCCTTTGAACTCTTCGTAGATCACCTCGTCCATGCGGCTGCCGGTGTCGACCAGGGCGGTGCCGATGATGGTCAGCGAACCGCCTTCTTCGACATTGCGCGCCGCACCGAAAAAGCGCTTCGGCCGCTGCAAGGCGTTCGAGTCCATGCCGCCGGTCAGCACCTTGCCACTCGACGGCAGCACGTTGTTGTAGGCCCGGGCCAGGCGTGTGATCGAATCGAGCAGAATCACCACGTCCTTTTTCAGTTCGACGAGCCGCTTGGCGCGCTCGATCACCATCTCGGCCACCTGCACGTGGCGCGCGGCAGGTTCGTCGAAGGTGGAGCTGATGACTTCACCGCGCACCGTGCGCACCATCTCGGTCACTTCCTCGGGGCGCTCGTCGACCAGCAGCACGATTAGGTACACCTCGGGGTAGTTGGCCACGAGCGCGTGCGCGATCTGCTGCATCATCACCGTCTTGCCAGTCTTGGGCTGTGCCACCAGCAGCGCCCGCTGGCCTTTGCCGATCGGCGCGATCAGGTCGATGATGCGGCTGGTGATATTTTCCTCGGACTTGATGTCGCGCTCGAGCCTGAACTGTTCTTTCGGGAACAGTGGGGTCAGGTTCTCGAACATGATCTTGTGCTTGCTCTCCTCGGGCGTGAGGCCATTCACCCGGTCGACCTTGACCAGTGCAAAGTAGCGCTCGCCGTCTTTCGGAACCCGCACCTCGCCTTCCACCGCATCGCCCGTGTGCAGGTTGAAGCGGCGGATCTGGCTTGGGCTCAGGTAGATGTCGTCGGTGGACGCCATGTAGCTCGCGTCCGGCGCACGCAAGAAGCCGAAGCCATCGGGCAACACTTCGAGCACGCCGTCGCCGAAGACCTGCTCGCCACCCTTGGCGCGCTTCTTCATGATCGCGAACATCAACTCCTGCTTGCGCATGCGGGCGACGGCCTCGATCTCCAGCGCCTCGCCCATCGTGATGAGCTCCGAGACGTGTAGCGCTTTCAGTTCTGACAGGTGCATGGAGGCATACCGTGGAGTGGGGGCGGGCGGCCCGTGCGGAGCAAGGGCGGCGGATACTGAGCCTGGCTATCAGCGGGCCGGTGGTACCGGGGCTGCACAGACTTGCGCGCTTGGCGCGCCGAACAACTGCTGAGATTTGGGGGCCGATTCCCCGCGACGCCTGATCAGGCTGGGAAGCTGATCGTGACCATGTCGGCGAGGTGCCTGACATTCGTGTGCAAGAAGCGGCCGGTAACGGCCACCCTTGCACATTGCCACCGATTATAGGTGGGTATCGATGAAGGCGGTCAATTGGGCCTTGGACAGCGCGCCGACCTTGGTCGCGGCCAGTTCGCCGCCCTTGAAGAGCATCAGCGTGGGGATGCCGCGGATGCCGAACTTGGCGGGCACGTCACGGTTCTCGTCGACGTTCATTTTCGCAATCCTGAGGCGGCCGTCGTAGTCCTTGGACACCTCGTCCAGGATCGGGGCGATCGCTTTGCACGGGCCGCACCACTCTGCCCAGTAATCCACCAAAACGGGTTTATCGGACTTGAGCACATCGGCGTCGAACGATGCGTCTGAAGTGTGCTTGATCAATTCGCTGCTCATGGGGTGTCCTCGGGCAAACGCCGCGCAGAACGCGCAGCAAGGCAGAATGATTCTGACACAAAGGCTTTGCTCTCGTCGCCAGCGACAGGGCCCCGTCAGCACATCCTTCCTATGCCGTCGATAGTTGAATTGCCGCTTGAAACTCTGCACCGCGACGTTTGGACGGCGGTGGTGACGCAGGCCAGCGAATGGGCGAATGAACGCGACGTCAGCCTGCGCGATGCCGTGCTGCTGGTCCCGTTCGCGCAACACCTGCCGCTGGCCCGACGCGCCTGGGGGCAGCGTGGCGGCTGGATGCCGCGCATCGAGACGACTCAGACGCTGGCCCACAGCCTGCCGCCCGCAACGGGCCACGAGCCCAGCGCCGGCCAGATTTGTTTCGATGCGCCGCTCGACCGATTGCAGGCCGCGCAGATGCTGAGCCGGCAGTCCTGGGCGACGGCCTGGGCACGCAACGACGCGCGGGGCTTCGCGCTGGCGGTGGCCTGTGTCGTGCAAATGGCGCATGCCCTGGTGCGGGCAGCGGCGTGCGTGCTGCCTGCGCAGCGTGATGCGCATTGGGAGCAGGCCCGCGCGGTGTTGCCGCTGTCACCGGCCCTGGCAGGCATTGCCGGCACGCGCGAGCGGCTGCTGTGCCGCGTTGCGTTGGAGTGGGCTGCGGCGGCTGCCAATCCGCCGTCCGATGCCTTGTTCGACCTGCGTCCCTCGGCCTGGATCGCGGTGCAGGCCGGCGGACCAGACGCCTTGACCCAGCGGCTTCTCGACCATGCGGCGAGCACCAAGGTGCCAGCGCTTTGCGTGGACACCGATGCCGGCGCTGCGGAGTTGATCGGTGCGGCTTCGACCGTGGCTCGACTCAGCGTCGCCGTGTGCGACGACTTCGAAGCCGAAGCTCAACGCGCCGCCGCTGCCGTGCTGGCCCACCTGAACCAAGGCGTACAGCCGGTGGCGTTGATCGCGCAAGACCGAATCCTGGTGCGCCGTGTGCGCGCGCTGCTGGCACGCCAACAAGTTCCTGTGCGCGATGAAACCGGTTGGAAGCTATCGACCACGCGTGCTGCTGCCAGCGTGCGCAGCGTGTTGAATTGCGCCTCGCCCGACGCCTCAAGCGACGATTGGCTGGACTGGCTGAAGGCGTGCTGCGGCGCGGGGGGCATGCCGGGCCATCAGCGTGCCGCGCTCGACGCCCTGGAGCGTGACTGGCGGCGCGACGGCATCAAATCCGCTCGGCGGGGTGACATCGCCCGGCTGCAACCTGCATCAACAGCGCTGCTGCGCACGTCTTTCCAGACGTTGGCGCGGTTCGGTGAGCGCAGCCAGCGCAGCCTCGCCTCCTGGCTGCACGTGCTGCGTGCGGCTTTGCGCGACTGTGGGCTGTGGTCGCGACTGCGCGTCGACGCGGCGGGCCAGCAGGTGCTGCTGGCCTTGCACTTGGACGATGCGGCGCTGCTGGGTTTCGAAGAGACAGGCGTTCAGGCCCTGTCGCTGGCGGGATTTGCCGACTGGTTCGATGCCGCCCTGGAAGATGCGTCGTTCGTGCCCGTCAGCGACGTCGACCCGCAGGTCGTGATCACGCCATTGGCCCAGGCCATGCTGCGTCCGTTTGCGGCCGTGGTCTTCCCTGGAGCCGACGAGACGCATCTGGGTGGTGCCATGTTGCCGACCGGCTTGCTGAGCGATGCCGAGGCGCAGGCGCTGGGCGTGCCCGCACGCGAGGCCCGCCGCCTGGCCGAGGCGCAGGCATTCGCGCAGATTCTGCGCATGCCGCAAGTGACGTTCTTGCGCCGCCTCGACGACGCCGGCGACCCCTTGTCGGTCAGCCCCTTGCTGGCCCAGTTGGCGCTGTCGGTTGCGCGCACCGGTGGCGCTGGCCTTGCGGCCGCAGTCGACGCGCGGGTCGAACGAACCCATGCAGCGGCCCCCGTTGCGCGGCCCCTGCCGGCCGCGCCAGAGCTGCTTCCCGCCGCGCTGGGTGCGAGTGCCTGCGAGGCCTTGCGCGCCTGCCCCTACCGCTTCTTTGCGCTGCGCATGCTGCGCCTGCAAAGCGTCGATGAACTCGACACCGAGGTGCAAAAACGCGACTACGGCACTTGGCTGCATGCGGTGCTGCACCGATTTCACCTGGCGCGAACCCAGGCGGTCGAGGCCGATCTCGAAGCCCGGCAATTGCATGCCGCAGCCGACGAGGAAGCCCGCCTCGGGCGCATCGACGAGGCCGAGTTTCTGCCCTACCGCGCCAGCTTCGCGCGCTTTGTGCCGCGCTATGTGGCCTGGCTGCATGCGCGCGACCAGGACGGTGCGCAGTGGCTGGACGGTGAACGTGAGCTGACGGCGCATCCTGCCGAATGGGCCGGCGTGCAGATGCATGGCCGGCTCGACCGGGTCGACAGCGTGCCGGGTGTCGACGGCCCGCTGACGCAGGTGATCGACTACAAGACCGGCCAGGTCGCGGCGCTGCGCATGGCCGTGAAACAGGGCGAAGACACGCAGCTTCCCTTTTATGCCGCGCTGATGGCGTCGCAGGGCGAGGCACCGGGCGACATCGCGGCTGCCTATGTGTTCCTGGATGAGAGCGAACGGATCGTCGAGTTGCCGCTGCCCGACGTGCGCGCCAGCGCCGAACTGCTGGTCGCAGGCATCGGCATCGACCTCGCTCGCCTGCGCGACGGCGCGGCGTTGCCCGCGCTCGGCGAAGGCCGCACCTGTGACTTCTGCGAGGCGCG
>JAYVCL010000142.1:0-6674 GCA_043749975.1 Burkholderiales bacterium
GGTATTCAGCCAGCAGTGCCTCGGACACGACAAAGGGAAACGCGGCAGCCAGCATGCCGTCCAGGATGCGGGCAACGGGCGAAGCTTCGTGCGCGGTCAGCAGACCCGCCACGACCACGTTGGTGTCGACGATGACCGCCGCGCGACTCACGGCTTGCGACGCACCGCTCGAACTTGTTCTTGCGCCACGGCCAGCGCTTGGTCTTCGCTCAGCTTGCTGTGTGCTCGCGCACGGCGCACGAGGTCGCGCGCATCCTGCCGCGACTTGATGCCGTAGAAGTCCAGGCTCTCGTCGATCAGTTGCCCGATGGTCTTGTCGCGCTGCGCGGACGCTTCCTTGAGCGCCCGGTAACGGGCTTCGGACAGGGTGATGGTCAGACGGCTCATGCCAGCCTCACTTTGGTGCTTTGACACCAATATGTTACTGCGGCAGCCAGCTCCTGGCAAAGGTCACGTCGCGCCGCGGCGCATTCCTGCACCCGATGCATGCGGGTTTGCGGGTGGCAAGTGAGCTGCCGTGAGCCGCCGCGAAACCTCACATCAGAACAATGTCGTACTGCTCGGGCGACCCCGTCGCTTCGGCCTGCAACGAGATCGGCTTGCCGATGAAATCGCTCAAGCCGGCCAGGTGCTGGCTCTCTTCGTCGAGCAGCATCTCCACCACGGTGGCCGACGCGATGATGCGAAATTCCTTGGGGTTGAACTGGCGCGCCTCGCGCAAGATTTCGCGCAGGATGTCGTAGCACACGCTGCGAGCGGTTTTCACCTGGCCCTTGCCGCCACACGTCGGGCAGGGCTCGCACAGCATGTGGGCGAGCGACTCGCGGGTGCGCTTGCGCGTCATCTCGACCAGGCCCAGCCCGGTGAAGCCGCTGACGGTTGTCTTGGTGCGGTCGCGCTGCAACTGCTTGCGAAACTCGGCCAGCACCGAGGCCTGGTGTTCCTCGCGCACCATGTCGATGAAGTCGACAATGATGATGCCGCCCAGGTTGCGCAGCCGCAGTTGGCGCGAAATCGCCTGCGTGGCCTCCAGGTTGGTCTTGAAGATGGTGTCGTCGAAGCTGCGCGCGCCCACGTAGCCGCCGGTGTTCACGTCGACCGTGGTCAGCGCTTCGGTCTGGTCGATGATGAGGTAGCCGCCCGACTTCAAATCGACACGCCGAGCCAGCGCGCGCGCAATCTCGTCGTCGATGTTGAACAGGTCGAAAATCGGCCGCTCGCCCCGGTAGTGTTCTAGCTTGCCGACCGAGGTGGGCGCAAACTGGTCGCCGAAAGTTTTCAGGGCCTGAAACTGCTCGCCCGAGTCGATGCGGATGGCCTGCGTGGAGTCGAGCGCCAGGTCGCGCAGCACGCGCTGGGCCAGGCTCAAGTCCTGGTGCAGCAAGCTGCCGGGGGGCGACTTGAAGCTGCGCTCGCGCACCGCCGCCCAGGTGCGGCGCAGGTAGGCGATGTCATCACCCAGTTCGCCGTCGCTGGCGTCTTCGGCATTGGTGCGCAAGATGAAGCCGCCGGTGGCACCGTCTTCGGGCTTTCCGGCCAACAGGATCATGCGGGTTCGCAACTGCTCGCGCAGTTCGTGCGAGCCGATTTTTTGCGAGATTCCGATGTGATCGTCTTGCGGCAAAAACACCAGCAGTCGCCCGGCAATGCTGATTTGCGACGACAGCCGCGCGCCCTTGGTACCGATCGGGTCCTTGACCACTTGCACGGTCAACGTCTGGCCCTCGAACACCAGCCGCTCGATGGGCGTGGGGGGCGGCACACCGGGGCCGTGTTCATGCCGCGGCGCGCCGGCCACATGCACATCGGCCACATGCAAAAAGGCGGCACGTTCCAGCCCGATGTCGATGAAGGCCGACTGCATGCCGGGCAGCACGCGGGCCACGCGGCCAGCGTAAATATTGCCGACCAGGCCGCGCTCGAGCGCGCGTTCGACGTGCAGTTCTTGCACCGCCCCGTTTTCGACCACCGCAACGCGTGTTTCTTGCGGGGCCCAATTGATCAGGATGTCTTGCATGAGGGGATGGTATTCGACACCTTGCGCCGCCTGGGCCGCAACGATCAATGCCTCAGCTTCGCTTTCGCCAGTAATTGCGCCGTCTCGAAAAGCGGCAAGCCCATGATGCCGGAGTAGCTGCCGTCGATGCGCGAGATCCATGCCGCAGCGGCGCTCTGAATCGCATACGCACCGGCCTTGCCGAACGGTTCGCCGCTGTCGACGTAACGGGCGATTTGCGCCTGGCTCAAAGGGGCGAAACGCACGTGCGAGACGTTCGTCAGCAAAGCCTCTTTGTAGTCACCGCTGCGGCCCCAGCCCAGCGCGACCGCCGTGATCACGCGGTGGCTGCGGCCCGACAGCAAGCTCAGCGTGGCCACGGCATCGGCAGCGTCCGCCGGTTTGCCCAGAATGCGCCGGCCGAGTGCGACCGTGGTGTCAGAACACAGGATCGGTGCCGCTGGCAGGCCGCGCGCACGCAGGCGCGTGCTGGCGGCGTGCAGCTTGGCGCGGGTGACGCGTTCAACGTAGTGCAGCGGCAGTTCACCGACGATGGTGGCTTCCAGCGCTTCGGCGTCTTCATCGGGCGCGGGCAGCAGCAGCTCGTAGCGAACGCCGAGTTGTTCGAGCAACTGGCGCCGGCGCGGGCTTTGCGATGCGAGATAAATGAACTGGCTCACTCGATGAGCCTATTCACGGTGATACGGATGGTTCACCAGCACCGTCCAGGCGCGGTACAGCGCCTCGGCCAGCCAGACGCGCACGAAGGCGTGCGGCAGCGTCAGGTCGGACAGGCGCATGGTTTCGTCGGCAGTGGCTTTCAAAGACGCATCCAGGCCGTCGGGGCCGCCCACCAACAAGGCCACGTCGCGACCATCGGCCAACCATGCCTGCATGCGCTTGGCGAGTTGCACGGTGGTCAGGCGGGTGCCGTGTTCGTCGAGCATCACGCGGCGCACGCCCTTGGGCAGCGCGGCGCTCAAGCGAGCGGCCTCGGCGGCCATCAACTGCTGCGGGGTTTTGGAACCGCGAGCCTCGGCCTTCACGGCCTTCAACTCAAGCCGCATCTCGGGTGGAAAGCGCTTGGCGAAATCGCCGTAAGCGGCCTCGGCCCAGGCCGGCTGGCGCTGCCCCACGGCCACCAGCAGCAGCTTCACGCGCGCGGGCTGGCCTTCTTGGCGACCTTCTTGGCCACCGTCTTAGCCGCAGTCTTGCGGGCCGGCGCGTTCTTGGCTGCAGCCTGCTTGGCAGCGACTCGCTTGGTTGGCGCCACCACCATCACCGGCGTCTTGGAGGCTGCTTTTCTCGCCACGGGCGTCTTGACGCCGACCGTGCGCGTGATGCCGGTCTTGACCGGCGCGGCTCGCTTCACCGCCGGGCGCTTGGCAACCGCTTTGCCGGCGGCCGCTGCCTTGCTGGCGGCTGGCTTGGCGACGGGTGCTTTCTTGATTGCCACTTTTTTCGCCGCGGCTTTCTTGGCCGCCGCAGGGGTCTCGGCGGGCGAGGCCTTGACCAGGCGCACCGGTGCACTGTCGATCTTCATCTTCACCGGCTTGTCGCCCCAGATTTCTTCGAGCCGGTAGTACTCGCGGATGGACGGCTGCATCAAGTGCACCACCGCCGCGCCACAGTCCACGATGATCCATTCGCCGTTGGCTTCGCCTTCTGTGCGCGAGGTGCCGAAGCCCTGCGATTTCACCGCCTCTCGAACGCTGGCCGCGAGGGCCTTGGTTTGCCGGTTGCTGGTGCCCGACGCGATGATCACGCGCTCGAACAGGGCCGACAAATGTTCGGTGTCGAAGACCACGATGTTCTGGCCTTTCACGTCTTCCAGCCCATCGACGATGCAGCGTTGCAGTTTACGAATGTCCATTCAGCTCCTTGGTGCTAAGCGTGGCCTCGATAGAGGTGGTGCCGGTCAATATAGCGCGCAACCGCAGCGGGCACCAAACGGTCGATGGGCAGCCCGCGCGAGACGCGGTGTCGAATCTCGGTGCTCGATATGTCCAGCATCGGCAAGGCCACCGGTTGATGGCCCGCCGCGTGAACCTGCGCGTTGGCGAGCAGCACAGCCCCGGGCCGATTGGCCACCGCCAGCGTCACGCGTTGCAACAGTTGCGGCCAATCGCGCCAGGTGTGCAGCGCGGCGTACTGGTCTTGCCCGATGACCAAAAACCACTGTGCGCCGGGCTCGGCGGCTTGCAGTTCACGCACCGTGTCCAGCGTGTAGCTCGGGCCGCTGCGGTCCAGCTCACAACGCTCCAGCGTGAAGCGCGGCTCGCCGGCAATGGCCAGTTGCACCATCGCCGCACGGTGTTCGGCAGCGGTCATCGGGCGCGCCTTTTGCCACGCCTGCCCGGCTGGCACCCAGCGCACGCTGTCGAGCTGCAACTGCGCCAACGCCACTTGCGCCAGCGCCAGGTGCGCGCTGTGCACCGGGTCGAAGCTGCCGCCGAACAGACCGATGCGCTGGGCGCTCAAGCCGAGATCCCCGGGGCCCAGTTGGCCCAATCGCGTGGCCGCAGAAAGTCGCTGTAAAGGCGCGCTTCCGGCGTGCCGGCTGCGGGGCTCCAGTTGTAGCGCCAGCGCACGATCGGCGGCAACGACATCAGGATGCTTTCGGTGCGTCCGCCAGACTGCAAACCGAACAAGGTGCCGCGGTCGAAGACCAAATTGAACTCGACGTAGCGGCCGCGCCGATAGGCTTGAAAGTCACGCTCGCGTTCGCCGTAGGGCAGGCCCTTGCGCCGCTGCACGATCGGCACATAGGCGTCGACCAGGGCATCGCCCACGCTGCGCATCATGGCGAAGCTGGCGTCGAAACCCAGCTCTGAAAAGTCGTCGAAAAACACGCCGCCCACACCGCGCGGCTCGTTGCGATGCTTCAAAAAAAAATATTCGTCGCACCACTGTTTGAAGCGCGGATATTTGTCGTCGCCGAAGGGTGCCAGCGCGTCGCGATTGACACGGTGAAAGTGTTGCGCGTCTTCTTCGTAGCCGTAGTAGGGCGTCAGGTCCATGCCGCCGCCGAACCACACCACCGGCTCGCGGCCTTCGGGCAAGGCGGCGAACATGCGCACGTTCATGTGCACCGTGGGCACATGCGGATTGCGCGGGTGCATCACCAGCGACACGCCCATCGCCTCGAACGGCGCGCCCGCCAGCTCGGGCCGATGCTGGGTGGCCGAAGGCGGCAACACCTTGCCCTTCACGTGGGAAAAATTGCAGCCGCCGCGTTCCAGCAAGGCACCGTCTTCGATCAGCCGCGAGCAGCCGTCGCCTTCCAGTCGGCCACCCGGTTCGCGTGTCCAGGCATCGGCCGCGAAGGGCTCGCCGCCTTCGACCTCCAGCGCGCCGACGATGCGGTCTTGCAGGCCCAGCAAGTAGTCTCGAACGGCTTGGGTTTGCATCAGCGTTTGATGGCCCGGTGGCCGATGTCGCGCCTGAACTGCATGCCGTCGAAGCGAATGGATTGCAGCACCTCATACGCCCGCTGCTGCGCCATCTTGGTCGAGTCGCCCAGCGCAGTGACGCACAACACGCGCCCGCCCGACGTGACGGCCGGCCCGACCTGGGGTGCCGTGCCGGCATGGAACACCATCACGTCCGCCATTTCGGCGGGCAGGCCAGAGATGACATCGCCCTTGCGCGGCTCCGCCGGGTAGCCGTGCGCAGCCATCACCACGCCCAGCGCCACGCGGCGATCCCAGTGCAGGCTGACCCGGTCCAGCGTCTGGTCGGTGGCGTGCATCAAGACGTCGAACAGGTCGGTCTTGAGCCGCATCATGATCGGCTGCGTCTCGGGGTCGCCCAGGCGGCAATTGAACTCCACCGTGCGCGGCTGGCCGTGCGCGTCGATCATCAAGCCGGCGTACAAAAAGCCGGTGTAGACGATGCCGTCTTTCGCCATGCCGGCAATCGTGGGGTGGATGATTTCCTTCATCACCTTGGCATGCACATTGGGCGTGACCACCGGGGCCGGTGAATACGCGCCCATGCCGCCGGTGTTCGGGCCCTGGTCGTTGTCGAGCAGGCGCTTGTGGTCCTGGCTGGTGGCGAGCGACAGCACGTTCTTGCCGTCGCACAGAACGATGAAGCTGGCTTCTTCGCCTTCCAGAAAGTCTTCGATGACGACGCGCGCGCCAGCCGCGTTGTGCTGCACGCCGAGGCGGTTGTCGGCCGGGGTGTCGGCCGGGTCGGCATCCCGGCCCAGCATCCAGTCGATGGCGGCGTGCGCTTCTTGAAGCGTGGCGGCCACCACCACGCCCTTGCCGGCCGCCAGGCCGTCGGCCTTGACGACGATGGGCGCGCCCTTGCGGTCGACATGCGCGTGCGCAGCCGCTGCTTCGGTGAAGGTTTCATATGCGGCGGTGGGAATGCCGTGGCGCTGCATGAAGTCCTTGGCAAACGCCTTCGAGCTTTCCAGTTGCGCTGCGGCCTGCGTCGGGCCGAACACGCGCAAGCCGCGCGCGCGAAACACGTCGACCACGCCGCCGGCCAGCGGCACTTCGGGGCCGACCACGGTGAGCACGATGCGTTCGGTGACCACGAAGTCGGCCAAGGCCGCGAAGTCGGTGATGGGCACGTTGTGCAGCCGCACATCGGCCGCCGTGCCGCCATTGCCGGGGGCCACGAACACCGTTTGCACCTTGGGCGACGCCAGCAGCTTCCACGCGAT